>NZ_SJZH01000005.1:0-265571 GCF_004959785.1 Tabrizicola sp. YIM 78059
CAACTGTCATCTATTGCTTGTGAGTCCTGAGCCTAGGACGTCATGCAGTTGCCATGTATACTGGGACGCTTAACTAGATCCGCCCCAGCGTCTGGATGAAGCGCGAGAACAGTTCTCCCTGCGAACTGATGCGCAATTTCGCATAGATGTTGCGGCGGTGAATCCGGACCGTGCCCGGCGAAATGCCCAGGATCCGGCCGACCGCTTCGGCCGAGTGGCCCTTCAGCGTGTGCTCGACTATTTCCCGCTCGCGCGCGGTCAAGACACCGTCGCCGAAACTCTGGAACGACCTTTCGATCTCGGTCCGCATGGCAGGGCCATCCGCTCCCTGCGACACAGCACCGAACCGCGCAGGCAGATCGGCCCAATGGCGCCGGATCGAGGCCTCGACGACCGGGCGCACGTCTTCCAGTGCCTTCATCTCGCGCAAGGTAAATGGCCTTTCATCGCGCATCAGCGACAGCACGACCATGGCCCCCCCGGGTATATCGATGAAATAGCCGATCTCCTCAGCCAGCCCCGTCTGGATGTAGTAGTTGCGGAAATATTCGCCCTGATAGAAGCGGTCGGGCGCCAGATCGCGCATCCGGTACAAGCCCGCCTCTACAGGCCGCGTCGCGGCAAGGTAGAAGGGGTCCAGCAGATAGGGCCCTTCCTGATAGTCGGTCACGAACACCTGCCGCTTGGTGGCCGGAAAATCGTCATACAGATCAAGCGGCCGGTCCTGCCCCCGGTAGCCGAAGACCACCGTATAGGTATAGGGCGCCATGGCCTGCAATAGTCCGGTAAGAGCGGGGGCGAAGCGGTCCCCGCCGATCGCCGCGATCATTGCGCCCGTTCGTGACAGCAGACTCGCCCTATCCATTTCGCGCCCCCTCAGCATTCCGATATGCCATTTGTGGTATATACATCCTTCGGCATCGTTTCTACGCTGAACCACATCTAAAGGCATATACTCGGCGTGATGGAAAGCAAACTGAAACCTGCCTCGGAGGAGAGGGACGCCCCGATCGCCGAGCTTCGCGATGCAAGCAAGCACTACGGCGCCGTCGTCGCGGCCGAGGGCCTGAACCTGGCGATCCGCCGGGGCGAGTTCCTGTCGTTCCTGGGCCCGTCGGGCTGCGGCAAGACGACGGCGCTGCGGATGCTGGCGGGGTTCGAAAGCCCGACCTCGGGTGACATCCTGCTGGACGGGCAGCGCGTCAATGACGTGCCGCCGCACCAGCGGCCGGTGAACATGGTCTTTCAGCACTATGCGCTGTTTCCGCATCTGACCGTGGCGCAGAACATCGCCTATGGCTTGCGCCAGCGCCGCCCCCGCCCGCCCGAGGACGAAATCTCCCGCGCCGTCGAACGGGCGCTGGAAACGGTGCGCCTGCCCGGCTTCGGACCGCGCCGCATATGGGAAATGTCGGGCGGCCAGCAGCAGCGCGTGGCGCTGGCCCGTGCCATTGTCAACCAGCCCAAGCTTCTGCTGCTGGACGAACCGATGGCCGCGCTGGACAAGAAGCTGCGCCGCGACATGCAGATCGAGCTTCAGACCCTGCAGCGCCAGCTTGGCATTACCTTCATCCTTGTCACCCACGACCAGGAGGAGGCGCTCTCGATGTCCGACCGGATCTGCATCATGCGCAGCGGGCGGATCGTGCAGGTGGGCAGCCCGCGCGAATTGTACGACCGGCCCGCCAGCCGCTATGTGGCGGATTTCGTGGGAAAGTCCAACTTCTTTCCCGGCACCGTCACGGCAGTCTCTGCCGGCCGGACGGAACTTGCCGCTGCGGGGGGACACGTGATCGCGGGACTTGCCCCGGTCGGGATTGCCGCAGGCCAGCGTGCCAGCGCGAGCCTGCGGCCCGAGCAGATTGCCCTTACCCGCAAACCCGCCGGCCACGCCCTTCCGGTCACGGTGGTCAACCGCATCTTCCTGGGCGAACATACCGAGTATCTCGTCCGAAATGGCGATCTGGGCGAATTCCTCGTGCTCGTGTCACGCCAGGCAGAAGCCAGCGAAGGCGGGTTCGAACCGGGCGATCAGGCCTTTGCATCATGGTCCGAAGGGGCGGCGCTGATCCTCGAGGATGACTGAAGGACAACAGGAACCAACTGGGAGAATGACGATGACAGACCGGAATGACTTCATCTCGCGCGAGAAATTCATGGCCGAGCTCTATCGCTACAAGAAGGGCTCGGTCACGCGGCGGCACTTCCTGGGCGTGACCGGTCTGGGGGTGGCGACCAGCGTGCTGGGTGCCGCGATGCCGGGCTTGCGCTCGGCCGCCCGGGCCCAGGGCTCGATCGGCGACCGCGTGGTGGTAGCCAGCTGGCCCAACTATCACGATCCTGCCAATTTCGAGGCCTTCACCGCCGAAACCGGCGCGGCTGTCGATCTGAACGTCTTCGGCTCGAACGAGGAGATGCTGGCCAAGCTTCAGGCCGGCGGTTCGGGCTGGGATGTGTTCGTGCCCACCAACTACACGATCTCGACCTATGTCGAGGAAGACCTGATCGAGCCCCTCGACCTGTCCAAGCTGCCGAATTACGATCCCGCCAGCTTTGACGCCCGCTTTGCGGAAGCAGGCACCGTGAACGGCGTGGTCTATGCCGTGCCGCGCAACTGGGGCACCACCGGATTCGTGGTCAACACCAGCATGCTGGGCGACCTGCCCAAGCCGACGACCTGGAAGGAATTCTGGGACATGACAAAGGCCGAATTCTCGGGCCGGACGATGGTGCATGACTATCAGCTGACCACGATCGGCAATGCGCTGAAATATTTCGGCTATTCCTTCAACTCGATCGATCCGAAGGAGCTGGCCGATGCCGAAAGGCTGCTCCTTGAGGTCAAGCCCCACCTCTTCGGCATCAACTCGGACTATCAGCCCTCGATGAGGTCGGGCGATGCCTGGATGTCGATCGCCTGGACAGGCGACGGGTTGCAGCTGCACCGCGACATGCCGGAGATCGACTATGTGCTGGGCAAGGAAGGCGGCGAGCTGTGGTCCGACTTCTTCGCCATTCCGAAGGGTGCCCCGCACCGCGATGCGGCCTATGCGCTGATCAATTACCTGCTCACGCCCGAGGTGAACGCGAAAGAGGTGATGTTCCACGGCTATCCGGTGGCGGATGCCCGCGTGAACGCCATCCTGCCGCCCGAGATGCTGAACGACCCGATCATGTATCCGGCGCAGGAACTGCTGGACGCGCTGGAATTCGGCGCGGCCGTCACTCTGACAGACCCCAACCGCGCCGAGCTGATGGCGCGCTTCAAGTCCGCGTAAGACCATGCAGCGGCAGGCCCTTCGCACATGGCTTTTCCTTGCCCCCGCCGGGGCATGGTTCCTGTGCATGCTGGTCCTGCCGCTGATCGTCGTATTTGTCTATTCCTTCGGCGAACGGGGGGCGGCGGGCGGTTATGCGCCCGCCTTCACCTTCGACAATTTCCTGAACCTCGGCAGCCGCTGGGCGGCCTTCAAGAACACGCTCATCCTGGCGCCCCTCGGCACGCTGATCTGCCTGCTGATCGCCTATCCCCTGGCCTATTTCCTTGCGCTGAAGACCTCGCCGCGGTGGAGGACGGTCCTGCTGATCCTGGTGATCGTGCCGTTCTGGACCTCGATTCTGATCCGCAGCTATGCCTGGATCTATCTTCTGGGTGGCCAGGGCATCCCGGCGCTTCTGAACGCCCTCGGGCTTGGCAATCCCCGGCTGATCAACACGCCCTTCGCGGTGCTGGTGGGGATCGTCTACGGCTACCTGCCGCTGATGGTCTTTCCGATCTACGTCGCCCTGGAACGCCTGGACAAACGCCTGCTGGAGGCCTCGTCCGACCTTGGCAGCCCACCGTGGCGCAGCTTTCTGCAGGTCACTCTGCCACTGTCCATGCCTGGCGTGGCCACTGGCTGCATGCTGGTCTTCATCCTGCTGATGGGTGAATTCCTGATCCCGGCGATGCTGGGCGGGGGCAAGGTGTTCTTCATCGGCAATGCGCTGGTGGACCTGTTCCTGCAGTCGCGCAACTGGCCCTTCGGGTCTGCTGTCGCCGTGGCGCTTGTGCTTGTGATGCTGATCACGGTTCTTGCCTACATGCGTTTCACTCGCCGCTGGGCCGGCGGGCGCGACGACGTGTCCTTGATGTAGGGGCCTGCGGTATGAGACTTTACGCCCTTGCCGTCTATCTGTTCCTCTACATCCCGATCGGGGTGATCGCACTGTTCAGCTTCAATGCCGGACGCCACGCGGCACAGTTCCAGGGCTTTTCGACCCAGTGGTACGGCAAGGCGCTGTCCAACCCCTTCGTGATGGACGCGCTGCAGACCAGCCTGACCGTGGCCCTTGCTTCGGCGCTGCTGGCAACCCTCTTCGGAACCATGGCAGCCCTGGCCCTGCAATCGGTCAGGGGGCGGGTGCGCATGGCCTTTGACGCGCTGATCTACATCGCGGTCATGGTGCCGGGGATCGTGATCGGCATCGCCACGCTGATTGCGTTGGTCACGCTTTTCGGCTGGCTGAACCCTCTGATCGAGGCGCTGTGGCCCTTGGCCGGGAAGGCACCGCAGCTGTCGCTGGGCTATGGCTCGCTGATCGCGGCGCACGGGCTGTTCACCATGGCGCTGGTCATCATCATCGTGCGGGCCCGGATGGCCGGCATGGACCGCAGCCTGATCGAGGCTTCGGCCGACCTTGGCGCCACGCCGTGGGGTACCTTCCGCCAGGTGACACTTCCGCAGATCTTCCCCGGCATCCTTGCGGGGTTCCTTCTTGCCTTCACCTTCAGCTTCGATGACTTCATCATCGCTTTCTTCGTGGCCGGGTCGCAGACCACGCTGCCGGTCTATGTCTTTTCCTCGATCCGCCGCGGCGTCACGCCGGAAATCAACGCGATCGGCACGATGGTGCTTGCCGTCTCGCTGGTCATGCTGATCGCAGCGCAGGCCATCCTGCAACGCGGACGCAAGGCGGCATGATGCCAGGGAGTTCCCGGATGCTTCTTCAGGATCGCGTGGCCTTCGTGACTGGGGGCGGTTCCGGCATCGGCCGGGCCGGGGCCCTTGCCATGGCCGCCGAGGGTGCGCTTGTCATTGTGACCGACCGAGACGGCGACCGGGCGCGCGTCGTCGCCGAAGAGATCGCGCAAAGCGGTGGCCGGGCCGAGGCGCTGGCGCTGGATGTCAACGACGACGACATGCTTTCGGCAGAGATTGCTGGCACGGCAGCCCGGCACGGGCGGCTGGACATCCTGCATTCGCATGCCGGCATCCAGATTCCGGGACGGCTGGAAGAGGTGACGCCCGAGCAGATGGATGCCTCCTGGCGGCTGAACGTGCGATCACATTTCGTGGCGGCACGGGCGGCCATGCCGGTGATGAAGGCGCAGGGCAAGGGCTCTATCATCATCACGTCGTCGAACTCGGGCGTGCAGTATGACCGCGGGATGATCGCCTATGCGACGACAAAGCATGCTGTGATTGCCATGACGCGGCAGATGGCGGTGGACTACGCACGCCACAATGTTCGCTGCAATGCGCTGTGTCCCGGCTTCGTTGACACCCCGTTCAACGACGGTTTCGAACGCCAGATGGGCGGCCGCCGCGCGCTGGAGGATTACGTCGCCCAAGCCATCCCGATGGGTCGCTGGGGCACGCCGGAAGAAATCGCCCACGGGATCGTCTTTCTTGCCTCGGACCAGTCGGCCTTCATGACCGGCCATGCCCTGGTCATCGACGGCGCGGAATGCCTTTAGGCGGACGGAAGGGCATAAGATGGACGCCAGGCGCGGTCTCAACCAGACCCGACAGACAGACGAAAGGCCCCGACTTCGGGGCCTTGTCATTCCTGTGCCGGCTGTTTGGGCTATTCGGCCGCTTCTTTAGGCGGCTCGCCGTCCGACTTGCTTTCGGACTTGCCTTCCGACTTGGGCTTGCGCGGTCCCCGCGGGCGGCGGTTCTGGCTGCGCTCCTCGCGCGTTTCGGCAACAGCGGACCCGGCCTGCGCCTCGGCCACGGGCTCGGCAGGTTCGGCACGAGGGCGCGGTGCAGACTCGGGCGTTTCGATCAGGCTGCTGCCTTCGTCGCTGCCAAGGTCGATCACATCCACCACGCGCGGCTGGTCTGCACCGCCGGAATCGCGATCATCGCGGAACTCGCGGGCAAACTCCTGACGCCTTTCGCCGCGATCGCCCCGATCACGACCATCGCCCTGACGGTCGGCGCGGAAGCCGTGCCCCCCGTTCTGGCCGCCATGCTGCCCGCCGTTGCTTTGGGCCTGCTGCTGGCGCGCCTCTTGCTCGGCCGCCATCTCGCGCATCGCCTCGGCCAGCATGCGCGTGTAATGTTCGGCATGCTGCAGGAAATTCTCGGCCGAAACCCGGTCGTTCGACAGCTGCGCATCGCGGGCGAGCATCTGGTATTTTTCGATGATCTGCTGCGGCGTGCCGCGCACCTTGCCCTCAGGACCCGAGGAATCGAAGACGCGGTTGACAATGTTGCCGAGGCTGCGCGGGCGGTTCTGGTTGGAACGCGAGCGTTTCTTGGAAGAGCGCATCTTGTCCTTTTGATGGCTTTGGCCCGCGACCGCTGCCCGCCACGGGCAGCCTGAATGAAGTCAGCAAGGCCGGCATTGGGCTGGGGCAGGTTCGACCCCGCCCGAAGCTTGGGTCCAGTAATCACAGGCCACGGCGGCTGACAAGCGATAAATTCAACCGCCTTGCGAATTCGGCGGCGCTCAGGCAGCGATGCAACGGTTGCCAACGGGCTTTTCTGCCGCCACCACGCGGTCGCGTCCGTCGAGGTCAGTCAGGATTCGCACATCCGTAAGCCCAGCCTCGCGGAACAGTGCGGCCACCGCCTGCCCCTGTGTCGGCCCGATCTCGACCAGAATACGCCCGCCCGCCATGAGTCTTGCCGCCGCGCCGCCTGCGATGGTGCGGTAGGAATCCAGTCCATCGCCACCGGGGGTCAGCGCGAGATGCGGCTCCCAGTCGCGCACCTCGGGGGAAAGCCCCTCCATCTCGGCCTGGGCGACGTAGGGCGGGTTGGCCAAGATCAGGTCGAAGACCCCATCAACGGCGGAAAACCAGTCCGACCGCAGGAACCGCGCCCGGTCGGACAGGCCAAGGTTGCGTGAATTTTCCATCGCAACCGCAAGCGCAGCCTCGGAAACATCGACACCCAATCCCTGGGCATCGGGGGTTTCGCTGAGGCAAGACAGAAGGATGCAGCCGGTCCCGGTCCCAAGGTCGAGAATTCTGCGAAAGGGGCGGGACAACGCCTCGGCGACCAGCACCTCGGTCTCGGGGCGGGGGTCCAGCGTGTCACGGGTGACGCGGAACGGCAGACCCCAGAACAGCCTGCGCCCGGTGATCTGCGCAACCGGCTGGCGTGCGATGCGCGCAAGCAGTGCCTCCTCGTATGCCCGCGCCTGCGGCGCGGTCATCTCGTCGGGCAGGTGCAGGGTCAGGCGGTCGGGCGACACGGCCAGCGCATGGGCCAGCAACAACCGTGCATCGCGGCCCGCGTCCTCTACCCCCGCTGCGGCCAGCCGGGGCACGGCCAGGCGCAACGCCTCGGCCGCTGTCACGCCTCCATCTCCGCCAACCGTTCGGCCTGATCATGGGCCACCAGCGCGTCAATCACCTCGCCCAGATCCCCGCCCATGATCTGCGGCAGGGCATAAAGCGTCAGGTTGATCCTGTGGTCGGTCATCCGGCCTTGCGGGAAGTTGTAGGTGCGGATCCGCTCGCTGCGGTCGCCGGTTCCCACCTGGCTTTTCCGGTCGGCCGAGCGTTCGGCATGCAGCCGTTCCCGTTCCGCTTCGTAAAGCCGCGACCGCAACACCTGCATGGCGATCTCGCGGTTCCGGTGCTGCGATTTCTCGGACGAGGTCACCACAATTCCGGTGGGAATGTGGGTGATTCTGACAGCCGAATCGGTGGTGTTGACGTGCTGACCGCCCGCGCCGCTGGACCGCATGGTGTCGATGCGGATGTCCGAGGCCGGAATGTCGATATCCACCTCTTCGGCCTCGGGCAGCACCGCCACGGTGGCGGCCGAGGTATGGATACGCCCGCCCGCCTCGGTTTCCGGCACCCGCTGCACCCGGTGGACGCCGCTTTCATATTTCAGCCGGGCATAGACTCCGTCGCCCGAGACCAGCGCGACCAGTTCCTTCAACCCGCCCAGATCGGATGTCTGTTGCTCCAGCACCTCCCAGCGCCAGCCCATGCGTTCGGCATAGCGCTGATACATCCGCGCAAGGTCGGCCGCGAACAGCGCCGCCTCCTCGCCCCCGGTGCCCGGGCGGATTTCCAGGATAGCGGGGCGGGCATCGGCGGCATCCTTCGGCAGAAGCGCCAGCCGCAGCGCCTGCTCCATCTCGGGCAGGCGCGACCGGAGGCGCGGAAGTTCCTCTTCCGCAAGGGCCTTCATCTCCGGGTCGGCAAGCATCGCTTCGGCCTCGGCCAGATCGGCCAGCGCCTGGCGATAGGCCCGAATCTGTTCGACCACGGGCTTCAGCTCGGTGTATTCACGGCTGATCCGGGCGATCTCGGCCGGGGCGGCGCCTGCGTTCAGTTGCGCCTCGAGAAACTCGAAACGCTCGACGATCTGGGCAAGTTTGTCCAAGGGAACCATGGGCGCGGTTTGGCGCGGAAGCGGGGGGCGGTCAAGGGGGCAGACCTGCGGGGTTGCACGCCAGACGTCCGGTTCTGCCCGAACCACTTGACCGCCCGACAGGATGTTCGCGCTGGAAATCAGATCAAAGGCGCGACAGCCATTCACGCAACCGCGCCGCATTAACCCCCAGGTCGCTCTTTCCGAAGCGCGAGCGGGCTAACAGGGTTACTTCGGTGCTACCCTCCTGCGGGGTCGCCGCCTGCGCTGTGGTGTAGTCGGGAAAGCCCCAAAGTGCAGAGCGGGTGATCCACGTGATCCGCCCCTGTTCCGGGCTACCGGCAAGCCGGGTGGTGCGCGGCGTGGCCAGCGCTATTGCGTCCAGGCGCGCCAGAACCTCGGGCGCTGATCCCGGCATCTCGACCCGCACGACGGCCGTGTTCTGCGTCGTGGCAATCTGCGGCGCCTGACCTGGGCGCGTGACCGGCAGCCCCCCGGCGGGCAAGGCCATCGACGGGTCGATGTGCCAGACTGAGGGGTCCGACGGGGCAAGACGGACGTAGGCCCCCCCAGCGACCAGCGTCGCCAGGACCAGCCACGGAACCGCCATGCCCCACCCTTTCATCTTTGCGTCCGTGCCCAGTGATAAAGGCAGATCAGCTCGTAGGCCACATGCGCCCCCGCGATGGCAGTCGCCCCGGTCGTGTCATAGGGTGGCGAAACCTCGACCACATCGCCACCGACCAGGTTGATCCCGGCAAGGTCGCGCAGCATCGCCGCCGCCTGCCAGCTGTGCAGACCGCCCCAGACCGGCGTGCCCGTGCCCGGTGCAACCGAGGGGTCAAGGCAGTCGATGTCGAAGGTCAGATAGACCGGCCTTTCGTCCACGATGTCCCGTGCCAGCGCAACGGCATGGGCCACACCCTTTTCGTGCACCTCGCGCGCGTCGATGACGTGCAGGCCCAGGTAATCTTCGGTCGTGGTGCGGATGCCGATCTGCACCGACCGTTTGGGATCGACCAGCCCGGTCTTGACCGCCTTGTACAGCATCGTCCCGTGGTCGATCCGGGTGAGGTCATCGTCGGGCCACAGGTCTGAATGGGCGTCGAAGTGAATCACGCCAAGGGGGCCGAACCTTTCGGCATAGGCCTTCAGGATCGGATAGGTGATGTAGTGGTCGCCCCCCAGCGTGACCGTGCCCGCCCCTGCCTTCAGGATGGTGCGGATGTGGTCAGTCAGTCGGTCAGGGAAATCGGCGACCTTTGCATAGTCGAAGGCCAGATCGCCGTAGTCGATGATGTTCATCTCTTCCAGCGGGTTCGTCGGCCAGCCATAGGGCGGATCGTAGGGTTGCAGCGACGATGCCTCGCGGATCGCCCGGGGGCCAAAGCGGGTGCCGGCGCGATGTGTCACCGCCTGGTCGAAGGGCACGCCGGTGATCGCCAGATCGACCCCGGTCAGGTCCTTCGTGTATGTCCGGCGCAGGAAGGATGTCGCGCCGCCGAAGGCGTTTTCAAAGGCATAACCCCGCTGCGTGGGGCGGGTGAACGCAGTATCGACCTGCGTCTTGGCGTCTTCAAGGGCCATGATGGTCTCGGGTCTTGCAGCGCAGTCGTTCAGCGGAGACGCGCGGATCCGGGAAGGGCAGGAAACCCCTGCCCCGCCCGGTTGTCAAGCCTTTGATCAAATCACCCCAGCCGGAAGCCCTCGCGCACCAGTTCGTCCGTCACCTGGCGGATGGCACGTTCCAGCGTCTCGGCCACGAAATCGATCTGCGCCTCGGTGATGACCAGTGGCGGCGACATCACGTTCAGATGCCCCATCGGGCGGACCAGAAGGCCCATCGCCTCGGCCGCGTTCGAGATGCGCTTGGATTCGTTTGCAGCCTCCGGCAGCACCGCCTTGGTCGCCTTGTCGGCCACGCTTTCCACACACAGCATCAGCCGCCGCCCGCGCACGTCGCCGATCAGCGGCAGGTCGGCCAGGGGCGCCATGCGGTCCTCGAAATAGCGGCCGACGTTGTCCGCCTGCGCCAGAAGGCCCTCGCGCTCCATGATCTCGATGTTCTTCAGCCCTGCAGCGCAGGCGACCGGATGGCCGGAATAGGTGAAGCCGGCGGTGAACCAGCGGCTGCCGTCCTGCGCCATGGCGTCCCACATCCGGTCGCTGACGATCAGCGCGCCCAAGGGCACATAGCCCGAAGTCAGCCCCTTGGCGGTGCAGATCATGTCGGGCTGCACGCCGAACATCTCCCAGGACGCAAACCAGTGGCCAAGGCGGCCGAAAGACGTGACCACCTCGTCGGCGATGAACAGGATGTCGTGGCGCCGGCAGATTTCCCACATCCGCTTCAGATAGCCGTCAGGCGGCACGATCACCCCGCCGCTCGCCTGAATGGGCTCGGCGATGAAGCCGCCGATCCGGTCCGCCCCGACCCGGCCGATCAGCGCCTCGAACTCGGCCACCAGAGCGTCGCAGAACTCCGCCTCTGTCATGCCCTCGGGGCGGCGATAGGGGTTCGGGACGGAAAGGTGATGGATCCCGTCCTCCTTGTAGCGGAACTCCGGCACCCGGTCGCCCGGCCGCTTGCCGACCGACTGCGCCAGGTAGGTGGAGCCGTGATAGCTGTAGTCCCGCGCAACGATGTCGGTCTTGCCGGGCCGGCCCATGCAGGTCTGGTAATAGGCCACCGCCCGCACCGCCGTATCCACCGCGGTCGAGCCGCCGGTGGTGAACATCACCCGGTTCAGGTCGCCCGGCGCCAGTTCCGCCAGCTTCGCGGCCAAGAGCGCCGAAGGGTCGTTCGTCACATCGACGAAGGTGTTTGTGAAGGCCAGCCGCTCGGCCTGCTCGGCGATGGCCTGCGCCATCTCCTTCCGCCCCAGCCCGATGTTGGTGCACCACAGCCCCCCCACCGCGTCCAGATAGCGCCGCCCTTCGGCGTCCCACAGGTAACAGCCCTCGCCCCGCGTCAGAACCAGCGAACCCTCCTTTTCGAATGGGCCGAAATTCGTCCAGGGATGCAGCACATGCGCCCGGTCCATCTCCCACAGATCGGTCGGCAAAGGCGAGTTCATGGCTAGGACGGTCATGGTTCACTCCCGGCTGTTACACATTTGAATAATAGCACTTTGATCAAAATCGGGCCAGTCCCCAGCGGGCCCCAAAGGTTGCGGTGAGCCAAGATATGGTGTCCAAAGATTGATGTGGCCCCATTAGGACCATGCAGCCACTGTCGCCTTGGGCCGATCGCCGATTCGGGCAAGTTCTCCTGGCCGCCTCCATGCGGCTATGCCGCGCCCTGCGCCTGGTATAGTCGGATCAGCACAGCTTCTGCCGCCCTCGCAATACGCTGAAGCCGTGGCCTTCCGCATTGGTGCAGGCCATTCCTGTCCGGGCCGAGACGCAGGAGATGCCGCCTAAAGATAACGCCTCCCCGTAGCCAAGCACCGGATTGCGCCGGTCGATCACCGTGTCACCATGGCATGTCAGGCCGGCCGCGCCCCTTGCCCCGACATGGAAGAAATCCCCCACCTCAGATCGCAGCCCGCCGGGCGCTTGCGGTGGGATGGCGTCAGTTCCATCAGGTCACAGCGCGCCTCGGCCCCGCCGGCCCAGGCGTGGATTGCGCAATGGATGTTGCCGGTGGGGGACCGGAAGCCGACATGTTCCTCGGCCACAGCCGGGCCGGCGACAAGCACAAGACAGGCAAGGGATTTCATGCGAAACTGCATTTGTGAAATGCACCGCAAGCCTACTGCTGCCACCCGCATCCCGCCAGTCTGCACGTCCCATGCCAAGTATCGTCGCAGCCGCTGTCAGCTACTTTGCCGCGGTCTTCGCCGTGGCTTTCGTCCTCGGCGCGCTGCGTGTCACGCTGGTTGCCCCCCAGACCGGGCCGCTTCTTGCCGTGGCGCTGGAAGTGCCACTGGTCCTAGCCCTGTCATGGCTGGTCGCCGGACTTGTGCTGAGGCGCTGGCCGATGGCGCGGCGTGAGCGGCTGGCCCTGGGCGGGCTGGCCTTCGTCCTGCTGATGCTGGCCGAACTTTCCCTGGCCCTCGCCTTCGGCCAGACGCCCGCCAGGTTCCTGTCCGACCTCGCCACCCCGCCCGGCGCGCTTGGCCTGGCCGGTCAGATCGGCTTTGGCCTGATCCCGGCGCTGCACGGTCAGCGCAGGGGCTGAGCCCGCTCCACCAGACGGGCAAAGAAACTCGCTCCGACCGGCGCCACCTCGTCGTTGAAGTCATAGGCAGGATGGTGCAGCCCCGCCCCGGGCCCGGTGCCCAGGAACAGATAGGCCCCCGGCCGCGCCTCCAGCATGTAGCTGAAATCCTCCGACCCCATCTCGCGGTTGGCCCGCGCATCCACGGCATCGGGTCCGGCAACCTCTCGCGCCACCTCGGCGGCGAATTCGGTCTGGTCCTCGTGGTTGATCGTCGCCGGATAGCCCCAGTCGTAGTCGATCCGCGCCTTGACGCCGTAGGCCGCCGCGTGGCCCTCTACGATCTCGTGGAAGCGCTTCTTCAAGAGCGCTCGCACATCCGGCTTGAAGCAGCGGATCGTGGCGCAGAACATCGCCTCTTCCGGGATGATGTTCGATGCCGTCCCGGTGTGGATCTGCGTGACCGAGATCACCGCCTCGTCCAGGGCATGCACATTGCGTGGAATGATCGTCTGCACCGCCTGCACCATGCCGACGACCGCCACCACCGGATCGACGCATTCATGCGGCGTGGCGCCATGCCCGCCCTTGCCTGTGATGTAGACGAAGGCCGTGTCCACGCTGGCCATCAAGGGCCCGGGCGTGGTGGTGAAATGCCCGAAGGGCACGTTGGGCGCATTGTGGATGCCATAGACCTGCGTGATGCCGAACCGATCCATCACCCCTTCCTGCACCATCACCTGGCCTCCGCCGCCGTCTTCTTCGGCCGGCTGGAAGATCAGCGCAACGGTGCCCGCGAAATTCCGCGTCTCGGCCAGATACTTCGCCGCGCCCAGCAGCATCGTCACATGTCCGTCGTGGCCGCAGGCATGCATCTTGCCCGGCACGGTGCTGGCATGTTCCGCCCCGGTCATCTCCTGGATCGGCAGCGCATCCATGTCGGCGCGCAGGCCGATCACCGGGCCGTCCGCCCGCCCCCTGATCAGCGCAACGATCCCGGTCTTGGCAATGCCCTGATGGATCTCGTCCACCCCCATCTCGCGCAGACGCTCCACGATGAAGGCCGCCGTCTCGGGGCAATCGAACGCAAGTTCCGGATGCCTGTGCAGATGGCGCCGCCACGCTTTCATGTCGTCGGCATAAGAGGCGATGCGGTTCAGGACGGGCATTGATAACTCCTTCGATGTTCCGTTTGATCAAATCGCAAAACCGCTTGGCCCGCAATCGGCGAAACGCCGGCACCTCTGTCCTGCAGGCATAAGCGCCGCATCCACCCTGCCTTGCGACACTTCGGTTTACAGTAGAGCCACGCTGACTGTAGACTTCGCAGCATCGCCTTGCACGAAGGGGGTCTCCGGGATGCGCATTCTGCTGACTTACCTGTTTTGTGCCATTACCGGACCTGCACCCGCCTTTGCAGGTGGTCCGGTTACGATCGCGTCCGAGCCGCCCCCTACTGTGTCCGCACCACCCACAACTCTTGACTGGTCGGGCGCCTATGCAGGTCTGGGCTACGGCAAGACTTCGGCCGACTATGCCTTGGGTGAATCCATCCAGCCGGAGCTGCCATCCACGACCACCAAAATGACAGACGGCAGAGTGGCTTCAGTGCATGCCGGCTATCTTTTCCAGCAGGGTGTGCTGGTCTACGGCGCTGAACTGTCAGTTTCCAGCCTGAAGGACACCGGCTTTGCGATCGAGCCGGACGCAAAAATCAATCGTGCCATCGATCTGAAGGGCAGGCTGGGTTTTTCGTCCGACCGGGTTCTGGTGTATGGCCTGCTCGGCTATTCGCAGGTCCATTTCACTGCGCCGGGCGACGAAGGATTCACGGCTCGCGGGGCAAGCTATGGCCTCGGCATCGACGTGGCGGCATCCGACAGACTGACGATCGGCCTCGAATATCTGATGCGCAACGCGGGCACCGACCTCACATCGCCGGACCGGGCGGTTGACGTCGATCTTGACACGCTCTCGCTGCGCGTCGGGCTGCGCTTCTGACTGGCGCTGACCCTTGCATCAGGGGGACCCCCCGCCGTTGGATTCCGGCCGCAGGCGAAGCGTGACAGCTTGCGCGAAATCCCTAGACTGCCCCCGGACGAAACAGCAGGCATCCCTTGACCACCGACACTCTCCCCCCCTCCGGCATCGACCGCCTTCTGGCCATCATGGCGCGCTTGCGCGACCCGCAGACAGGCTGCCCCTGGGACATCGAACAAAGCTTCGCCACCATCGCCCCCTACACGCTGGAAGAGGCGCACGAGGTGGCCGATGCGATCGAGCGGCAGGCCTTGGGCGAACTGAAGGGTGAACTGGGCGATCTCCTGTTCCAGGTGGTCTATCACGCGCAGATGGCCGCCGAGGCCGGACATTTCACCTTCGCCGATGTGGTGGCCGCGATCTCCGACAAGATGATCGCCCGCCATCCGCATGTCTTCGGCTCCGAAAGCCGCGACAAGACCGCCGAACAGCAGACCCGCGACTGGGAGGCGCAGAAGGCCCGCGAACGCGGGGCCGCCCGCACGCTGGATGGCGTGGCGCTCGCCCTGCCCGCCCTCACCCGCGCGTTGAAATTGCAGAACCGCGCCGCCCGCGTCGGCTTCGACTGGCCTTCGACTGCCGAAGTGCTGGACAAGCTGATCGAAGAGGCGCGCGAGGTGGTCGAAGCCCGAGACAGCCTTTCCCACGAGGCCCTGACCGAGGAGATCGGCGACCTTCTGTTCGTCATGGCCAACCTGGCCCGCCACCTGAACGTGGACCCCGAGGCCGCGCTGCGAGCTGCCAATGCCAAGTTCACCCGCCGCTTCGCCCGGATCGAGGACTGGCTGGCTGAATCTGGACGCCGCCCTGCCGACAGCACGCTGGAGGAGATGGACGCGCTATGGAACCGTGCCAAGGCCGAGGACAAGCGGCAGGGCTGATGCCGCTGGCCATTGCGGAAAAATGCCGACAAAATCACTCGGCCTCTTGACCCAAGTAAAACAGTCGGATTTAACCGCCGCATAAACCCGACAAAAGGACTCAGCCATGCTTCGTCTTTCGACCCTGGCACTTCTCGCCTGCTCCACGCCCCTTCTGGCGCAGGAAATCAACGTCTATTCCCACCGGCAGCCGGAACTGATCCAGCCGCTGGTCGATGCCTTCACGGCCGAGACGGGGATCAAGGTCAACGTGGCCTTCGTGGACAAGGGCATGGCCGAACGGCTGGTGGCCGAGGGCAACCGTTCGCCCGCCGATCTGGTGCTGACGGTGGACATCGCCCGCCTGATGCAGATCGTGGATGCCGGGGTGACCCAGCCTGTGCAATCCGAGGTGCTGGAGGCCAACATCCCCGAGACCCTGCGTGACCCGAATGACCACTGGTTCGGGCTGACCGCACGCGCGCGGATCGTCTATGCCTCGAAGGACCGGGTGGATCCGAAGGAGATCACCACCTACGAGGATCTGGCCACGGAGAAGTGGAAGGGTAGGCTCTGCTCGCGGTCCGGGCTGAATGATTACAACATCGCGCTGCTGGGCGCCTACATCGTGCATCACGGCGAGGAAGAGGCCACGAAATGGGCCGAGGGTCTGAAGGCCAACCTCGCGCGCAAGCCCGATGGCGGCGACCGTGACCAGGTCAAGGCCATTGCCGCCGGCGAATGCGACATCGCGATCGGCAACACCTATTACATCGGCCAGATGATGGCGGATCCCGAACAACGCGCGGCGGCCGAGGCGGTGAACGTGACCTTCCCGGTCTTCGAGAATGGCGGCACGCATCTGAACATCTCTGGCGTGGCAATGACCAAATCCGCCCCGAACAAGGAAGACGCGCTGAAGTTCATGGAATGGCTGGCGGGCGATACCGCGCAGAAGATCTATGCCGAAACCAACAACGAATATCCGGTGAAACCCGGCGTCGAACGCTCGGCATTGGTCGCGTCCTGGGGCGATTTCACGGCCGACCCGACGCCCCTGGACCAGATCGCCAAGGCCCGCGCTGCGGCGTTGAAGATCATGGAAACGGTCAACTTCGACGGCTGATCTGTTGACTTGCCAATGGCGCCCCGGTCGCAACCCGGGGCGCATCCCCTTCAGTTGCAGGCAACAAGGCGGGTGAAGGCTGCGGCCGTCTCGGCCAGATCTTCCGGCGCGACGGGGATTCCGGCCATCTCGACCAGCGGATCGACACCATTCTGCGCGAGGAACAGCTTGGCGATCTCGCCCCGGATTGCGAAATTGACGTTCTGCGGAATATCGTCGTAAAGCCGTGCCACGGCCCCGGCATCCAGCTTGGCCACCACGACGCCGACCACCTGCCCCGCCGCATTCAGCACCGGCCCGCCCGAGTTGCCCGGCTGCACGGGCGCCGAGATCTGCATGTTGATCCCGTCGCCACCAACACCCTTCAGGCTGGTCACCGCCCCCCGCGTGACGTTCAGCCCGCCCAGCAGGTCGGGCAGCGGAAAGCCTGCCACCGTGACATCCGAATTCAGGCGCGCCGGTTCCAGCGCAAACACCGCAGGGGCCACCCCTGACAACTCCTCGACCCGCAACAGCGCAAGGTCGAAGGTCCGGTCCTCGGCTATCAGTGCGGCCGGTCGGCCATCGACCGCCACTCGCCGGCAACCGTTCACGACATGCCGGTTGGTCAGAACGTGGCCCGCAGACGACACGACGAACCCGGACCCGAACCCCATTGCCGGGGCTGGCGTCGAGGCCGTCATGCCGCCTGCCTCGCCCGGCGGGCGGCGCAACCATGGCGCTTCTTTCCCTTCATCTTCTGCCAGCACACGGGCCAGCGTCTCGATGCCGGCAGACAGTCGTCCGGGAGAAATTCCGATCGCGGGCGCATGACCCGGCGCGATGCTGCCGGTGATAGCGGCAAAGGCGCCGGCGTCGTCGTCGCGGGCCGACACCATGATCGTGGACCAGCGCCCCCGCCGGAAATCCGAACGGGTGTAAAGGCTTATGCCCGTGGCCGTCCGCACGGACGTGACCCATACCAGCGGCCGGCGCAGGATGTAGGGCACGCCCACCGCCTGCCGCAAGGCATAGTCATGGAACCCCGCTGTCTCCGGCCCGTCGCGCGCCGTCAGCGAATAGCCGATCGAACGGCCCCGTACCGTCATGTTGGCAAAGGTATCGGACGGCGCCCCTGCCATCAGCGCCTGCGTCGGCACCAGGAAGGACATGTCGAGTGTCGAATTGTGCTGCCGCTCCCATCCCTCTTCCTCGATCAACGCAAAGGTTTCCAGGGTAACGAGCAACACGGCCATGTTTGTCACCACTGTCTCGCCGGTCAGGGTTTGCACATGGCGTTCCAGGGCGCGCTGGCTTCCTTCGCCCCAGTCACCGTCGATCATCCCGTTGTAATGCCCGGAGAAGGCCAGTCCGGTCTGCAGCAGCCGCTTTTCCTGTGCGGTCAGCACACGGGCGTCGAATGGCGCAAGCATCTGCTCGACCGTATAGGGCCACGCCATGACAGGCGCGAAAAGCAGCAGCACCAGGATCATTGGGCGCATGGGCAGGCTCCGGGGTTGCCTTCCCCGATAGGAGCGGCGGAATCCCCCACGGGTCAAGGATCAATGTCCCTCGCTATTTCCTGACCATCTGGACAAATTTTCTTCCATGTCGCCTTATTCCCGGCAAAGGAGTCACACCCATGCCCCGCAAGATCATCATCGATACCGACCCCGGCCAGGACGACGCCGTCGCCATCCTGCTCGCCCTCGCCTCTCCCGAGCTCGAGGTTCTGGGCATCACCGCCGTTGCCGGCAACGTGCCCCTGCCGCTGACCCAGAAAAACGCGCGCACCGTCGTCGAACTTGCCCGAAAGGACACCCCGGTCTATGCCGGTTGCGAGGCACCGCTGAAGCGCAAACTCGTCACTGCCGAACATGTCCACGGCACGACAGGGCTTGACGGTATCGCCCTGCCCGACCCAACGCATCCGCTGCAACCCGAACACGCCGTCGATTTCCTGATCGACACGCTGCGCGCCCATGCCCCCGGCACGATCACCCTCTGCCCGCTTGGCCCGCTGACGAACATCGCCACCGCCTTCCAGCGCGCCCCGGATATCGTTTCGCGTGTGGCCGAGATCGTCCTGATGGGCGGCGGCTGCTTCGAAGGCGGCAACATCACCCCGGCGGCAGAATTCAACATCTACGTCGATCCCGAAGCCGCCGACATCGTGTTCCGATCCGGCGTTCCGCTGGTGGTCATGCCGCTTGACGTCACCCACAAGGCGCTGACCAGCCGTGCCTGGGTCGAGGGGATGCGGTCCCTCGGCACGCCCGTCGGCCAGGCGGTGGCCAGCTGGACCGATTTCTTCGAACGCTTCGACACCGCCAAATACGGCAGCGAAGGCGCCCCCCTGCACGACCCCTGCGTGATCGCCTATCTGCTGGAACCCGCCCTCTTCACCGGCCGGCACATCAACGTGGAAATCGAGACGCAAAGCCCCCTCACCCTCGGCATGACCGTCGCCGACTGGTGGCGCGTGACCGACCGCGCGCCCAACGCGCTCTTCATGGGCGGCGTGGACCGGGAGGGGTTCTACCGGCTGCTGACGGAGCGGTTGGGGAGGTTGTGAGGGGACACCCGGGCCGAAGCTCCGGTTTCTCCGGGTTGACCCGACATGATGACACCTCGCCACGTCGCGGTCTCGGTAGTGCCGACCAAAGCTCCGGGCATCCGCCACGGACCATCCATTGCACAAGGCGAAGGTCCGCGTCGCTATTTCTGGCTCTGCATCGCAGATCCTGGCGTTGGGTGCGCTTCCGCACCGCTGCGTTGATCAGCACGCGGCGCTGCCCAGACACTGAACAGCGGCCGTCCGTAAAGCTGCGCGGAAGCGCAACCTACGGCGCAGCCTTAGGGCATCTTGCGGGGCCGTCGATGATCCGCATTTGCCCAACCTGGACAGATCGGATCTTGCTGCCCCGCCGCCTCAACCCAGCGGCAGCACCACCGAGAACCGGCTGCCCTCGCCCTTCTCGCTTTCGATCCGCAGCCAGCCGCGGTGGCGGCTGACGATGTGCTTGACGATGGCAAGGCCCAGGCCCGTTCCGCCCATCTCGCGGCTGCGGTGGCTGTCGACACGGTAGAACCGTTCGGTCAGGCGCGGGATGTGGATCGGGTCGATGCCTTCGCCTTCGTCCGCGACATCGACGCGGATCGCCGGGCCGCGGACGGTGTCCTCGGGGCTGAGCGTGATCCGCACGACCTGCCCTTCCCTTCCGTATTTCAGCGCATTCTCAATCAGATTGGTGAAGACCTGCGTCAGCTGGTCGGCATCCCCCGGCACGGTCACCGGATCACCCGCCAACTCCACCCGCGCGCGCGACCGCTCGGCCACCCCTTTCAGGGATCCGATCACGTTTTCCAGAAGCGGCTTCAGTTCCACCCTGTCGCGGGGACGGACCCGCTCTTCCGCCTCGACGCGCGAAAGCTGCAACAGGTCGCGAACCAACCGGTTCATGCGCCCCGCCTCGTGCTCCATGATGCCCAGAAACATGTCGCGCGCCTTGGGATCGTCGCGCGCGGCATTCTTCAGCGTCTCGATGAAGCCCATCAGCGCGGTCAGAGGGGTGCGCAACTCATGAGAGACATTGGCCACGAAGTCGCGCCGCATCTCTCCGGCCTTCTCCTCCTCGCTGACATCGCGAAAGACGCACAACACGCGGCCCTCGCCCTGATCCGACACGGTGACCTGGAACACCTGCTCCTGCCCGTCGCGCCGCAGGGTCATGCGGGCCTCCTGCACGCCACCCTGCCGCGTGACGGCGCCGATCGCGGCCAGCACCGAAGGCGCCCGCACGGCCATGGCGGGGTTGCGACCGACGACTCCGTCGCCCAGAAGGGCGATGAGCGGGCCGTTCCCGGCTTCGACCCGGTCCTCGCGCTCCACCAGCATCGCCGGCATCGGCAGCCCTGCAAGCACCCTGTCCCAATCCATCCTGCGCCCCTGCCCGGCCAGCCGGGTCAACTTTTTGCCTCACGCGTCTTGCCAGGTCAGGAAATAGCGGTAATCTTTCTGCACTGTAAGTGAATTAGTTCGCTGCCGGCCTTTGCCCGGATCGAAGGTCGGCACCGGTGGAAACTCCAGGCGATCCAGACGCTTGCCCGGCGCCCCTCATGACGGAGGTGGAGCTAACGATGTCGCAGAGGTTGAGATGCCTGGTGATCGGCATTCCCCAGGCGACATTCCCGGAAGGCGTGCTCCGGCCCGATGAAGCCGCGTCTATCCCGTATGTGCAACTGGCCGAACACCTGCCGCTGCCCGATACGCTGGAACTGGTGGTTGCGCCGCTGTTCTGCGACGATTTCGATGCCCTGGAAATGATCGAAACACTTGGATCGGCGGGCTATCGCCGCGTGCTGCGCATCGTGGCGCCCAAACTGCCCAACCGGCAGATCGTCCTGCGCGAGTTGCGCAGCCATGCCGTCCGGCAAGGCATCACGCTGGAAATGGTGGAAGAGGCCTGAACCTCAGGCCGGGCGCAGCCCCTGGCGGTAACGGGCAGCATTGGCCCGATAGCCAGCCGCTGACAGCAGAAGGCGGTCACGGGCAGCCTGGTCCAGAACGCGCACCACCTTGCCCGGCGCGCCCATGACCAGCGACCCGTCAGGTATTTCCTTGCCTTCGGTCACCAGTGCGCAAGCACCGATCAGACAGCCCCGGCCGATCCGAGCGCCATTCAGGATCGTCGCCCCCATCCCGATCAGGCTGCCGTCGCCGATCATGCATCCATGCAGCATGGCCTTGTGTCCGATGGTACAATCCGTGCCGATAACCAGTGGATAGCCCATGTCGGTATGCAGGACACAGTTCTCCTGCACGTTCGAGCCGCGGCCCACCCGGATTTCCTCGTTGTCGCCACGGATCGTCACGCCGAACCAGACCGAGGCCTCTGCCTCCAGCACGACGCGGCCGATCAGGTTGGCATCCGGCGCCACCCAGGCTGTCGGGTCGATCTGCGGAGAGATGCCGTCAAGCGCATAGATCATCGGGCCTCGAACTCCTCGTTCAACGAGCGGACAAAGGCCGACAGGTCCGGCTGGCGTTCGCGTTTCAGGCGTTCCGCCGTCAGGATGGTCTTGAGCTTGTCGAAGGTTGCCTCAAGATCATCGTTGACCAGCACATAGTCGTACTCCGCCCAGTGGCTTATCTCGTCGCGGCTTTTGGCCATGCGACCGCGGATGACCTCGTCGCTGTCCTGGGCGCGGGTCCGCAGTCGCCGTTCCAGTTCGGCAATGGACGGCGGCAGGATGAAGATCGACACGACATCGCCGCGCATGGCCTGCTTGATCTGCTGGCCACCCTGCCAGTCAATGTCGAAGACGGTATCGGTGCCCGCTTCCATCGCCGCCAGCACCGGGCCCTTTGGCGAGCCGTACAGGTTTCCGAAGACCTCGGCGTGTTCCAGCATCTCGCCGGCCTTCACCATGGCCTCGAATTCCTCGCGCGAGCGGAAATAGTATTCCCGCCCGTCCACCTCGCCCGGACGGGGGGGGCGGGTCGTGGCCGAGACCGAAAAGCGCATCGTCGGATCCCAGGCCATCAGCATCCGGCTGAGCGTCGATTTGCCGGCGCCCGAGGGCGAGGAAAGGATGAGAAGCAGCCCGCGCCGCGTCATTGGTCATTCCACATTCTGCACCTGTTCGCGCATCTGATCGATGACGGTTTTCAGGTCAAGGCCGATCCGGGTCAGCGCCAGAGACTGCGCCTTGGAACACAGCGTGTTCGCTTCGCGCATGAATTCCTGCATCAGGAAATCCAGCTTGCGGCCCACCGGGGCGGTTTCGGTAAGATGGGCGCGGGCTGCGGCGACATGGGCCGACAGGCGATCCAGCTCCTCGGTCACGTCGGTCTTCACGGCCAGCATCGCCAGTTCCTGAGCCAGCCGGCCCGCGTCCACCGCGTCGGTCGCCGCCATCACGCGGGTAACCGCCTCGCGCAGCGTGTCGGCCTGGACCGCCGACCGCGCGACGGCCTCGCGCTGCGCTTCGGCGGTCAGGGCCTCGATCCGGTCAAGTTGCGCGGCAAGAACGGCGGCCAGTGCCGCACCTTCGGTCTCGCGCATTGCTGCAAAGTCGGCAAGCAGGCCCGGAAGGTCGGCCAGGATCGCGGCGCGCAGGGGGGCGGTGTCCTGGGTTTCGTTGCTCTGGTCCAGGACGCCGCGCAGCGTCAGCACATCGGTCGCCGTCGGCTGGCGGAGGGTGACACCTGCCGCCACCGCGGCTGCTTCCACTTCGCCCAGGGCCGCCAGAGCCGCCGCCAGCTGGCGCCGGTTCAGCCGGAAAACGCCATCATCGCCGCCGCCGTCCTGCATGACCTTCAACGTCAGGGTGACATTTCCGCGCGGCACAGCCTTCTGCAATTCCGCACGGACTGCCAGTTCCAGCCCGTCGATCCAGTCAGGAAGGCGCAGGCGCAGATCCAGCCCCTTGCCGTTGACCGAACGTAGGTCCCAGACCCAGGCGTGGCCCGCCCCTGTGCCGCGCCTTGCGGCAAAGCCTGTCATCGAAATCATGCGGTCCTTTCAGCCCCGAGAGGCCCGGTATTTACCATTGATTAGATTTTCGTCCGATTCTTGGCGATCCGCCGTAGCTTGTCTTCATGGCGTGGCCACGGATGGGCCGCAAGTCGCAAGGTCCGTTCGGCAAGGTATGCGATGGATGCAAGGATTCCTGACCGGGGTCGTTCCCACCCGCCCCATCCAAGCAGGGCATTGCAGTTGATTCCCGGTCCCGCGGATGTCTTGGCCTGCTGGAAAAACCTGCGCAAGCCGGGCTATGTCCCGGACCGTGCGCAACTGGACGCGCGCAGACTGGCCGGCGTGCTGAACCGTGTGTTCCTTGCCGAACCCCTCGGCAAGGGGATTGCGCATCTACGTTTCGCCGGCTCGACGCTGGCCAGCATTGCCGGAACGGACCTGCGCGGCCTTCCCCTGTGCTGTCTTTTTTCCGCCGAGGCCCGGGAAACCCTGGCCGAAGTGGTCGAATGCGTTGCAGCAGACAGAAGGTTGGCCACGCTGGTCCTGACATTGGACAGGTGCTGTGTGCAGCCCGTCGCGCAGCTGCTGCTATTGCCCCTGACCGATGGCCCCGAAAAACGGCTGGTGCTGGGGTGCCTTGGCAGCAACCTGGTGCCACCAGGGTCAAGGTTCCGCATCCTGCGCCGGATCGCGGAACTACCCGTCGTGCCACGCACTTCGGCGTCGGAAACTGTCGGGATTGGGGCCACCCCAAGCCGCCGCTACCTGAAGCTGGTTCACTGCTCAGACGAATGACTGCGGCGGCAAGGTGGCCCCCGCCGCCGCGACGCCGTGCCCGTTACGGTGGCTAAAGCGCCACGCGCCGGTCGGCCTCGCGCTGCGAGGACAGTTCTTCAGCCACCAGGAAGGCCAATTCCAGCGATTGGCTGGCATTGAGCCGCGGGTCGCAGGCGGTATGATAGCGGTCGGCCAGGTTCTCGTCCGACACGGCGCGCAGGCCACCAGTGCATTCGGTCACGTCCTTGCCGGTCATCTCGAAATGCACCCCGCCCGGCACCGTGCCTTCGGCCTTGTGGATGGCGAAGAACTCGCGCACCTCGCGCAGGACGCTGTCGAAGGGGCGGGTCTTGTAGCCTGTCGAGGATTTGATCGTGTTGCCATGCATCGGGTCGCAGGACCAGACGACGTTCGCGCCTTCCTCGCGCACGGTCTTGATCAGCCGCGGCAGATGGTCACCCACCTTGCCCGCGCCAAAGCGCGCGATCAGCGTCAGCCGGCCCGGCTCGTTCTCCGGGTTCAGCTTGGCCATCAGCACCTTCAGATCCTCGGCCGTGGTGGTGGGGCCGCATTTCAGCCCGATCGGGTTCAGCACGCCGCGGCAGAATTCGACATGCGCCCCGTCGGGCTGCCGTGTGCGATCGCCGATCCAGATCATGTGGCCCGAGCCTGCGACCGGCTGACCCGTGATCGAATCCACCCGGCACAGCGCCTCTTCGTATTCCAGGAGCAGCGCCTCGTGGCTGGTATAGAAATCGACGCGCGCCAGCTCTTGCGCGGTGTCGCTGTTGACCCCGGCCGCATTCATGAAATCCAGCGCATCAGAGATGCGGTTGGCCATTTCCCGATAGCGTTCGGCCTTGTCATGTTCGGCAAAGCCCAGCGTCCAGGAATGCACCCGGTGGATGTCGGCAAAACCGCCGGTGCTGAAGGCGCGCAGCAGGTTCAGACTGGCCGCCGCCTGGGTATAGGCCTGCAACATCCGCGCCGGGTCGGGGATGCGCGCCTCGGGCGTGGGCTCGAAGCCGTTGATGATGTCGCCCTTGTAGCTAGGCAGCTCCACACCGTTGATGACCTCGGTCGGGGCGCTGCGCGGCTTGGCGAACTGGCCGGCCATGCGGCCGACCTTGATGACCGGCACCTTGGCGGCATAGGTCAGCACCACCGCCATCTGCAGCATCACCCGGAAGGTATCGCGGATGTTGTCGGCGCTGAATTCCGCAAAGCTTTCGGCGCAGTCGCCGCCCTGCAGAAGGAAGGCCTTGCCCTCGGCCGCAAGTGCAAGCTGCTTCTTCAGCCGCCGCGCCTCGCCGGCGAAGACAAGCGGGGGATACTTCGCCAGCTGAGCCTCGACCGCGTTCAGTGCACCCTGATCGGGATAATCCGGCATCTGGACCCGCGGCTTCGCGCGCCAGGCGGCTTTCGTCCATCCCTTGGTCATCGGTCCTACTCCAGTCATCGGCAGATCGGCCTGCGGTATACGCAACCGTTTCCGCCTTGGCAAAGGGAGATTGGGCGAAAACTGCCCGTTTCGGCCCTTGCGGCTGCCCGGAATTTGCGGTTCCGTAGCATGCAAACGACACGTTCAGGTCGCAAGATGTCGAATCTTCTGCGCAAAGCCACTCCAATCGCCAAGGAAGCAACGCCCCGGCGTTTCGTCTTTCTGCTTCTCGACCGTTTCACCATGCTGTCCTTTGCCGGTGCGATCGAGCCCCTGCGCATCGCGAACCGCGTTTCGGGGCAGGAACTTTACCGCTGGGTTCTGGCTGGCGAAGGCGGGGAATATGCCACCTGTTCGAACGGCGCGGCGTTCAAGCTGGACATGGGGCTGGACGAGATCGAGCGTGACGACATCGTGCTGGTCTGCGGCGGTGTCGATGTGCAGAAGGCGACGACCCGGGGCATCATCAACTGGCTTCGGCGCGAGGCGCGGCGGGGGGCAACCATCGGGGGGCTGTGCACCGGGGCCTATGCCGTCGCCAAGGCCGGCCTGCTGGACGGAAAGAAGGCCACGATCCACTGGGAAAACCAGGACGGCTTCCTTGAGGAGTTCGAGGCGGTGAAGCTGACGAAATCGGTCTTCGTGATGGACGGCAACCGCTGGACCACTGCGGGGGGCACCTCGTCCATCGACCTGATGCTGAAGGTCATTGCCGCCGACCATGGCGAGGACCTGGCGAACACGGTCGCCGACCAGCTGATCTATTCCACGATCCGCACCGATCAGGACACCCAGCGCCTGTCGATCCCGACCAGGATCGGTGTGCGACACCCGAAACTCAGCCAGGTCATCCAGATGATGGAAGGAAACATCGAGGATCCGATGTCACCCGCCGATCTGGCCGAGGAAGTGGGCATGTCCACGCGCCAGCTGGAACGGCTGTTCCGCCGCTATCTGAACCGCAGCCCCAAACGCTATTACATGGAACTGCGGCTGCAGAAGGCGCGGAACCTGCTGATGCAGACCGACATGAGCGTGATCAACGTGGCGCTGGCCTGCGGTTTTGCCAGCCCTTCGCATTTCTCGAAATGCTACCGCAGCCATTATCACACCACACCCTATCGTGAACGCGGCACCCAGGGGCTGCCCGGCGGGGCACCGGCACGTCTGTCGATCTGAACAGCTGCTCCGTGCCTGTCAGGCGCGCGGATCGTCGCCGAACCGGTTCGCGCCGGGATAGCCCTTGCTGGCGAAGAACACGATAAGGACGATGATCCCGATCAGCGGCAAAAGGCCGATCAACAGCCACCAGCCCGACCGGTCGGTATCGTGCAGCCGCCGAACGGAAAGGGCCAGCGCCGGGATCAGGTTGACCAGAGACCACAGCATCGACAGCGGGCCGCCGTTGTAGCTTGCCTCGAACCCGCCACCGCCGCGCATCATGGCCCCCTCGCCAAGACCCAAGGCAGTCTCGACGACCATGATGATGAACGAGACGATGACGGAGAACAGAAAGAACCACCAGTACTCGGACCGCTGGGCCCGACCGCTGAAGTTGAAGTAGTTGCGATATACATTGCTGACAGCTTTGGCAAAATTCATCCGCGCCTCAAATGTTCCATGCGATTGAAAACTGTTCCATGCGATTGAAAACGCCCTGCATGTTCGCAAGGTCAGCCTGGAATTCAAGTCCTTTCCTTCCGGAACGATGCCCCAGGGCCATGCGGCCGCGGTCTTCAGTCTGCCGGGGCAAGCCTGTAGGCCGCACCGTTCAGAACCGAAAGGAACCAGATCGAACCGTCTGGCGCCTCGCGCACGTCGCGCACGCGAAGCGTGGCCTCGCCCGCAAGCCGTTCCTCGGCATAGCCGGTGACAGCCGGCGTGTCGGGGTCAAGCCGGCCCAGAAAATCGCTGTTCAGCGAACCGAAGAAGATGTCGCCACGCCATTCCGGCACCAGCGCGCCGGAATAGATCATCAGGCCCGACGGCGCGATCGAAGGATCCCAGAAATGCACGGGCTGTTCCATGCCGTCCCGTTCCGTGCCGGCGCCGATCGGCTGCCCGTTGTAATTGACCCCATAGGTGATGACCGGCCAACCATAGTTCCTGCCGGGTGCCGGCGCGTTCAGCTCGTCGCCCCCGCGCGCACCGTGTTCGACGGTCCACAGCCGGCCCTGCAGATCCAGCGCGGCACCTTGCGCGTTGCGGTGGCCAAGGCTGTAGACACCGGGCAGGGCAGCGGGCAATACGGTTGCGGGCTGGCCATCGCGGGCAAGATGGATCACCTTGCCTTCACCGCGCATCGGGTCCTGCGCTTCCAGTCCCCCGGGCCCGGTGCCACGGTCACCCACAGTCATGAAGATCGACCCGTCCGGCGCCTCCACGAGGCGCGAGCCGAAGTGCCGCCCCCCACTTGCGCCTTCGGGAATGGCAAAGACCTGCTCGAAGCCAACCAGGCGGCTGCCGTCCTCGGACAGGATCCCGCGCCCCACGGCCGTGACCGCCCCTGCGTCGCGCGGTGCGGAATAGCTGAGCCAGACCTCTCGGCTGACAGGAAAATCGCGCGGCACCATCAGGTCTAGCAGACCGCCCTGCCCTTCGGCTGCAACCTCGGGCCCCCCCTCGACCGTAACCGCTTCGCCCCCCGCAGCCGCGAAGTATTTCAGCACCCCGTCCCTTTCGGTCACGAGGAAAGCCCCGCCGGGCAGGAAGCCGATGGCCCATGGCTCCTGCAATCCGGTCGCAACCGGGATGACGGACATCGGGCCGGCTGACGTGTCCAGAATGTCCTGGGCCAGGGCGTGACCGGCAAAAGCCACCAGCGTGGTCAGGGCAAGGGCGCGGCGCATGGTTCTCCTTTCGGTTGCTTCCCCTGAATCTAGGTCGCATGGCGGTAAACGTCCACTCACCACAGGTCACGGCTTGGTTGGGATTGGTGCCCCGAAAGACCCGTCAAACCGCTTTTCTTTTCGATTTTGGCCTACTAGGGTCTTCCGCAGGATTGCGATCCAATTAGGGAGACAACAATGAAAAAACTGCTTCTGGCGTCGGCAGCGGCCACCGCGCTTGCCGGGGCCGCCGCGGCCGAAGAGGTCAAGGTCGGCATCCTGATCGGCTTCACCGGCCCCATCGAATCCCTCGCCCCCGCCATGGCGGCGGCGGCCGAGATGGCGATGAAGGAAGTGTCGGATTCGGGCAAGTTCCTCGGCGGCTCCACGATGGTGCCGGTGCGCGGCGACAGCACCTGCGGCGATGCCCAGGCCGGCACGGCCGCGGCCGAACGTCTGGTCACCTCGGACATGGTCAAGGGCATCGTCGGCGCCGACTGTTCGGGCGTGACGGGTGCCGTTCTGCAGAACGTCGCTCGCCCGAACGGCATGGTCATGATCTCGCCCTCGGCCACCTCGCCCGCGCTGACCACGGCCGAGGATGATGGCCTGTTCTTCCGCACCGCGCCGTCGGATGCGCGCGAAGGCGAAGTCATGGCCGAAATGCTGGTCGAAAAGGGCATCAAGTCGATCGCGCTGACTTACACCAACAACGACTACGGCAAGGGTCTGGCCGAAGCCATTGCCAATTCCTTCACCGCCAAGGGCGGCACGGTCACGATCAACGCCGCGCACGAGGACGGAAAGGCCGACTATTCGGCTGAAGTTGCGGCGCTGGCCTCGGCCGGCGGCGACCTGCTGGTTGTCGCGGGCTATCTGGACCAGGGCGGCAAGGGCATCATCCAGGCCGCGCTGGACACCGGTGCCTTCTCGACCTTCGGCCTGCCGGGCGGCATGATCGGCGACAGCCTGCCCCAGGCGATCGGGCCGGCGCTGGACGGCTCTTGGGGCCAGATCGCGGGCTCGGATTCGGCCGGTGCCGCGACGTTCGAGGAGATGGCCAAGGCGGCAGGCTTCGACGGAACCTCGGCCTATGCGCCGGAAAGCTATGACGCGGCTGCCCTGATCGCGCTGGCCATGGCGGCGGCGGGCTCGACCGATCCGAAGGTCTACAAGGACAAGGTCATGGAAGTGGCCAACGGTCCGGCCGATGGCACGGGCGAAAAGATCTATCCGGGCGAACTGGCCAAGGCACTGGATCTGATCGCGGCAGGGACGCCCATCGACTACGAGGGCGCGACCGCCGTGCACCTGATCGGGCCCGGCGAAAGCGCAGGCCGCTACCGGGTGATCGAGGTCCGGAACGGCAAGAACGAGACCGTCGGTTTCCGCTGATACGGAAAACCGGTTGACAGACCAGCGCGGCCCGGGCATGTCCCCGGGCCGCTGCTTATGAACCCGCCCGAACAGAGGCGGGGCCTTGGGGGAAATGGATGATCGTAGTCGAAGACCTTCACCGGCACTTCGGGGGCTTTCGTGCCGTTGACGGGGCGTCGCTGACCATCAGGACAGGCTCGATCACCGGACTGATCGGGCCGAACGGCGCGGGCAAGACCACCCTGTTCAACGTGATTGCCGGACGCCTGCCGCCGACCTCGGGCCGGGTGCTGATGGACGGCGAGGACATCACCGGCCTGCCCCCGCATGTGCTGTTCCACAAGGGCCTGCTGCGCACCTTCCAGATCGCGCACGAGTTCGGGTCGATGACGGTGCGCGAAAACCTGATGATGGTGCCGCCCAATCAGACGGGCGAGACGATCTTCAACACCTGGTTCCGGCGGGGCACCATTGCGGCCGAAGAAAAGCGGCTGCGCGAAAAGGCCGACGAGGTGCTGGAGTTCCTGACGATCAGCCATCTGGCCGACCAGAAGGCCGCCAACATCTCGGGCGGGCAGAAGAAGTTGCTGGAGCTGGGGCGGACGATGATGGTGGACGCCAAGATCGTCTTCCTGGACGAGGTCGGTGCTGGCGTGAACCGGACGCTTCTGAACACGATCGGCGATGCCATCGTGCGGCTGAACAGGGAACGCGGCTATACCTTCTGCGTGATCGAACACGACATGGACTTCATCGCGCGTCTCTGCGACCCGGTGATCGTGATGGCCGAAGGCAAGGTTCTGGCCGAGGGCACCGTGGACGAGGTGAAAAGCGACGAGCGCGTGATCGAGGCCTATCTGGGCACAGGGTTGAAGAACAAGGCCAAGGCGGAGGGCTTCCATGTCTGAGCCCTTCCTGATCGGCGAGGCGATGACCGGCGGCTATGGCGCGGTCGATATCCTGCATGGCTGCACAATTGCGGTCGAAAGGGGTGAAATCGCAGTGATCGTCGGCCCCAACGGGGCGGGCAAGTCCACCGCGATGAAGGCCGTCTTCGGCATGCTGAAACTGCGTGCGGGCCATGTCCGGCTGGACGGCGAGGACATCACCCAACTTTCGCCCCAGGCACGCGTGGCCAAGGGCATGGCCTTCGTGCCGCAGACGCACAACATCTTCACCTCGATGACGGTCGAGGAGAACCTGGAAATGGGCGCCTTCCTGCGCCGCGACGACATTCGGACGACGATGGAGCAGGTCTATGAACTGTTCCCGATCCTGAAGACCAAACGCTATCAGGCGGCGGGGGAACTGTCTGGCGGCCAGCGCCAGCAGGTGGCCGTGGGTCGCGCGCTGATGACCCAGCCCAAGGTTCTGATGCTGGACGAACCGACTGCCGGCGTCAGCCCCATCGTGATGGACGAGCTGTTCGACCGCATCATCGAGGTCGCCCGGACCGGCATTTCCATCCTGATGGTCGAACAGAACGCCCGCCAGGCGCTCGAGATCGCAGACAAGGGTTATGTTCTGGTGCAGGGTGCCAACCGCTTCACCGACACCGGCAAGGCCCTGATGGCCGACCCGGAAGTGCGCCGCAGCTTCCTGGGCGGCTGACATGACCCGAACCTGCCCACCGAACCGCCCCAGATCACGGATGCAGTGACAAGATGGATCTTGTAAACGCCCTCGTCGCCTTCCTGAACTTCGTCTTCATCCCGGGGCTCGCCTACGGGGCGCAGCTGGCGCTTGGGGCGCTGGGTGTGACGCTGATCTACGGCATCCTGCGGTTTTCCAACTTTGCCCACGGCGACACCATGGCCTTCGGAACCATGGTCACGATCCTCGTGACCTGGGCACTTCAAGGCGCGGGCGTGACCTTCGGACCGCTGCCCACCGCCCTGCTTGCCCTGCCCGTCGGCATCGCCGCAACCGCTGCCTTCGTGCTGGCAACCGATCGGGTTGTCTACCGCTTCTACCGCCGTCAGAAGGCAAGCCCGACCATCGTGGTCATCGTCTCGCTGGGCGTGATGTTCGTGATGAACGGCATCGTCCGACTGATCATCGGGGTGAACGACCAGAACTTTGCCGATGGCGCCCGCTTCGTGATCAGCGCGCAAGAATTTCGCGAAGCCACCGGCCTTGCCGAGCCATTGGCAATACGCACCACCCAGGCGGTGACCGTGGTGACGGCAGTGATCGTCGTGGCGCTGCTGTTCTGGTTCCTGCAGAAGACCCGCACCGGCAAGTCGATGCGCGCCTTTTCCGACAACGAGGATCTGGCGCTCTTGTCGGGCATCAACCCCGACCGGGTCGTGGCGGTGACCTGGATCATCGCTGCCGCGCTGGCAACCATCGCGGGCGTCCTTTACGGACTGGACAAGAGCTTCAAGCCCTTCACCTATTTCCAGCTTCTGCTGCCGATCTTCGCGGCGGCGATCGTCGGCGGGCTGGGCAGCCCTCTGGGTGCGATCGCGGGCGGGTTCGTCATCGCCTTTTCCGAGCTGCTGCTGACCAATGCGTGGAAGAAGATCGTCACTTATGCCCTGCCCGAAAGCATGGCGCCGGACGGGCTGCTGCAGCTGATGTCCACCGACTACAAGTTCGCGGTCAGCTTCACCATCCTGATCATCGTGCTTCTGTTCATGCCGACCGGCCTGTTCAAGGGGAAATCGCTATGAGCGCGCGCAATCTGGCGCTGTTTGCCGCCGTCGCGGCCCTTTATGTGCTGACCGGCTTCATGAACAGCTGGAATACGTCGCTGTCGATCCTGAACTTCGCGCTACTGGCCACGATCGCGGCCATGGGCGTGAACATGCAGTGGGGCTATGCGGGGCTGTTTTCGGTGGGCACCATGGGCTTCACCGCCCTTGGCGGTCTGGCCGTCGTGCTGGTTTCGGCCCGGCCCAACGTCGAGAACTGGCAGGCGGGCGGCCTTGGCATTCTTCTGGCGCTGGTTCTGGGCGCGCTGTCTGTGGCGGCTGCGATCGTCGCGTGGAGACTGCTGCCGCGCGGGCGGGTGCGGTCCCTTTCCGTCGCCGCGATCCTGATCGGTGGCTTCTTCCTGTTCCGTGCGATCTTCGACCCGAATGTCGCGGCGGTCGAGGCGGTGAACCCTCAGTTCGCCGGTAACCTTGGCGGGCTTGGCCTTCCCTCGCTGGTCGCCTGGCCGGTCGGCGGCTTGCTCGCCGCGGCTGTTGCCTGGGCCATCGGCAAGACTGCACTTGGCCTTCGGTCGGACTATCTGGCCATCGCCACCCTCGGCATTGCCGAGATCATCGTCTCGGTCATCAAGAACGAGGACTGGCTTGCCCGCGGGGTGAAGAACGTCACCCAGCTGCCGCGCCCTTGGCCCGTGCCGCTGGAAGTGGACCTGCAGCAGCAACCAGGTTTCCTGGCCTTTGTGGCCGACTGGGGCTGGAACCCGGTCGCCGCCTCGACGATCGTGGTCAAGCTTCTTTATGCGGGCTTGTTCATACTGGTTCTGGGGGCAATCATCTGGGCCTTCGAACGGGCCCTGAATAGCCCCTGGGGCCGGATGATGCGTGCCATCCGCGACAACGAGGTTGCCGCAGCCGCCATGGGCAAGGATGTGACACGCCGGCACTTGCAGGTCTTTATCCTGGGTTCTGCCGTGATCGGCTTTGCCGGCGCCATGGCCACGTCGATGGAAGGCGCGCTGACCCCGGGCAGCTATCAGCCGCTGCGCTTTACCTTCCTGATCTGGGTGATGGTGATTGTCGGTGGATCCGGCAACAACTGGGGAACGGTCCTTGGCGGGCTGCTGGTCGGCTGGCTGTATTTCGCGGTCGAATTCCTGGGGCCGAACATCATGGGTCTGGTTACCGCGGGCCTGCCCGATGGGGCTTTGAAGGCGCATCTGGTCGGATCGGCCGAAAATATCCGCCTTCTGACGCTTGGTGTGATCCTGCTTCTGGTCCTGCGGTTTTCTCCACGCGGGCTGATCCCCGAGAAGTGACAACTGCGACATTATTTGTCGCAAAACCGCATGATCGCCTGAACTGCCCCGGCCAGATTGCGCGGGACAGGTAGGGAGTCGTCCATGAAAACCCATTCGCGCGTGGTCGTGATCGGCGGCGGGGTCGTCGGCTGTTCTGTGTTGTATCACCTGACCAAGCTCGGCTGGTCAGACGTGATGCTGATCGAACGGTCGGACCTGACCTCGGGTTCCACCTGGCACGCGGCCGGCGGCTTTCATACCCTGAACGGCGACACCAACATGGCCGCGCTTCAGGGTTACACGATCCGGCTTTACAAGGAGCTTGAGGAAATCACCGGCATGTCCTGCGGGCTGCACCATGTCGGCGGCATTACCTTGGCCGACAACCAGGCCAGGTTCGAAATGCTGAAGGCCGAGCGCGCCAAGCACCGCTACATGGGTCTGGATACCGAAATCCTTGGGCCGGAGGAGATCGCAAAGCTTACCGACGGGTTGGTGAACCTCGACGGCATCCTTGGCGCTCTTTATGACCCGCTGGACGGCCACCTCGACCCCTCGGGCACCACGCATGCCTATGCGAAGGCCGCACGCATGGGCGGGGCCGAGATCGTGCTGCATAACCGCGTGCTGGCGACGAACCCCACGCGGGACGGCTGGGAGGTCGTGACCGAAAAGGGCACCATCCATTGCGAACATCTGGTGAATGCCGCAGGGCTCTGGGCACGTGAAGTGGGGGCAATGGCAGGTGTTTACTTGCCATTGTTGCCGATGGCGCACCAATACCTGGTCACAGACGACATCCCCGAGATCATGGATATCCTCAAGCAGGGCCGCGAATTTCCGCATGTGATGGATCCCGGCGGGGAAAGCTATCTGCGGCAGGAAGGCCGCGGCCTCTGCATCGGCTTCTACGAAAAACCGTGCGAACCCTGGGCCGTGGACGGCACGCCCTGGAACTTCGGTCACGAGCTCTTGAACGAGCAGTTCGACAAGATCGAGGACAGCGTCGCCTTCGCCTACCGCCGCTTCCCTGTGCTGGAGCGCAGTGGCGTCAAGCGGGTGATCCATGGACCCTTCACCTTTGCCCCGGACGGAAACCCGCTGATCGGCCCGGTGCCGGGCCTGCGCAACTACTGGTCGGCCTGCGCGGTGATGGCAGGGTTCAGCCAGGGCGGGGGCATGGGCCTGGCGCTGGCGCAATGGATGATCCACGGCGAGGTGGAACGCGACCCGCGCGGCTTTGACGTCGCGCGCTTCGGGAACTGGACCAGCCCCGGCTACACCGTGCCGAAGGTGATCGAGAACTATCAGATGCGCTTCTCGGTCAGCTATCCGAACGAGGAACGCCCCGCCGCCCGCCCCTTCCGCACCACGCCGATGTATGACGTGTTCGACCGGATGAACGCGGTCTGGGGCCAGCAATACGGGCTGGAGGTTGTGAACTACCACGCCCTGCCGGGCGAGCCCCGCTATGAGACGCCCAGCTTCAAGCGGTCGAACGCCTGGGAGGCGACGCGTCAGGAGGTGCTGGCCGTGCGCGAGGGCGTGGGCATCAACGAGGTGCAGAACTTCGGCAAGTATCGCGTGACCGGCCCGAAGGCGCGGGACTGGCTTGACCGGATCATGGCCGGGCTGATCCCGCAGCCCGGGCGGCTGAGCCTGACCCCGATGCTGGCCCACAGCGGCAAGATCATCGGCGATTTCACCGTCTCGTGCCTGTCGGAAACCGAATTCCAGCTTACCGCCAGCTATGGCGCCCAGGGCTGGCACGAACGCTGGTTCGAACAGAATGCGATGGACGGGGTGCGTGTGGAAAACATCTCGGACGCGCGTTCCGGCTTCCAGATCGCCGGGCCGAAGGCGCGCGAACTGCTGTCGCGCGTCACCCGCAGCGACGTGTCGCCCGATGCCTTCCGCTTCATGGACGTGAAGCGGATGACCGTTGGCATGGCCAACTGCATCGTCCAGCGCGTCAGCTATACCGGAGACTTGGGGTATGAGATCTTCACCGACCACATGTCCGTCCGCCATCTCTGGGACGTGCTGACCGAGGCCGGGAAGGATCTGGGCCTGCGTCCCTTCGGGATGCGTGCGATGATGTCGCTGCGCCTGGACAAATGGTTCGGCAGCTGGGGCCGCGAATTCAGCCCCGATTACACCCCCGCCGAGACCGGACTTGACCGCTTCATTCGCTGGAACAAGCCGGCAGAATGGATCGGAAAGGCCGCGGCCCTCGCCGAAAAGGCCAGGGGGCCGAAGCGCCGCCTGGTCAGCTTCATCGTCGATGCCACCGATGCCGATGTGGTGGCATGGGAACCGATCTGGCTGGACGGCAGCGTTGTCGGCTTCTGCACCAGCGGCGGTTTCAGCCACTGGACGGGGAAATCCGTCGCCATGGGTTTCCTGCCCGCCGACCGCGTGCAGGACGGGCTGGCCTGCGAGATCGAGATCCTTGGCGAACGCCGACAAGCCCAGGTGCACCTTGCCCCGCTGTGGGATGGTGACGGCGCGCGGATGCGGGGATAGCGGGCGCTCTTCCACTGTTCCGGCGGGTTGTTGCCGGCCTTGGCAGTCGATACCCGCACCTGCCCATGTGCTGCTTGACAGGGGCGTTCGCCGGCATGAGCCTGCGGCAATGGCAGCCGTCGTGCACATCCTGATCCTTGCGGCCGGAGCGTCCTCGCGGATGCGGGGAGGCGACAAGCTGCTTTTGCCGGTCGGGCATCAGCCGCTTCTTCGCCATGTGGCGCGCGGGGCGCTTGGCACCGGCGCCCCTGTCACGGTCACCCTGCCATCCGGCGCGACCGCCCGCCGGAAAGTTCTTGCCGACCTGCCGGTTCGGATCGTCGAGGTGCCTGACGCCGCTCTGGGCATGTCGCGGTCGCTGGTGCGCGGGATGGCGGCAGTTGAACCGGATGCGGGGCCCGAGGACGGGGTGATGATTCTGCCCGCCGACATGCCCGGTTTCACGACTGCCGTGCTGGCCGATCTGATCGCGCGCTTTCGGGCCGATCCCGACCTGATCATCCGGGGTGGAACCCTGGATGGTCAGCCCGGCCACCCAGCCATATTTCCACGCGATCTCTGGCCTGAACTGGCGCGGGTGACCGGCGACGAAGGCGGACGTTCCGTCCTGCGCCAGAGCCAGGGCCGTATCAGGGTCATTCCCCTGCCCGACCGGATGGCTCTGCTGGATCTAGACACCCCCGAGGATTGGGCCGCCTGGCGTGCCGCCCAGGGCTGAGGACTATTCGGCCGCGAACAGAACCCGTGCCTCATGCGCCTTGATCGAAAGGCGGGCCCCCTCGAAGGCGACACCGACAGTATCGATTTCGGGGAATAGGGCAACGATCTCGGCGCGGACGGCCTTGTCCATCGCGGAAAGCATCCGCACGGCCGGCTGGAAGCTTTCGGTCCACAGGCCATCGGACTGCACGATCTCGTGCCGATGGAACAGGAGGTGAATGTAGGTCACCCCCGTATCCGGCACGACCCGCCTCGCATTGACGCTGCCTTCAAGATGCCGTGCTGGCACCAGCACCTCGGGCTCTGCGAACAGCAGTTCGGCCCGCGCGCCCTCGATCAGGATGCGATGCTGCGGCGACACCAGCATGTCACGGGCAGGCGCCTGCGGTCCTAGGGCTTCTCGGGCGATCAGCACGGGTTGGAGGTCGGGCTGCGCTAGCAGCTCTGCGCGCGCCAGCTTTCGGCGCCCGACCCAGAGCAGCGGTTGCGGGCCATGGTCCCGCGTCAGGACCAGATCACCCGCCCGCAGGCTTTCGACGGGACGCAGCCCATCCGGCGTGGCGATCAGCGTGCCGATCGTGAAGCACGGGATGATCTGTTCGATCTCGCTGAAATTGATGGTCCCCAGGATCGTGACGCCATCCGCCGCATAAAGCGTGACAGTGCCGGATTCGGTCGTTGGGTCGTCATTGGTATACTGGATGACAACGCGGCTCCACCCGAAGGCCGCGCCATAGGCCGACAGGTCGAGTATGTCGAAGTCGTCGCCCCCCTCGCCCCCGACGACCACTTCGCCGATGGCGGCATCCCCGACCTGAAAGACGAAGGTGTCTCGGTCGCTGCCGCCATACAGCGTGTCCACGCCGGCACCGCCGAAGATGGTGTCGTTGCCCGCGCCGCCACGGACGACATCATTGCCGGTGTCGCCATACAGCAGGTCGTTGCCGTCTCCGCCATCGACGGTGTCATTCCCGCTGCCACCGTAGATCGTGTCGCGATCCGCACCGCCGTAGAGGATATCGTCCCCGCCGCGGCCATACATCAGGTCGTTGCCGGCGCCACCATAGAAGATGTTGGTGTAGATATCGCCGCCGCCCGTGCCCTGGTTGTCAAAGCCGTAAAGCACGTCGTCGAAGGCTGATCCGTAGATCCCGTCGATACCGCCCAGGCTGTCACCCGCGGCATGGCCCCCGGCACCGGTGCCGGCAGCAAGGTCCACCGTGACACCGGCGCCAGAGGCAGAGTAGTCAACAAAATCCATCCCCTGGCCGCCGTTGAGCGAATCCGCGCCCGCGCCCGAAACCAGGGTGTCGTCACCTGTGCCACCGAACAGGAAAGTGCCGTTCGGACCGGCAACCAGAACGTCATTTCCGGCGTCGCCGTATAGCGTGTCTGTGCCGGGGCCAGCGTAAAGCCGGTCATTTCCGGTGCCGCCATAAAGCAGATCGTTCCCCGCGCCACCGTAAAGGATATCGTCGTCGGCATCGCCATAAATCAGGTCATTGCCATCGCCGCCATCCAGCAGGTCGTTGCCGCCCCCGCCAGCCAGCACGTCGTTTCCCGTGCCGCCATACAGTGAATCCGCCCCCAGACCGCCATAAAGCGTGTCGTTTCCGGCATTTCCGAACATCACGTTGTCTTCGGCATTGCCGGTGACGCTGTCATTGCCACTGCCGAGGTTGATCCCCTCGATCGAGATCAGGGTATCGGTGCCCTGCCCGCCCCCGACGTTGATCGTCGGGGTGGCGAAGTTGTAGGTTATGTTGCCGGTACTGGTCCCGTAATCGACGATGTCCAGACCATCGCCACCCTCGAAGCGGTCGTTGCCCGTCCCGCCGATGAACCAGTCGTTCCCGGCTCCGCCATAAAGCGTGTCATCATCGGCCCCACCGTAGAGGGTATCGTTCCCCGCACCCCCATACAGGATGTCCGCTCCGACATCGCCGTAAAGGATGTCGTTTCCGTCATCTCCGTAAAGGATGTCGACCCCGTCGCCACCGTAAAGCGTATCGTCGCCACCGCCGCCATACAGCGTGTCGCCCCCGCCGGCACCATAGATCAGGTCATTCCCGGTGCCGCCGTCGATCCGGTTGTTGCCGGCATCACCGGTCAAGGTATCGTTGAAGGCAGAGCCGATCAGGTTCTCGATATTGAACAGGCTATCGCCCTGGGCGTCACCACCGGTGTTGCCCGTTGTGGCGTTGATCGTCACGTTGACGCCTGCGCCAGAGGATGCGTAGCTTGCCGTGTCGATATCCGCACCGCCGTCTATGCGGTCGGCCCCCGGCCCCCCTTCAAGGTAATCGTTGCCGCCATCACCATAAAGCTGGTCGTTGCCTACCCCGCCATAAAGCGTATCGTTGCCACCGCCGCCATACAGCGTGTCGTTGCCGGTCAGGCCATAGATGATGTCGTCGCCATTGCTGGCGTTGGGGTTTGAGTTAGTTCCGCCGAAGATGACATCGTTGTTGTTGGCATCGGTATCACCATACAGGGTGTCACTGTTACCAGACCCGAAGATCGTCGCCATCCTTACCTGCCCTCTGCCCTAGCCCCGCACGCCTGCCAAAACACCACGGCCCTGTGTCGGCGCGTGATCGGGCAGATTGCGGGCATTCTTTGTGCCCTGCCTGCCCAAAAACCGTAAGAAACATGTAAAGCCACTGCCTTCTGACACGAAGGCGCCGGAGTCGTCACAGCCATCCTAGACTGCAATGACGGTCCCTTCGGTCGTGGTCATGGTCGGCCGGGCAGAGGCATAGGCAGCGCGGCCCTCTTCGGTCTTCAGCTCGGGGAAAAGCTCGAAGATCTCAAGCCGCTGGGCATTTCCCATGCCCCCCAGCGACTGGTCGTCAGGCTGGAAACTTTCCGTCCAGATCCCGTCGGCCAGCACGACCTCATGCCGGTCGCACATGAAATGGATGTATGTCGTGCCACTGGACTGGACCGTATGGACGCCCTGCGTGCTCAGGTGCTTCGCGGCTACCAGAACCTCGCGATCGGCAAAGCGCAGGGCAGTCTTCTCATTCGCCACCAGGATGCGGTGATTGGGCGACACCATCATGTCACGCTCGGGCAGACCCCTGCCCAGCGAACCCTGCCGGATGAAGATCGGCAGAAGATGCGGTTCGGCCCGAAAATCCTGCAGGAACATCTGCGATTTGCCGACCCAGCGCACGGTCTGGATCCCGTTGTCGCGGGTGACGACGCGATCGCCGGCGGCCAGATGTTCAACCGGGATTTCGCCGCGATGGGTGGTGATCAGGGTGCCCGGCGTAAAGCAGGGTGTCGTGCGCGCCACGCGCTGGCCACACGCTGCATCCGCCCGCCTGTTCAAGGGCTGTCCATCCTGCCGGTCCATGCCATCCCCACCATTTGCCATTCCGCCCCGTGACGAGGCGCTACCTTCCGGCCGCACAAATAGCGCGCAACTCCCTTGCCACAAAGGGAAAATTCGGGACCGGTCTGGGTGGACCGGACCGGGATTCTGCCTATGGATGAAAAGCCGGAAACGGGACTATCGACACCTTGACCAAAGGCAACCCGAGGCCGGTGGACTGCGCGGATGGACCGATCAACCAAATATTTGGATTTCCTGCCTTTTGCTTGCGCGGTCGTCCAAGGTGGCGCGACAGCCGCGCCCAGACTGGAAGGCCCAACACAACAACCATGACACGAAAGCCAACTTGGGTGGTTTTTCGCTGCTCGGCAGCGAAACGGCGCTGGCAGTGTTTCCCGTTCGGGACCGGTTTCCCGTCAATCGCGCAGACTGACGACCCAACAGCAATTACGCTGCCGAATCAAGCACTCAGCACATGCAGAAAGCTGGTGCCCGAGGCGAGACTCGAACTCGCATGCCTTGCGGCGACGGATTTTGAATCCGCTGCGTCTACCATTCCGCCACTCGGGCCACCGAAGTTCCGTCTAGTGCCTCCTGCCCCGGTCGTCAATGCGCGCCCGTCACAGCCGTGTGGCGCCAAACGTGTCGCAGTCGGCCATTTTCCCGGACTTGAGCCCGATCATGAACCACCGGGCGCGCTGTTCCGACGTGCCATGGGTGAAGGTATGCGGCATCGGGCGACGGCCGGCATTCCTTTGCAGCGTATCGTCCCCGATCTGCCGGGCGGCGTTTACCGCCTCCTCCAGATCCCCGGCATCAACCACACCAAGGCTCTGGGCCGCCTCGCGCGCCCAGATGCCCGACAGGCAATCTGCCTGCAACTCGATGCGCACCGAAATCGCGTTGGACTCTGCCTCGGCGACCTGCTGGCGGACCTGGTTGGCCTGGCCCAGGATCCCAAGCTCGTTCTGTATGTGGTGGCCGATCTCGTGGGCAACGACATAGGCCGCGGCAAAGTCGCCACCGGCGCCAAGGCGCTGATGCAGCGTCGTGAAGAAGGCCGTGTCGAGATAGACCTTGCGGTCTGCCGGGCAGTAGAAGGGTCCGGTTGCCTCGGACGCGCCACCGCAGGCCGAACGGGTTGCCTCCTTGAACAGAACCAGCGTCGCGGGGCGATAGGTGCGCCCGAGCTGATCCTGGAACAGCCTTGCCCAGATTTCCTCGGTATCGGCCAGCACGACCGAAACGAAGTCGCCCTCGGCCTGGTCAGCGTCGGTCAGTTCGGCCGGTGCGCTGGCACGGGACTGGGTCTGAAGACCTTCGGGCCCAAGGAACTGGCCGGGATCGACGCCAAGCAACAGCGCAAGCAGGATCACCACGATGGCCCCTGCCCCGCCGATACCGCCCGCCCGGGCGACACCGCCGCCGCGCTGCTGGCGCCGGTCCTCGATGTTGGAACTGCCGCGGCGGCCTCTCCAGTCCATGGGTTCCCTCCGCACGCAAGCCCCCGGAGCCGGGATGTCCGCCCCGCAAAAGTGTATTGCGAAAGCTCGCCGGCGCAAAGCGCGATTGCAGCCCGCTGAAGCGTGACTTCCCCCCGGCCCGCGCACGGCGTATGGTCGGGCCGCGACAAGACCAAATGGAAGGCCAGAAGCATGCCGCTGACCCGCAAGACCCTGACATGGCTGGCCTTGCTTGGTTCGGCCGGCCTGCTGGCGGGGGCTTTCGCCTTTCAGTACATCGGCGGGTTGGCGCCGTGCCAGCTTTGCCTTTGGCAACGCTGGCCCCATGCTGCCGCCGTCCTGATCGGGATCGTGGCGCTGGCGACGGGCTGGCGATGGCTGCTGTGGCTTGGGGCGCTGGCGGCGCTGACCACGGCCGGAATCGGCGTCTTCCATGTCGGCGTCGAGCAGGGCTGGTGGGAGGGGCTGGCCACCTGCACCGCAGGGTCCATCACCGGAATCTCGACAGCCGACCTGCTGAACCCGGCGGCCGATGTGGCCCAACCCGTGCGCTGCGACGCCATCGCGTGGGAGATGTTCGGCATCTCGATGGCAGGCTGGAACGTCATCGTCTCTGTGCTTCTGGCCGGGCTGTGGCTTGTGGCGGCCCTGCGCCGGGGCTGAACGCGCCATCCCCAGCGCGCGCTTCCAGTGCCTTGCGTTCAGCCGCAGAGCCGCTGGTGTTCCTGAATGGCGAAACGGTCGGTCATGCCGGCAACATAGTCCGCCACCACGCGGGCAAGCTGCGTTTCGTCGGACGCAGCCGCGACATCAGCCTGCCATTCGGGTGGCAGCAGTTCGGGCCGGCGCAGGAACAGCGGGAATAGGTCTTCGACGACCCGCGTCACCTCGGCCCGGACCGCCATCACGCTGGGGGCGCGATACATTCGGTGGAACAGGAAGCTGCGCACCGCCTTGAGCTCCTGGTAAAGCGGTTTGGAGAAGCGGATGATCGTCGTGCCCATCTGGCGGATCTCGTCCACCGATTTCGGCTGCGCGCTGGCCAGCCGGTTCTGGGCCACAGCGATCACGTCCTCGACCATGCGGCCGAAGACGCGGCGCAGCGCCTCGTGCCGGCGGCGCATTTTCTCCAGCCCCGGATAGAGGCGGTCCACCTCCTCGAAAGCCGGGCCGGTGACGGGCAGGTCCATCAAGTCGGCCTCGGTGAAGAGGCCCGAGCGCAGGCCGTCGTGCAGGTCATGGTGCGAATAGGCCACGTCGTCGGCGATGGCGGCGACCTGGGCCTCGGCGCTGGCATGGGTGTCAAGCTCCAGATCCCACTGGGCGTTGACCTCGGCCAGGGCATAGGGCAGCGGGCCGTCATGCTTGCGGTCGGCGTTGGGGCCGGTGACGGGCCCATTGTGTTTGGCAATGCCTTCAAGGGTTTCCCAGCTGAGGTTCAATCCGTCGAAATCGGCGTAGTGCCGTTCGAGCCGCGTCACGATCCGCAGCGCCTGGGCGTTGTGGTCGAAGCCGCCATAGGGTGCCATCAGCCGCTCCATCGCGTCCTCGCCGGTATGGCCGAAGGGTGTATGGCCAAGGTCATGGGCCAGCGCCACCGCCTCGGCGAGGTCGGTGTTCAGGCCCAGCACCCCGGCGATCGTGCGGGCGACCTGCGCAACCTCGATCGTATGGGTCAGGCGGGTGCGGTAATAGTCACCCTCGTGTTCCACGAACACCTGGGTCTTGTGCTTCAGCCTGCGAAAGGCCGAGGAATGGATGATCCGGTCGCGGTCGCGCTGGTAGGGCGAGCGAAAGGAGGAAAGCCGTTCGGGCCAGAGACGGCCGCGGCTGGTCTCGGGCAGGCAGGCAAAGGGGGCGAGCATGGGCTGTCCTTGTCCGGGTCGGTTGCCTTTCATATATTCGGCGCATGCGCGCATGGATACGGGAACAGCCATGGAACTGACGCTTCCTCCGAAGGTGACGGATCGGGCCTTCGCCCGGTTGGCCGAAATTGCCGAACTGACCGGCGAGGTGAGGCCGCTGCGTGTTGCAGTGGACGGCGGCGGTTGTTCGGGTTTCCAGTATTCGATCAGGCTGGACGACCCGGCGCCGGATGATCTGGTGCTGGAAAAGGATGGCCAGCGGGTGCTGATCGACCAGATCAGCCTGCCCTTCCTTCGCAATGCGATCATAGACTTCACCGAAGAACTGATCGGCGCGCGGTTCGTGGTACAGAACCCGAACGCCACCTCAAGCTGTGGTTGCGGCACGTCCTTTTCGATCTGAAGACCAGATTCCGCTGGCCGGCCTTCGCTTGCGGCTTACCTCCCCCATGCAAGGAAACGGGGGATGGAATGACAGTGGTCCTGATGCTTGGCTCGGCGCCCATGGCGGCGGAGTCGGTCGGTTGGCCGCGCGAACCCTTTGATCGGGTCGTGGCAATAAACAATGCGTGGCGCCTGCGGCCTGACTGGGACTTCGCGGTCTATCCCTGGGACTTTCCCGAAGAGCGTCGCCCAATGGCCGGTCCTGGACAGACCGTGATCACCGAGAACGACTTTGTGCCGGCCCAGAATGTCTATGGCGGCTTTGTTTACGCTGGCGCAACAATGGCTTTCACCACCGGGTATTGGGCACTTCACGCGCTGCAGCCTGCGGTCATTGCTGTCTTTGGCTGTGACATGCACTATCCGGCTTCGGGGCCGACACATTTCTATGGCGTGGGCACGTCCGATCCCTTGCGGCCTGACATCACCCTGCGCTCGCTAGAGGCAAAGTCGGCGCGACTTATGGTGCTGGCGGCGATGCAAGGCTGTGCCATCGTGAACCTGTCGGCGGGGCCGTCGCGTCTGATCTTTCCCCGTGTGCCTCGCGCTGCGGCGGCCCATGCCCGGGTGCGGGAATTCTGCGGACGGACAGCCGATCGTGCGCTGGCGCTGGAGGCAGAGCTTGGCTACCTTGTCCCGTCGGGCCGCTACTGGGAAGCGCAAGACCGTTTCGATCCCCTGGCGCTTGACCGGTTGGATGCTCTGTGGTTGCACGCCGCACGGCCAGCCCTGCGCCAGACGGCTTGATCCCCGCGCCCGGCCGGGCCTAGATGGGCAAAGGCGGGGGGATCTCATGAAACTTGCGACGTTCAACATCAACGGGATCAAGGCACGGCTCGATGCGCTGACGGCGTGGCTGGCCGAAGCCGCGCCGGACGTGGTCTGCCTGCAGGAGATCAAGTCGGTGGACGAAGCCTTCCCGCGCGCGCCGCTGGAGGCGCTGGGTTACCGGGTGGAAACGCACGGCCAGAAGTCGTTCAACGGCGTGGCGATCCTGTCGAAACTGCCCTTGTCCGACCTGCGGCGCAGCCTGCCCGGTGACGATACCGACGATCAGGCGCGCTGGATCGAGGCGGTGGTAGAAGGGGGGCGGCCGCTGCGGATCTGCGGCCTGTATCTGCCAAACGGCAATCCGGCACCCGGACCAAAGTTCGATTACAAGCTTTCCTGGATGGCGCGCATGGAAGCGCGGGTGCGCGAGGTGTTGGCGGCAGAGGAACACGCCGTGTTTCTTGGCGATTACAACGTCATCCCGCAGGCAGAGGATGCTGCCAGACCCGAGGCCTGGGCGACGGATGCACTTTTCCTGCCGGAAAGTCGGGCGGCCCTGCGCCGGATCGTGAACCTTGGGCTCACCGATGCGGTTCGGGCCCGGATGCCCGGCCCCGGCGTCTATACCTTCTGGGACTATCAGGCCGGCGCGTGGGAGCGGAACAACGGCATCCGCATCGACCATGTGCTGCTTTCCCCACAGGTCGCCGACCGTCTGGAAGAGGCAGGCGTGGACAAGGCCCTGCGCGGAACCGAGAAACCCAGCGATCACGTGCCGGTCTGGGTGCGGCTGGCGGCCTGACCGGCCGCGCGCGCAGCCCGGCACCACGGGGGCAGCGAATGCTCAGGGCGCGTCGCCGGCCGCCAGCGTCACGTCATGGTCATACAGCCAGTCAAAGCGCGACAGCATCGCGTCGGGGAACAGGCGGCCAAGCACGCGCAGACCGGCATGACCGACAAGACGCGGCAGGCCGGATAGGTGATAGGCCCGGGCATTGGCACTGGCTGCGGCAACGATCCTTGTGGTGCGGGGCTTCCGGACGGACTGATAGGCGGCCAGCGCCGCGGCGACGGTATCGTGGCGGGCCAGCGTATCTGCCAGAACCCAGGCATCCTCAAGGCCCATGCTGGCGCCCTGCGCCAGGAAGGGAAGCGTCGGATGCGCGGCATCGCCCAGGATCGCGACGCCGCCCTGCCCCATCGCCCGACCCCAGATTGCGGCAACCCGGTGGCGGAACAGGCCCCAGAGCCAGGGATCCTGCACCTGATCAAGCCAGCCCCTGACCCGCGGCGAAAATCCCGCGAAGGCCAGGCGCATGTCCATGCTGTCGTCGCGCAGGGTCCAGCTTTCCTCGGCCCATTTCGCGCGTTCCTCGACCGCAACGATATTGCGCAGTGTCCCACCGCGCAGCGGATAGCTGACCAGGTGGCGCCCCGGGCCCATGTGAACCTCGACCACCGGGGCCGCATCCTGTTCACACGGAATGACCGCCCGCCAGGCAACCTGACCGGTAAAGAACGGCTGTTCCGCCCCGTTCAACGCCGGCCGCACCTTCGAATGCAGCCCGTCGGCACCGATCAGCAGCGCGGGCTGCAATGTCTCGCCGCCCTCAAGCGTCACCGAAGGCCGCCCGGCCAATTCGACCGACTGCACCCGCGACAGAAGCCGCAGGGTCACCCCCGCCTCTTGCGCGCCGCGCAACAGCAGCGTGATCAGATCGGCGCGGTGCAGGAAGTGGTAGCCCTGGCCGGGCCGCAGCCTGGCCAGATCCAGCCGCGTGACCTCTTCCCCGGTAGGGCCATCGACCAGGCGCACCGCCTCGGCCCGGATCGAGACTGCATCCAGAGCCTCCTGCAGGCCCAGCGCCCGCAGCACTGCCGCACCGTTGGGCGAGATCTGCAAACCCGCCCCCACCTCGCGGATCGCGTCGGCCTGCTCCAGCACGGTGACTGATGCCCCGCGCAGCGCCAGCGCGCGCGCAACGGCCAATCCCGCAACTCCCGCGCCGATCACAGTGACGGATTGTCCGATCAGGCTCATGCAGGATGCCTTTCCAAAGTGACAACGCCGGACCAATGGCCCGGCGTCGAAAACGATTCAATGCGCCGGGCAGGCGTCAGTCGTCACGGTGCACCTTCTCGCGCCGCTCGTGCCGTTCCTGGGCTTCCAGCGTCATCGTGGCGATCGGCCGGGCATCAAGCCGCTTCAGGCTGATCGGCTCACCGGTCACCTCGCAATAGCCGAATTCGCCGCTCTCGATCCGGCGCAGCGCGGCGTCGATCTTGGCGACCAGCTTGCGCTGGCGGTCGCGGGTGCGCAGTTCGAGCGCGCGGTCAGTTTCCTCGGAGGCGCGATCGGCAATGTCGGGCACGTTGCGGGCCGATTCCTGCAGACTGTCGATTGTTTCTGCAGACTGTTCCAGAAGCTCCTGTTTCCAGGTCAGAAGCTTGCGCCGAAAATACTCAAGCTGCCGCTCGTTCATGAAGGGCTCGTCCTCGGCGGGACGATAGTCGTCAGGCAGGAAAACTTCAGCCTTCATCGAACCTCTCTCCTTCGTGCCGGACCGCTCCGACAGGTGGGCTTCTGTCATGCCGCGCTCCTGTTGGGGCGCATGTAGCCCATGCCATGAAGATTGTCACTAGCGGTTGCGACATTTTCTGGGCACAGGTAGGGTTTGTGAAATTCTGCCAGACAGGATCTTGAAACGGCGATGAAATTTTCCTCGACCTCGTCCTACGTTGCCACCGATGACCTGGTCATGGCCGTGAATGCTGCCGTCACGCTGCAAAGGCCGCTTCTGGTCAAGGGCGAACCGGGGACGGGCAAGACGGAACTGGCGCGGCAGGTTGCGCAGGTCATGGGACTGCCGCTGATCGAATGGCATGTGAAATCGACGACCCGGGCTCAGCAGGGGCTTTACGAATACGACGCCGTCAGCCGCCTGCGCGACAGTCAGCTGGGCGACAAGCGCGTGAACGACGTGCGCAACTACATCCGCAAGGGCAAGCTGTGGCAGGCGTTCGAGGCCGAGGGCCGGGTGGTGCTGCTGATCGACGAGATCGACAAGGCCGACATCGAGTTTCCGAACGACCTGTTGCAGGAACTCGACCGGATGGAGTTTCACGTCTACGAAACCGGCGAGACGGTGCGCGCCCGGCAGCGGCCGGTGGTCATCATCACCTCGAACAACGAGAAAGAGTTGCCGGATGCCTTTCTGCGCCGCTGCTTCTTCCACTACATCCGCTTCCCCGACGCCGAGACGCTTGCGGCCATCGTCAGGGTGCATTTCCCCGACATCAAGGAAAGGCTGCTGAGCGAGGCCTTGACCCGTTTCTTCGAGATCCGCGAGGTGCCGGGGCTGAAGAAGAAGCCATCGACCTCGGAAGTGCTTGACTGGCTGCGCCTTCTGCTGGCCGAGGATCTTGCACCCGAGGATCTGCGCAATGATGCACGCACAGCCCTGCCCCGGCTTTACGGGGCACTGCTGAAGAACGAACAGGACGTGCAGCTGTTCGAAAGGCTGGCCTTCATGGCAAGGGCACAGCGCTAGCCGAATCGTCGCGCAACGATGTGGAAAGGCCCCTGCGCAGATCGCGGGAGACCTCGGGTTTTGCTGTAACATCGCGTGAATGCCGGCGGATAGATCTGGCCTTCCCCAAAAACTTTAGCCGCGAGGTATAGTGTTTTGAAAATACCGGTTTTCCGCCCGTTGACTCTGGCCCAGGCAGGGTTGGACACTGAACTTGCCCCTTCTGTCGGGGCACCGCCAAATCGTGGTCCAGTTGATGCGACTGTCCTGCCTTGCCCTTGTCCTGTCCGCGCTTGCGGCCTGCGCCCCGCCGGCGCAGGTGTCCAAGAACGGCCCTGCGGACGAAACCGGGGTCGGCTTCGGCAGCCTTTCGCTCTCGCCGTTTCCGGTTGCGGCAGGGGGTAGTTCGCCCCTTGCACGGGACTTCATCGAGCTGACCTTCGCCATGGAAAGCGGGCGGCAGCTTCAGGTCTTCACCAGATTCGAGGGCCCGGTCAGCGTGGCACTGACGGGTCAGGTTCCGCCGACGGCGCCTGCCGACCTTGCCGCGCTGATCGGACGGCTGCGCAGCGAAGCCGGGATCGACATATCCCCCGCCAGTGGGCCCGCGACAATCACGGTCGAATTCGCCCGCCGGGCGGACCTGCGTCGGCTGGCGCCGCAGGCCGCGTGTTTCGTGGTTCCCAACGTCGCCTCGCTGGCAGAATATCGCCGCAAGCGCGGCTCGGAAGCGGTGGACTGGGCACTGGTCACGCGCCGCGAACGGGTGGCGGTCTTCATCCCCTCCGATACCAGCCCGCAAGAGGTGCGCGACTGCCTGCACGAGGAACTGGCCCAGGCGCTGGGGCCGCTGAACGACCTGTACCGGCTGCCGGACAGCGTGTTCAACGACGACAATTTCCACTCGGTTCTGACCGGCTTCGACATGAAGATCCTGCGGCTGACCTATTCGCCGCTGATCCGGTCGGGCATGGGCCGTGACGAGGTGGCGCTGCGCCTTTTCGGGGTGCCAGGCCTGGTTCCCGCCGGCCCGCCGCGCGACTGGACCCAGGCGATCGAGACTGCGCTTGGCGGCAAGGGTGCCCCGCGGACACGGCTGGCGGCGGCAGAGCGCGCGCTTGCGATTGCCTTGCGGTCGGGATGGCAGGACAGCCGGACCGCCTTCAGCCATTTCGCCGTGGGCCGTCTGGCAGCTGGCAGCGACCCCGCCCGGGCGCTGGAGGCCTTCAGGCAAGCTGCGGCAATCTATGCCCGGCTGCCGGGGGGCGACGTTCATCTGGCGCACATCGACATGCAGCTTGCCGCCATGGCCCTGGCGGGGGGACGGGCCGACGATGCCATTCGTCTGGCCGACCGTGCGATCCCGCAGGTCCGCACCCAGCAGAACCCCGCGCTTCTGGCGACCCTCATGCTGATAAAGGCCGAAGCGCTGGAGCGGCGGGGTGACGCAGCCGCGGCGGCGGTGCTGCGGCTCGACACCCAGCCGTTCGCGCGCTATGGGTTCGGTTCCGAAACCATGGTCAGGGCCCGAACGCGCGATATCGCCGCCGTGGCCGACCGGGCGGAGAAAGGCTGAGGGGACGCACGGCTCGTCCCGGGAAAGGGGCGGAATGTTCGTGATCGCGGGTCTGGTTCTAGGGGCTTTGGGCGGCGGCTGGCAGGCCAGGCGGCGCGGCGGGGGCGTCGCCGACATCGCACAATATGCAGCGGTCTATGCCATTCTGTTCGGTCTGATCGGACTGTTCGTGACACTTGGCGTCGATCGCATGGTCCGGGGCTGACCGGCGATGGACGCGATGCGGACCAATCCGGCAACGGCGGAGGTTTCAAAGGCTCTGCGACACAGCCTTCACAGGCTCGGGCCCGATTTCCTGAAGGAAGTCGGTTCTGCCATTCCCGACGCAGCCGGTTGACGCGATGTTCCTCCCGTTCTTCCAGTCGTTGCGGGAAGAGGGGGTGCCTGTCACGGTGCGCGAGTTCCTGACCTTTCTCGAGGCCATGGCTGCGGGCCTTGCAACCCATGACCCGGAGGGCTTCTATCACCTGGCCCGCGCCGCCATGGTCAAGGACGAACGCCACATCGACCGTTTCGACCGCGCCTTTGCGCGCAGCTTCGCCGGGCTGGAGGCGATCGGCGTGGATCAGGTGCTGAAGGCCCTGGACCTGCCGCACGACTGGCTGGAGAAGCTGGCCGAGCGGCATCTGTCGGCCGAGGAGCGGGCCGCCATACAGGCGATGGGCGGGTTCGAGAAGCTGATGCAGACGCTGCACCAGCGCCTGGCCGAACAGAAGGGCCGGCATCAGGGCGGGTCGAAATGGATCGGCACGGCCGGCACCAGCCCCTTCGGCGCCTGGGGCTACAACCCCGAAGGCGTGCGCATCGGGCAGGAGGAAAGCCGGCACCGCCGCGCCGTCAAGGTCTGGGACCGGCGCGAGTTCCGCAACCTCGACGGCGATGCCGAGATCGGAACGCGGACGATGAAGCTGGCGCTGCGCCGTTTGCGCCGCTGGGCGCGCGAGGGAACGACAGAGGAGCTGGACCTCGATGGCACGATCCGCGCCACGGCGGCGCAGGGCTGGCTGGACGTGCAGACCCGGCCCGAGCGGCGCAATGCGGTGAAGGTGCTCTTGTTCCTCGACATCGGCGGGTCGATGGACCCCCATGTCCGGGTTATGGAGGAGCTGTTCGCCGCCGCCAAGGCCGAGTTCCGGCATCTGGAGGTCTTCTATTTCCACAACTGCGTCTACGAGGGGCTGTGGCGCGACAACCGCCGCCGCTGGGACGCGCAGACCCCCACCTGGGACGTGATCCGCACCTATGGCCCCGATTGGCGGCTGATCGTCGTGGGTGACGCCGCAATGAGCCCCTACGAGATCACCCATCCTGGCGGGGCAAACGAACACTGGAATCGCGAAGCGGGCGAGGTCTGGCTGCGACGAATCCGCGCGCAATGGCCGTTCCACCTGTGGATCAACCCGGTGGCCGAGGCGGAATGGGGTCATACGCGTTCGACCGCGCTGATCCGGGACATCTTCGAGAACCGCATGGTGCCGATGACCCTGGACGGCCTGGCCCGCGGGATCAGGGAGCTGCGATGAACCGACTGTTGACCCTCTGGCGCGCGCGGCCCTGGCTGACCTCGGCCTTCCTGCTGGCCTGTGCGGTGACGCTGTTCTTTGCGGGGCGTTTCACCGTCTTCACCATCTACTGGGCGACCCACCGCGAAATGCCCGTCGAGCCTTGGATGACCGTGGGCTATGTCGCCCGTTCCTGGGGGCTGAACCCGCGCGATCTGGATGCGGCGGCAGGCCTGCCTCCGCCCCAGGTCAGGGGTCATCCGCTGCCCCTGTCGGAAATCGCCGAAGATCGCGGCGTGCCGGTGGAACAGGTGATCGCCGAGGTAGAGGCAGCTATTGCCCGCCTGCGCTCAGCCGGAACCACGGAATGACCGACTGGCTGCTGGCGCAGGTTCCGCAGTACGGGCTGTGGCTTCTGGCCGTGACCACCTTCCTGTCCTGCCTTGCCCTGCCTATTCCGGCCTCGGTGCTGATGCTTGCTGCCGGGGGCTTCGTTGCCGCGGGCGAACTTGCACTTTCGCAGGCGATCCTGGCCGCCGCCTGCGGTGCCGTCGCGGGCGATCAGCTTGGCTACTGGCTGGGGCGCGGCTTTGGCGCCTCGGTGCTGGGGCGGCTACGCGCCGACCCGGCGCGCGACAAGCTGCTGGCAAGGGCCGACGACCTGATGGACCGGCGCGGCACCCTGGCCGTGTTCCTTTCGCGCTGGCTGCTCAGTCCGCTTGGACCCTATGTGAACGTGATCGCAGGAAGCACCCGCTATGGCTGGCGCCGCTTCACGGTAGCCGGCGTCGCGGGCGAAGTCACCTGGGCCGGCTTGTATGTCGGCGCGGGCTTTGCCTTCGGCGGCAACATCGCGGCGGCAAGCGACATGGTCGGATCGCTTCTGGGCATGATCGGGGGGGCGGGCGCGGTGGTTGCACTGGGTTACTGGCTGTTCAACACCGCTGCCGGAAGGGCCGCATTGCGCGGACCCGGGCACTGACTATATCCGGCTAATGAGCAAGTTCCTTCCCCTGATCCTTGTGGCCGTCTATGCGCTGGCGATGCTGCGATTTTCGGTCTGGCGCACGAGGAAGACACTCGAGGCCAACTCGCGCCCTCTGACAGACCCGTCGATCACTCGGCTGGCCAACCGGATGGCGGCGGCAATGGGCCTGCCCGGCATCCGGGTGAACGTCTTCGAGATCGATGCGGTAAACGGGCTGGCATCGCCCGACGGGCAGATCTACCTGACGCGCGGGTTCCTGAACCGCAAGGCGCGCGGCGAGGTCACGGCCGAGGAACTGGCCTCGGTCATCGCGCATGAGATGGGGCATGTCGCCCTGGGCCACATGCGGCGGCGGATGATCGATTTCACCGGCCAGAACGCGGTCTTCGTGATGCTTTCGGCGCTGCTGAATCGGTTCCTGCCCTTTGTCGGCATCTGGATCGCAAACCTGATCTCGACAGCCCTGATGGCGCGGCTCAGCCGCCGTGACGAATTCGAAGCCGATGCCTATGCCAGCGCGCTGCTGATCAAGGCCGGAATCGGGACAGGGCCGCAGAAGTCGCTGTTCCGCAAGCTGGACGCCCTGACCCAGAACCGGGCCGAGGGCATCCCCGCCTGGTTGCTGAGCCACCCCAAGACCGCAGAACGCATCGCCGCGATCGAGGCGAACGAGGCACGCTGGCTGGGATAGGGCCAGTCGCGCCCTGCGCCTGCCCCCGAAGCGGGCCGACCCGCACGATGCCGGCAAAGGTCAGGCCCCCAGTGCCTTGGCCAACCGGAAAAGCCGCGCGCGCTTCAGCAGCGGCTTCAGCCCCACCGGCTGGCCCGAGATCGCCTCGGCCTTTGCTCGGACGCAATCGACGATGCGCGCCATGACCTCGGGGTGGCGGGAATGCAGCTCCCACAGAAAGCCATCCGGGTCACGGCGCACGACGCCCTCGGCCGCAAGGACGTGGCCCGGAAAATCCTGCGCGTTGAAGGTTACGATGGCATCGGCCCCGCTGGCAATGGCGGTAGCCAGCACATGCCGGTCGTCCGGGTCCGGCAGCAGAAGCCGGGCCTCGATCTCGGGGTGCTCGCGCACCACCGCGCGCGGAAACGCTGCGCGAAGGACCGCAGCCTCGCCCGCAGCCAGCGCAGAGGCAGCGGGACCAAGCTTTGCCGTGGCCAGCACCCATTCCCGCAGGATGCGCTCGGAAAAGACCGGCTGGAACAGGCCGGCCTCGGCAGCGCCTTGAAACAGTTCCCGCAGCACGGTCGGGTAAAGCACACAGGCGTCCAGCACGGCCCTGATCGGGGGGGCGGCAGCGCCCATACTAGCCATCCAGCCGGAAGAACAGCGCCTTGAGGTACGAGGATTCCGCCAGTTGCGGCAGAACCGGGTGGTCGGGGCCGGCAAAGCCGGTGTGGATGATCTGCGCCCGACGCCCGCCGCGCCCGATGCCGCGCGCGCTGGCGTTGCGGAAGGCGGTCAGGTCAGCGGCATGGCTGCAGGAACACAGCACCAGAAATCCCCCCGGGGAGACCAACGGTGCAGCCAGCCGGGCGATGCGTTCATAGGCCCGAAGGCCCGCTTCCAGCGCCGGCTTGGCGGGCGCGAAGGCCGGCGGGTCGCAGATCACCAGATCGAAACGCGCGCCCTCTGCGCCCAGCGCCTCCAGAACCTCGAAGGCATCGCCCTGGCGGGTTGACAGTCGGTCGGCAAAGCCGGCTGCCGCGGCCCCCTGCCCCGCGAGGCCCAGGGCGGCCGCAGAGGCATCCACCGCGAGGGCCGAGGAGGCACCTGCGGCCAGCGCCGCAAGCGCAAAGCCGCCGACGTGGCTGAACACGTCCAGCACCCGCGCGCCGCGGGCCAGGCGGGCCGCAAAGGCATGGTTCGGACGCTGATCGAAGAACAGGCCCGTCTTCTGCCCACCCAACACGTCGGCCATGTAGAGCGCCCCGTTCATCGGCACCGGGACCGGGCCTTGTGGCACGGGGCCATGCACGACCGCAAGCTCCTCGGCCAGGCCTTCCAGCCCCCGTGCCCTGCCCTGTCCGTTCTTGACGACGGTGCGGACGCCCGTGACTGCAACAAGGGCAGCGACAATGTCCGACAGCGCGGTTTCTGCCCAGGCGGCGTTGGGCTGGACCACGGCGACATCACCGAACCGGTCGATGATGACACCGGGCAGACCGTCCGCCTCGGCATGAACCAACCGGTAGAAGGGTGCGTCGAACAGATGTTCGCGCAACGCCAGCGCCCGGACCAGCCGCGCCTGGAACCACGCCCGGTCCACCACGGCCTCGGGGTCGCGGTCCAGCACCCGGGCGATGATCTTCGACCGCGTGTTGACGGTGACAAGGCCCAGCGTGCGCCGGTCGCCGTCTTCCAGAACCGCCAGCGTCCCGGGCGGCAAGGCCTGCGTTCGCCGATCGGTCACCAGTTCGTCAGCATAGACCCAGGGAAACCCGTGGCGGATCGCTCTCGCCTCTGCCCGGGGCTTCAGGCGGACGGTCGCACGACGACCGGTTTGCAGAGGGGGCGGGTTCAGGTTATCGTCGGTCATGCCGTTCCCATAGCCGGTTCATGCGCCCACCGGAAGGCGGAAGCTGCGCTGCGTAAGCCTTGTGGCGCGCAATGGTCTTGTTAGCGCTAACAGCAGTTGCTATATCCCCGACAGCCAGCCGCCGGAGGATCCTATGCCCCTGAATCCGACAATCGCCCGCGTCACCGACCGCATCCGCGCCCGGTCAGAAGCCACGCGCGACGCTTATCTGGAACGGATGGGCAAGGCGATCTCGAACGGGCCGGTGCGGGCACATCTGAGCTGCGGTAATCAGGCCCATGCCTATGCCGCCATGGGCGAGACCAAGGCAGCACTGGCAGAGGCCAAGGTGCCGAACCTCGGTATCGTGACGGCCTACAACGACATGCTCTCGGCGCACCAGCCCTTCGAACGCTATCCCGACCTGATCCGGGCGGCGGCCAGGAAGGCAGGCGTGACGGTGCAGGTCGCCGGCGGGGTGCCGGCCATGTGCGACGGGGTCACCCAGGGCCAGCCGGGCATGGAGCTGTCGCTCTTTTCGCGCGACGTGATCGCCCTGGCAGCAGGCGTGGCGATGAGCCACAACTGTTTTGATGCAGCCCTCTATCTGGGTGTCTGCGACAAGATCGTGCCGGGCCTGATCATGGCGGCGGCCACCTTCGGCCATGTGCCTGCCGTCTTTGTTCCGGCCGGGCCGATGACCTCGGGCATCCCGAACGACCAGAAATCCGCCGTCCGCAACGCCTATGCGGAAGGCCGCGCCACACGCGAAGAGCTGATGGCCGCCGAGATGGCCAGCTACCACGGCCCCGGCACCTGCACCTTCTACGGCACTGCGAACACCAACCAGATGCTGATGGAGGTGATGGGCCTGCACCTGCCCGGCGCCAGCTTCGTGAACCCCGGAACCCCCCTGCGCGAGGCGCTGACCGCGGCGGCGGTCGAACGGGCCGCCCAGATCACCGCGCTTGGCAACGATTTTCGCCCGGTGGGCGAGATACTGGACGAACGCGCCTATGTGAACGGCATCGTCGGTCTGATGGCGACCGGGGGCTCCACCAACTTGGTGCTGCACCTGCCCGCCATGGCGCGCGCCTCGGGCGTGATCCTTGACCTGCAGGACTTTGCCGACCTGTCCGAGGCGGTGCCGCTGATGGCCAAGGTCTATCCGAACGGACTGGCGGACGTGAACCATTTCCACGCGGCCGGGGGGCTACAGTTCCTGATCGGTCAGCTTCTGGACGCGGGCCTGCTGCACCCCGACGCCAAGACCATCGCGGGCGATGGTCTGTCCGCCTACCGGCAGGAACCGGTGCTGGATGGGGGCTGCCTCGTCTGGCGCGACGGACCGAAGGCAAGCCTGAATGACAAGGTCGTCCGCCCCGCGTCCGATCCATTTGCACCTTCGGGTGGGCTGAAACTGCTGACCGGCAACCTCGGCCGCGGCGTGATCAAGGTCTCGGCCGTGGCACCCGAGCGCCACGTCGTCGAAGCCCCGGCGCGCATCTTCCATAGCCAGGAGGCGGTGAAGGCCGCCTTCAAGGCGGGAGAGTTCACCTCGGATACCGTGGTGGTCGTCCGTTTTCAGGGGCCCAAGGCAAACGGGATGCCGGAACTGCATTCGCTGACACCGACGCTGTCGGTCCTTCAGGACCGGGGCCTGAAGGTGGCGCTGGTGACAGACGGGCGGATGTCGGGCGCCTCGGGCAAGGTGCCGGCGGCGATCCACGTTGCACCCGAGGCGGCGGCGGGCGGACCACTGGCGAAATTGCGCGATGGCGACATGGTGCGGCTAGATGCCGTAGCGGGTACGCTGACCGCCCTTGTCCCCGATTTTGACAGCCGCGCGCCTGTCACCGCCGATCTTTCGGCCAACGAATACGGGATCGGCCGCGAGCTTTTCGCTGCTTTCCGCCGCAACGTCGGATCTGCCGACACCGGGGCATCGACCGTCAACTGACGCCCCAGGCCCGCCTACCCCCTCGCTGTTGGCAGGAGTACCTGGAAACGAGCATGACAGCATTGCGCACCCGGATTGCTGCTTGCCAGAATGCTTCCGCCGACGGCACCCTGACTTGCCACCCGCGCCGATCGGCGCAGAAAGGGAACCGATGACCCCCGCAGAACAATCGCTGAAGGCCGCCGAGATCTGCCGTCTGGCTCCGGTCGTGCCGGTTCTGGTGATCGACGATCTCGCCCACGCCCGCCCCCTGGCCGAGGCGCTGATTGCCGGTGGCCTGCCAGCGCTGGAGGTGACGCTGCGCACGCCCTGCGCGCTCGACGCGATCCGTGCCATGGCCGAAGTGCCAGGCGGCGTGGTCGGGGCCGGCACCCTGCTGACCCCTGCCGATGTAAAGGCCGCGAAGGCCGCTGGTGCGACCTTCGGTGTATCGCCGGGCGCAACCGACCGCCTGATCGCCGCCTGCCAGGACGAAGGCCTGCCGCTTCTGCCCGGTGCGGCGACGGCATCCGAGATCATGGCCCTGCTGGAAGTGGGATATTCGGTGCAGAAGTTCTTCCCCGCAGAGCAGGCGGGCGGCGCGGCATATCTGAAGGCAATCGGCGCACCCATTCCGCAGGTCAGCTTCTGCCCTACCGGGGGGATCAGCCTGAAGATCGCGCCCGACTATCTGGGTCTGAAGAACATCCTCTGCGTCGGCGGCAGCTGGGTCGCCCCGAAAGAGGCGATGGCGCAGGGCGACTGGGCGGCGATCACCATGCTTGCCCGCGAGGCCTCCGCCCTGCCCCGCAGCTCTTGACCGGAACCGCGCTGGACGGGGCAGGCGCCGGCTCAGTCCCGGATCATCTGCCGTGCCGCCCGACCGCCCTTGCGACGTGGGGTTTCGGGTGCCGCAAGGGCCTGATGCAGCACTTCGGTCATCGGATGGTCCGGCGCGCCGACACCATAGGCCGCAATCAGCACGCGCACCGCCTCGACCACAGGGGCACCCGCCGGGATCGACAGCGCCCAGTCCATGAAGATCGACCGGCACTCTCCTGCCGTGATCCCCTCGATCCGGTAGCTTTCCCGCACCAGCCCCTTCGGATCGGCCTCAGCCAAGTCCATCGCCTGTCTCCCCCACCACATGTTCCACGGCGGCCGCGGCCGCTGTCACCGCTGCTGCAAGCTGCCGCGCCAAGGCCGCGCCATCCTGCGCGCCGGTCTCGCGCAGCACAAAGGCCCGCGCGCCTTCGCCAAGGGAATCCCAGTCAAGCGTCCGGTCGGACAGCAGCCGCGCCGCCGCATGCAGCCGCCACAGAAGCCTGTAGGCCGAAAGAAGCGCTTGCGCGTCGGACTCCGGCAGTCCGATGCCCTTTCCCGCCGCGATCTGCCGTTCGACACTGCGTGCCGGGCTGCCGGCGATCAGCGCCACGGTCTGGGCGGCCAGTTCGATGTCCATGATCCGGCCCGGCCCGTTCTTGGCGTCCCAGGGCCCCTGCGCCGGTTTTGCCGCCGCAAGCCGCGCCCGCATCTTGGCCACATCGGCGCGCACGGCGGCCCCCTGCCCCTTGCGCCGCAGCAGCGCACGTCGAAAATCCTCTACCTCGTCCGCCAGCGCCGGCTCGCCCGCCAGAACCCGCGCACGGGTCAAGGCCAGATGCTCCCACGTCCAGGCCTCGGTCTCCTGATAGGTGGTGAAACTTTGCAGGCTGGTCGCCACCGGACCCGCCCGGCCCGAGGGCCGCAGCCGCATGTCCACCTCGTAAAGCCGCCCCTCGGGCATCTGCGCGGTCAGTGCCGTGACCAGCGCTTGGGTCAGACGCGCAAAATAGGGCCGCGTGGCCAGCGGGCGCGGCCCGTCCGAGCCCTCGGCCCCCTGGGCGTCGTAGATCACGATCAGGTCGAGATCGGACCCCGCGTTCAACCGTGCCGCCCCCATGCTGCCCATGCCCAGAACCACCGCCCCTCGCCCTGGCATTGCGCCGTGCTTGCGGGCGAAATCCGCCACAACCTCGTCCCAGATGGATGCGACCACGGCCTCGGCAAGGTCAGCATACTGCTTGCCCGCCTCGAACCCGTCGATCAGCCCGCGCAGATGATGGACACCCACCCGGAAATGCCATTCCTTCATCCAGCGCCGTGCCGCATCGAGCCTAGCCTCGTAATCAGAAGCCAGGGCGAGGCGTCGGGCCAGTTCTGCCCGAAGGCCCGCCACGCCGGGCCAGGTGTCCCAGAAACTGCCGCCGATCACCCCATCAAGCACCGAGGCATTGCGCGCCAGATACTGCGCCAGCCCGGGTGCCGATCCGGCGATGTCGATGATCAGATCGATCAGCGTCGGGTTCGCCTCGAACAGCGCGAAAAGCTGCACGCCTGCGGGCAACCTGGCGAGAAATCCGTCCAGTGCCGCCAGCGCCTCGTCGGGGTTCGCGGCCCGGGCCAGCCCCTTCAGGAAGCGGGGCCGCAACCGGCGGAAGATCGCCTGCGCGCGGTCCGTTCTCAGCGCCGGGTAGCTTTCCCAGCGCCGCGTGATCTCGCGCGCGGTTTCGGAAAGTTCCGGCCCCTCCTCGATATCGGCGGGAGAGAAGAAGCCTTCGGTCAGCCGGTCGGTCCGGTGCAGCCGGTCCAGCAGGTCGCGGCGAAATTCGGCCTCTGTCTGGCCGCAGAAGGCAGCAATGCGTGCCACGCCTTCGGGGGTGGTCGGCAGGGAATGGGTCTGGGCGTCGTTCACCATCTGCAGCCGATGCTCCACCTCGCGGTGGGCACGGTAAAGCTGGGTCAGCTCCTTGGCGACATCGGGTGGCACCCAGCCCTTGGCGGCCAGCGCGGCGAGCCCCCCGACCGTGGTGCGATCGCGAAGGTCAGGGTCGCGGCCCCCGGCAATCAGCTGGCGGGTCTGGGTGAAGAACTCGATCTCGCGGATCCCGCCGGCGCCAAGTTTCATGTTGTGGCCTTCCACCGTGATCGGCCCGTGCAGGCCCCGGTGGTCACGGATGCGAAGGCGCATGTCATGGGCATCCTGGATTGCCACGAAATCCAGATGCTTGCGCCAGACGAAGGGGGTTAGCGCCTTCAGGAACCTCTCGCCCGCCGCAAGGTCGCCCCCGCAGGGGCGAGCCTTGATGTAGGCAGCGCGTTCCCAGGTGCGGCCCTCGGCCTCGTAATAGGCTTCGGCGGCGGCCATCGACAGGCAGACCGGCGTCACGCTGGCATCGGGGCGCAACCGAAGATCGGTGCGGAACACATAGCCGTCGGTCACATCCGACAGGATCGCCGTCATGCGGCGCACGACCTTTATGAAGCTTGCGCGCGCCTCATGTTCCTCGCCGGGATAGAGGGTTTCGTCGAACAGGCAGATCAGGTCGATGTCCGAGGAATAATTCAGCTCTCCCGCGCCCATCTTGCCCATGGCCAGCGCCACCATCCCGCCTGCGGTGGGCACAGCGTCGGGCGTGGCACCGGGCAGCCTGCCGCGGCGGATCTCATCGGCCACCAAGCGGGTCAGCGCCAGATGCACCGCCCGGTCGGCAAGCGTGGTCAGCGCCCCGGTCACCTGCTCCAGCGGCCAGACGCCGCCCAGATCGCACAGCGCAACCAGCAACGCCACGCGCCGCTTGGCCTGCCGCAGTGCGTCCGGCAGGGCATCAAGCGCCGCAGCCTCTGGCGCGGCCAGCACGGCCGCGAGGGCCGCCTCGGGATCAGCCACGGCCTCGGGCATCCATCCGGCTTCGCGCTCCATCAGCCCGCGCAGATAGGGGCTGCACCCGGCGGTTGCGGACACAAGCTCCATGACCTCGGGGCCGAGGTCGGGCAGACTGGCGCGCAGGTGGGATGCTGCGGTGGGATCGAAGGCGAAGGGCGTGCGGGTGATGCGGGCGGCAAGGGTCATGGCGCAGACCTTGCGCGGCAACCCGGCGGGGGGTCAACGGCTGCCGATGCCGCGGGCTGAAAAATCCTTGGAAGGATCCGGCAGGCAGACCCGGGCAACGCCAAGGCAGGGCGCTGTTTCGCCGCCGGCAAGGCACCCGGCAGGGTGAAGCGCCCATGCCGGCGCCATCCCGTCAGACCACCCGAGCAATGTCAAAATCTTTCACATTGCCCCTTGAAGCGCCCTTCATCAGGCCACATCTTCGCGATGTGAATTCAATTCACATTCCAAGAGGAGACCCGCCGATGATGACCACCACCGACACCGCCCGGCCTGGCGGGATCCGCTCTGCGCTGCGCCGTGGCGAGGACTGGCTGGACGAGCGCGGCAAATGGGCCTGGATCGCCGCAATGGTCCTGGGCTTCGTCCTGTTCTGGCCGGTAGGCCTTGCGCTTCTTGCCTACATGATCTGGGGAAAACAGATGTTCGCACGTTCCTGCGGCCAGCGCCGCCACCGCGACCATGCCTGGGGGCGCCACGCGATGCGTGCGGGCCAGCCCACCGGCAACCACGCCTTCGACAGCTACAAGGCAGAGGCGCTGCGCCGGCTGGAAGAAGAGCAGGAGGCCTTCGAGACCTTCCTCCAGCGGCTGCGCAATTCCAAGGACAAGGCCGAATTCGATGCCTTCATGGAGGAGCGTGCCCGCACCACCGACGCGCAAGATGCGACCGGGGCCGATGCACCACCTCCTGACCCCGGAACGCGCCGCGGCGAGTACTGAGGCCCTTTGCCCTGCCCCGCAATCGGGGCGGGGCAGTCCGGCGCAAGCCGCTGCACTACATGCTTGGCGGATGGCGCGAGGCTTGCTAGGCTCGGTTCGCCTTGCCTTCTCCAGTTCTCATGCGACACACGCTGCCCCTTGCGCCCCAGTTCTATGTGACGGCTCCGCAGCCCTGCCCCTATCTGCCGGGCAGGATGGAACGGAAGCTGTTCACCGCGCTGCAAGGCGAACATGCGCAGAAACTGAATGACACGTTGTCGAAACAGGGCTTCCGTCGCAGCCAGAACGTGCTTTACCGCCCCTCATGCGCCGAATGTTCCGCCTGCCTTTCCGCGCGCATCCGGGTGGCCGATTTCCAGCCATCTCGCACCCAGCGGCGGATCCTCCGGCGGAATGCCGATCTGCGCCGCAATGCCACCAGCCCCTGGGCGACCGAGGACCAGTTCTCCCTGTTCCGCCGCTATCTGGACCACCGCCATGCCGACGGCGGCATGGCCGACATGGACATCTTCGAATTCGCCGCGATGATCGAGGAAACTCCGATCAAGAGCCGCGTGATCGAATATACCCGCCCCCCGGCCGAGGGCGAACGCTCGCGGCCCCTCGCCGCCGTCTGTCTGACCGATGTCTTTGATGACGGCCTCAGCATGGTCTACAGCTTCTACGACCCCGACCTCTCTGACCTGTCGCTGGGCACCTACGTCATTCTTGACCACGTTGCCATCGCGCGCGAGGCGGGGTTGCCATACGTCTATCTGGGTTACTGGGTGCCGGGCAGCCGCAAGATGGGTTACAAGGCCGGCTTCTCGGCGCTGGAAATCTACAAGGGCGGTGTCTGGCAGCCCGTCGGCAACCCCGAGGACCATACCGCCGACCTGCATCCACTTTCGGTGGACCCCATCGCAGAACAGGTCGCGCGGATCAGCCTGCCCGATACCCGCACCTGATGACGGCGCGCCATGCCGACCTGGCGATGGCCCTGCCCGGCTGCCACGCCATGATCCTGATCCATTCCGAAAAGCCGGGCCTCAGGGTGACCAGGGGAACGCACCAATGCACCAGACGCGCGGACTTGATCCGGCCCGCGCCCACCCCATCTGACCAACCGGGGCTTGCGTGACCCGGTGGCCCGCTTCATCCTGCGGGCATGGGACGGGCGCCATGACGTTTTCGGAATGCGAAGGGTCGGGATTGACCCGTCGCTGCGACCTACTGTAACTGGCCCGACTGGCTTGCCAGACCAGGCCGGACTGAACACAAGGCCTGCCGGATCAACCGGTGGCCATCCAGGGGAGGACTTTGCCGGATGCAGGCCTTGCTTGCCATTTCGCGCGGAATCGACCGCGTGAACGCGTTCATAGGAAAGGGTGTCATGTGGCTGATCCTGCTGGCGGTCCTCGTCAGCGCGGGCAATGCGGTCAGCCGCAAGTTCTTCAACCTGTCATCCAACGCCTGGCTGGAATTGCAGTGGTATCTGTTCGGCGCGGCCTTCATGGGCGCGGCCGCCTACACCCTGCAGCAGAACGAGCACATCCGCATCGACGTCTTCTACGCCACGCGCTCGCGCCGGACGCAGCACTGGATCGACCTTCTCGGCCACATCTTCTTCCTTCTTCCCTTCGCCGCGCTGATGGCCTGGTATCTCTGGCCCTACACGATGCAGGCCTGGCGGTCGGGGCAGGTCTCGACCAACGCGGGCGGGCTGATCATCTGGCCGGCGCGCGCGATCCTTCTTGCAGGGTTCGTGATGCTGGCAGCCCAGGCCCTTGCCGAGATCATCAAGAAGATTGCCGTCATGCGCGGGCTGATCGAGGATCCCCATCCCTTCGTCTCGGCGCAGGATCACGCGCTGCAAGAGGTGGAAGAAATCAAGGCCGACGTGCAGGCCCATGCCGGCGAGGTGCGCAAATGATCGAGCTCATCGCCCACAACATGGCGCCGATCATCTTCGTCAGCCTGGTCTTCTTCCTGCTGATGGGCTACCCCGTGGCCTTCTCGCTGGCGGCGAACGGGCTGATCTTCTTCGTGATCGGCGTCTGGCTTGCCCCCTATTCCAACGGCGAGATCACGCTGGACTGGCCGCTTCTGGGCACAATGCCGCAACGATTGTGGGGCATCATCTCGAACGAGACATTGCTGGCCATCCCCTTCTTCACCTTCATGGGGATCATCCTGGAACGAAGCGGCATGGCCGAGGATCTGCTGGACACGATCGGCCAGCTTTTTGGGCCGATCCGCGGGGGCCTCGCCTTTGCCGTGGTCCTCGTCGGCGCGCTCTTGGCGGCCACGACCGGGGTCGTCGCGGCAAGCGTGATCGCCATGGGTCTGATCTCGCTGCCGATCATGCTGCGCTATGGCTATGACCGGCGCACGGCAACCGGGGTGATTGCGGCCTCGGGCACGCTGGCACAGATCATCCCGCCCTCGCTGGTGCTTATCATTCTGGCCGATCAGCTGGGCCGGTCGGTCGGCGACATGTATCGCGGCGCGCTTGTGCCGGGGCTGGTGCTGACCGGCATGTATCTGGGCTATGTGGCGATGATCGCGATCTTCCAGCCGCACAAGGTGCCGGCGCTTCCGCCCGAGGCGCGGACGCTGGGCGGCGGCGTGACCTCGCTTCTGGTCGCGCTTGTCGCAGGCGCGGCCATCGGCTACGGGGCGCACTACCTTTACTATGATGCCTGGGGTGCCAATGCCGACGTGGCCGGCGCGGCAGTCGGGACAGTGGCGGTCTACATATATGCGCTGATCGACCGCTATCTGGGCCTTGACCTGCTGTCGCGGCTTGCACAGCAGGTGATCATGGTGCTGATCCCGCCGCTTGCGCTGATCTTCCTGGTGCTTGGCACGATCTTCATCGGCCTGGCCACCCCGACCGAGGGCGGCGCCATGGGCGCGGTCGGCGCGATGATCCTGGCCTTCGCCAAGCGGCGCTTCAACTTTCCCATGGTGCAATCGGCGCTGGCCGCCACGACGCGGCTTTCGGCCTTCGTCCTGTTCGTGCTGATCGGCGCGCGGGTATTCTCGCTGACCTTCTACGGCGTCAACGGGCATATCTGGGTGGAAGAACTGCTGACTGCCGTGCCGGGGGGGCAGTACGGCTTCCTCGTGGTGGTGAACCTCATCATCTTCGTGCTGGGCTTCTTCCTCGACTTCTTCGAGATCGCCTTCATCCTGATCCCGCTGTTGATCGCCCCGGCGCAGACGCTGGGGATCGACCTGATCTGGCTGGGCGTCATCATCGGGGTAAACCTGCAGACCAGCTTCCTGACTCCACCCTTCGGCTTTGCGCTGTTCTACCTGCGGTCCGTCGCAGCCCGGGTGCCCTACATCGACAAGATCACCGGCAGGAAGATGGATGGGATCAGGACGGGAGAGATCTACCGGGGCGCCATCCCCTTCATTGTCATCCAGCTGCTGATGATCCTGGCCGTGGTGGCCTTCCCGCAGATGGTGATGCACTACAAGGGGCCGGTGGTGGACCCATCGACCGTGCAGATCACCGTGCCGGGCTTCCAGCCTATGGCGCCTGGCGGCACCAGCGCCCCGCCTGCCCCGGGCGGCCTGCCGGGACTGCCAGGGGCGCCCTCGATCGGAGCACCCAATCTCGGGGCCCCGAACCTGGGCACCCCGAACTTCGGCACGCCCACCCCCGAGCCCGCACCCGACGCCGCGCCGCCAGCCCCCGGCGCCTTGCCAGGCCTGCCGGGCGCACCGCAGCTAGGCCCACCCGTGGTCACCCCCTGAGGGCCGCAAGGCGGAACAGAAAAGCCCCGGAGAGACACTCCCCGGGGCTATCCCTTTGTCGATCGGCAGGGGACTACAGCTTGCCTGCCTGCTGCTGCGTCATCATGAATACGTCGTAGTTGTATTCGGCGATCTGGGCGTTCAGGTAAGCATCCCGGCGGAACGCATCCTGGCTTTCCTTGATCTTCTTGAAGGTCTCGTTGGTGGCCGAGACCTCGGCATAGGTGGCATTTGCCGCGTCGAAGGCCGCCGACAGCACGTCTTGCGGCAGGGGCCGCAGCTGGGCGCCGTTCGCCACGAGCGACTTCAGCGCCGTGGGGTTCTTCCAGTCGTAGCTGGCCAGCATGTCCAGGTTGGCCACTGCGCAGGCTGCCTTCAGCAGCGCCTGGTATGATTTCGGCAGCTCGTTCCACTTGGCCAGGTTGATCATGGTCGCGATCGCCGGGCCACCTTCCCACCAGCCGGGATAGTAGTAGTAGGGCGCAACCTTGTAGAAGCCCAGCTTCTCGTCGTCATAGGGGCCGACCCATTCGGCGGCGTCGATGGTGCCCTTTTCCAGCGACGGATAGATGTCGCCGCCCGCGATCTGCTGCGGCACGACGCCGATCTTCTCGATCACCTTGCCGGCAAAACCTCCGATCCGCATCTTCAGACCCTGAAGATCGGCTAGGCTGTTGATCTCCTTGCGATACCAGCCGGCCATCTGCACCCCGGTGTTGCCGGCGGGGAAGGCGATCAGGTTCTGCGTGGCGTAGAATTCGTTCATCATGTCGATGCCGCCGCCATAGTAGAACCAGGCGTTCATCATCCGGGCGTTCAGCCCGAAGGGTACCGCGGCACCCAGCGCATAGGTCGGATCCTTGCCCCAGTAGTAGTAGGGCACCGTGTGGCAGGCCTCGACCGTGCCATTGGCGACGGCATCCGCAGCCTCGAGCCCCGGGACCAGTTCGCCGGCCGGAAAGACCTGAAGCGTGAACTTGCCGTCCGTCGCTTCCGAGACATACTTCGACATGACCTCGGCCGCCCCAAAGATGGTGTCGAGCGACTTCGGGAAGGACGACGTGACCCGCCAGGTCACGGTCGGCATATCCTGGGCGATGGCGGGCGCGGCCAGCGCAGCCGCACCGGCAGCGGCCACCCCGCCGAAGGAAGCCTTGGTCAGAAACGAGCGACGATCCATGCAATCTCCTCCACTGTTGGCGCACCAGGGGTCGGTGGCCCCATCGCGCATATGTGAGATAGACCCTAAAGAAGCCCGTGCAAGATGAGAACCCGAAACTGCGCTGGTCGGCTGCTTCTGGTCAGAAAAGCTTACCGCCTTGGCGCATGCCATGCCCGATGATGGCGCTACCATCGCAAGCGTGCCCTGCCCTTGGCCCGCCAGACTGCCCATTTGTCAGGCAGAGTGCTCATGACAGGCCGGGAATCGCCCGGTGACAGGCTCTACCCCGGGTTCGGGCGTGTCTGGCCGTCACCGTCAATCGTGGCCGCGCAGCACCGGAATGAAACAGGGCCCTTGTCCCTTGGACATGCCGGGATCGCCGACTGCGGCCACGGGGGCCGCTCGGGCGCCTCGGGGCCGAAGGACTGCGGCCGGCAGTCACGGATTGCGTACATTTCCGGGCGCCCCCGGGTCGGCAGCCCGGACGGCAACAGCGAGAACGCGGTCGCTCAAGCGGCGCAATAGGCACAGAGCCGCCGCACGATCACGGACGCGTGCGATTTTCCGCAACCGCCCCCTTGCAATCACGCGACCGCGACCAAACCTCCCCCCAAACGGAAATCGGGGAGCCATCTTGACCTATCTTCTGTTCTCGCTCGGCCTTGTCATGCTGTTTGTCGGAGGCGAGGGCCTGGTGCGGGGCGCCTCATCGGTTGCGCGGCATTTCAACTTTTCTCCGATGCTGATCGGCCTGACCATCGTCGGCTTCGGGACATCGGCGCCCGAACTTCTGGTGTCGGTCCAGGCGGCCCTGGCAGGCCAGCCGGGCATTGCCATCGGCAACGTCGTGGGTTCCAACATCGCCAACATCCTGCTGATCCTGGGCGTCTCGACCGCCATCGCGCCGCTCTTCATCCCCGCTCGCCGGCTTTGGCGCGATCTGGCCTTCATGCTGGCGGCGACGGCGATCTTCTGGGCCATGCTCTCCGGATCCGAGATCACCCGACTTTATGGGGCAATCCTCGTGCTGGGCCTCTTGGCCTTCTTGGCGGTGGCCTTCCTATACGGCAAGATCGACGCCGATGAAGATGCGCCGGTCGAAAACCAGCTTCTGGCGTGGGGTTTCACGCTGGGCGGGCTTGTCGTGCTGGTGATCGGGGCGCGGCTACTGGTGGATAATGCTGTCATCATCGCCAAGACTTTCGGCGTCCCGGAGGCCGTGATCGGCCTGACGATCGTCGCTGTCGGGACTTCGCTGCCCGAACTTGCGACCAGCGTGATTGCCGCCCTGCGCCGCCAGACAGAGATTGCGGTCGGCAACGTGATCGGGTCGAACATCTTCAACATCTTCTCGATCATCGGCATCACCGCCCTGATCACCCCCATTCCCGTCGATCCGCGCTTTGCGGTGATCGACATGCCCGTGGCGACCGCCGTCGCCGTCGGTCTGGCGGTGGCCGCCATCCTGCTGAACGGCTTGCCGCGGATCGCCGGGGTGATCCTGCTGGCACTGTATGGCGGCTATCTCTGGGCCATGGCCTGACCCCGCCCTGCGGCCGCCCGATGGGCCTGCGGGGCGGCGCCTTGGAGAAAGTTGCGCCCCGACCAGTCAGATCGTAACTTTCGTTCAAGAATGCCCTGCCAATGCGACATTTTCGTATTGCAAATCCCGTTGACGCCCGGCATACCGCGCCCTACTGTTCCGACCGAACGTGAAGGGGATGGGCCGATGGCCAGACTTCTTGTCATCGTAGGAAGGACGCGCATGGGCCGGTGACGGTTGACCATAACGGTTCCCATGCGCCCCCGAAGGAAACTTCCGGGGGCTTTTTGTTGCGGTAAGGAGACGCGAAAGATGTCGAAGCAGATGACCGGTGCGAAGATGGTGGTCCAGGCGCTGAAGGATCAGGGCGTCGAGGTCGTCTTCGGCTACCCGGGCGGCGCGGTGCTTCCGATCTATGACGAGCTGTTCCTGCAAAACGACATCCGCCACATCCTGGTGCGCCACGAACAGGGCGCGGTGCACATGGCGGAAGGCTATGCGCGGTCCACCGGCAAGCCGGGGGTGGCGCTGGTGACCTCGGGGCCCGGGGCCACGAACGCTGTCACGGGCCTGACCGACGCGCTGATGGATTCGATCCCGATCGTTGTCCTGACCGGACAGGTGCCGACTTTCATGATCGGCACCGACGGCTTCCAGGAGGCAGACACGGTGGGCATCACCCGCCCCTGCACCAAGATGAACTGGCTGGTGAAGGACACCGCGAAACTCTCGGAAACCATCCATCAAGCCTTTCACGTCGCCACCCACGGCCGCCCCGGCCCGGTTCTGATCGACATCCCCAAGGATGTGCAGTTCGCCACCGCGGAATACACGCCCGCCGAGAAGGCGAAAGTCAGCCACTACCAGCCTCGGACCGAGGGCGATCCGGGCCAGATCGCCCGGCTGGTAGAGCTGATGGAGCAGGCTGAACGCCCGATCCTCTATACCGGCGGCGGGGTCATCAACTCTGGCCCCCGTGCCAGCCAGCTTCTGCGCGAACTGGCGGCGGAAACCGGTTTTCCGGTGACCTCTACCCTGATGGGCCTTGGCGCCTACCCCGCCAGTGGAAAGAACTGGATCGGCATGCTGGGTATGCATGGCCTTTATGAGGCCAACCTTGCCATGCACGGCTGCGACCTGATGATCAACATCGGCGCACGGTTCGACGACCGCATCACCGGCCGTGTCAAGGACTTCTCTCCTCGCTCGAAGAAGGCTCATATCGACATCGATCCCTCCTCGATCAACAAGGTCATCCATGTCGATGTGCCGATCGTCGGTGACGTGACGAAGGTGCTGGAGGAACTGCTGCGCCAGTGGCGCGCCCGCGGCTCGCGCACCGACCAGCGCGGGCTGGCCAAGTGGTGGAAGCAGATCGACGAGTGGCGCGCGGTCAAGTGCCTGAGCTACAAGCCCTCTAGCACCACGATCAAGCCTCAGTATGCGCTGGAACGGCTGGAGGCCCTGACCAAGGGGATGGACCGCTACATCTGCACCGAGGTCGGCCAGCACCAGATGTGGGCCGCCCAGTTCCTGGGCTTCGAGGAGCCGAACCGCTGGATGACGTCCGGCGGCCTAGGCACCATGGGCTACGGCCTGCCGGCAAGCATCGGCGTGCAGATCGCACATCCCGACGCGCTGGTCATCAACGTCGCGGGCGAGGCATCCTGGCTAATGAACATGCAGGAAATGGGCACCGCCATGCAGTTCCGCGCGCCGGTGAAACAGTTCATCCTGAACAACGAACGACTTGGCATGGTGCGCCAGTGGCAGGAGCTGCTGCATGGCGAACGCTATTCCTCGTCCTGGAGCGAAAGCCTGCCCGATTTCGTGAAACTGGCCGAGGCCTTCGGTTGCAAGGGCATCAAGTGCGACGACCCGAAGGATCTGGATGACGCGATCATGGAAATGATCCGCCACGACGGCCCGGTGATCTTCGACTGCCTGGTGGAAAAGCACGAGAACTGCTTCCCGATGATCCCCAGCGGGAAGCCGCACAACGAGATGCTGCTGTCGGCCGATGCCGAGGCCTTCCGGTCGGGCGCAGTGCTGGTCTGACCCATGCAGGATGCCGCCTCGCGTCAGGCTGCGGACGCCCGGCTGGCGGTTTTCGCCGGCCGGGGCGGGTTCTGGTTCGCCGCGGTGTCGGTGCTGCTGACCATGACCTTCGTCCTGGCCGTTCTGACCTCGGCGCTGACAACGACGGGCACACCGGAACAGCCGGCGCTGGCGATCGACTTCAAGGTGTTCTGGGCGGCCGCGCAGCTTGCACTTTCGGGCGACGGGCTGGCCGCATTCGATCAGGATCAGCTGAATGCCCTGCATGCCACCAAGACCGATGCACGGATGCCCTGGCTATATCCACCGGGCTATCTGCTGCTGATCGCCCCGCTCGGCGCCTTCAGCTTTGCCCATGCTCTCATCCTTTCGACGGCGCTTTCGCTCATCTGCATGGCGCTGGCGTTTCGGCCATTCGTGGCAGGAGTCCCGCCGCTCTGGATGGCGCTGACCTTTGCGCCAGCCTTTCTGCCCGCGCTGATGATCGGCCAGAACAGCCTTTTCTGGATGGCCGGCCTGCTTGCGGCCCTTGCGGCGCTGCGTGCACAGCGGTGGGTTCTGGCCGGCATCTGCATCGGCTGCCTCACGCTGAAGCCGCAACTGGGGCTGATGATCCCGTTTGCTCTGCTTGGGGCGGGCGCCTGGCGCAGCATCGTTGCGGCCGCCGTGACTGCAGCCCTGGTCGCGGGCCTGCCGACCCTGGTGTATGGCACGGGCTACTGGCCGCTGTTGGCACAGGCCATTGCCGAACAGGGCGCGGTGATGCTGCAAAGCATCGCCGGCGTCGAGCTGATGGTTGGTCCGCTGTCGTTGCTGACCATGTCGGGGGTCGAACCCCGGCTTGCGCTGCGCCTGCAATGGGCCATCACGGCGGCCTGCGCGGTCTGCGTCCTTCTGCTGTGGCGGTCCCGGAACATCAGCTTCGATGCCAAGGCGGCCGGCCTTCTGACGGCAATGCTGCTGTCGTCGGTTTACATGTGGTATTACGAAGCGGCGCTGATGGCGGGCATCGCCCTTTTCCTGATGCGCGCCGGACTTCTGAAGGCCGCGCCGCTGCCGCTTGCGGTCTTTGTTGCGCTGTGGCTTGGCGGTGGACTGCTGGCGATGAATGTCTTCCTGAAACTGGTTGATCAATCGCTTCTGGGAGCTGTCGTTCTGACCCCGCTTCTTGGCGTCTGTCTGATCCTGTGTCTTGCGCACCTCGCCTCGGCGAGGCGCGCGCCCGCTCGTCCGGTCTGAACCTTGCAGGGGGTCGGGCCCGAAAATGGAACCTACGGCTGTTACCGACGACCCGGGACAGCGCAACAGAACAGAAGGCAATCATGTCCGCACTGAACATCAAGAAGGGCTCGTCCAGCCACTCGGCCTATGACCTCCGCTCGGCCTTGAGCGAGGTCGAGGAAAGCCACACCCTTGCAGTGATCGTGGAAAACGAACCGGGCGTCCTGGCGCGCGTCATCGGCCTGTTTTCGGGCCGTGGCTACAACATCGACAGCCTGACGGTGGCAGAGGTGGATCACACCGGGCACCGGTCGCGGATCACCATCGTGACGCGCGGAACCCCGGCTGTCATCGACCAGATCGAGGCGCAGCTGTCCCGCATGGTGCCGGTGCATGCCGTGCATGACCTGACCGTGGAAGGCCCAAGCGTCCAGCGCGAACTTGCCCTGGTCAAGGTCAGGGGCAAGGGCGAACACCGGATCGAAGCCCTGCGCCTGGCCGAGATCTTCAGGGCGAACGTGGTCGATTCGACTTTGGAAAGCTTCGTTTTCGAGATGACCGGCACGCCCGAGAAGATCGACGCCTTCGTCGAACTGATGCGCCCGCTGGGCCTGGTGGAAATCGCCCGCACCGGCGTGGCCGCGCTGGCCCGCGGGGTCTGACCGGGGCGATCATCGCTCCGTCCCGTCGCTCTTCGCTGCCGCCCCCCGGCGAAGAGCGGCCGAAAGGAAGCGATGAGTGGCGCTTATGCCCCCGTGAATCGTGGCGGGCGCTTTTCCAGAAAGGCCGCCACCCCTTCGCGGAAATCATCGCTTGCCCCGCAGGCCCCCTGCAAGCGCGCTTCCAGTGCCAGCTGTGCCTCCAGCGGCTGATCGAAGCTGCCGCGCAGGGCCTGCTTCAACGCGGCATAGGCCAACGTCGGCCCGGAGGAGAGCTTAGCCGCCCGCGCCGCCACCACCTCTGTGAACCACGCGTCCGGTACCGCCTCCCAGATCATCCCCCAGTCGGCGGCCTGCCGCGCGGGCACTGGCTCGGCCAGCAGTGCAGCCCCCATCGCGCGCTGCAAGCCTACCCGGCGCGGCAGGAAGCTGGTGCCCCCCGCATCCGGGATCAGCCCGATCCGGGTGAAGGCCTGAATGAAGCTCGCGCTTTCCGCCGCGATCACCAGATCGCAGGCCAGCGCCAGATTGGCCCCCGCCCCTGCCGCAACCCCGTTGACCGCAGCGATCACGGGAACCGGAGCCTCGGTTATCGCCCGGATCATCGGAACATATTCGTCGTTCAGCGTGGCCTCGAACCCGGCATCCTCCAGACCGGTCGCGTCGGTCAGATCCTGACCGGAACAGAAGGCCCGCCCCGCCCCGGTCAGTACGATCACCCGGCCACGATGCCCCAGCCGCAGTGCGATGGTCAGTTCGCGTCGCAGCCCGCGATTCAGCGCGTTCATCACCTCGGGCCGGTTCAGCGTGATCCATGTCACGCCCGCATCCTCGGTCACCGTGATCCAGTCATAAGCCATGCGCCCCTCCTGTCGCTGGAGAAAGGCTAGCCTCAGAGCGCGCCAGGCCAAAGCCCCAACGCCGCGTCACTCCTTCAGGAGTTCGCGCAGGCGCGCCTCTTCAGCCTCGCTCAGCGTGGCCTCCGGGGCCTTGCGCCGGCGCGCCGCTGTGACCGCCACCCCGACCCCGACCAGGAACAGGACCGGCCCCGCCAGCCACAGGATCAGGTTCGATCCTTCGGGCCGGGGATTGAACAGGACGAACTCGCCGTATCGGGCGACGATGTAATCCACCACCTCGCGGTCGGTATCGCCGGCCACCAGCCTTTCGCGGATGATGATCCGCAGGTCGCGGCTGATCGGTGCGTTCGAATCGTCGATCGATTCTCCCTGACAGACCGGGCAGCGGATCTCGCGGCTGATCGCCCGCGCCCGCGCCTCGAGCACCGGGTCGGCCAGCATCTCGTCGGGCTGAACCGCAAGGGCCGGGGTCGCCAGCAGCAGCAGCGCCAGGGCGCAGCCTGCACACCCCGCCCACCACCGGTTGAAAGCCGCGATCATTCCGCAGGAACCCCGAGCGGAACCTTCCGCGCCCCGGCCGCCACGCGGTAGCGCCGGTCGGACAGGCTGAGCAGCCCCCCCAGCGCCATCAGGATCGAGCCGGCCCACAGCCAGTTGGCGAAGGGCTCGATATAGCTCCGCACGGCCCAGCCACCCGACTGCTGCCGGTCGCCCAGCACCAGATAGACGTCGCGCAGCAAGCCGTAATCTATGGCGGCCTCGGTCGTGGGCATCCCGGCCACCGGATAGACCCGCTTCTCTGGCTGCAACCTGGCGACCAGCGCACCATTGCGGGTCACCGTCATGAAGCCCATGGTGGACACATAGTTCGGCCCCTCGACCTCGCGCACGTCATCGAGGCGCACCTCGTAGGTGCCGAGGGGGAAGGTCTCGCCGACCTGCACCACGCGGATATCCTCGATCTTCCAGGCCAACATTGCCGACACCGCGAAGATCGTAATTCCCAGGCCGCCATGCGCCACCGCCTTGCCCCAGTCGGCGCGCGGCAGACGCGTCAGACGCGCCATCCGCGTGCCGACCCCCTCGCGCCCGGTCCGCGACCAAAGGTCGGTCAGCGCACCGAACAGAACCCACGCGCCCAGGACCACCCCGATCGGCCCCAGCGCCGTCCGGTTCGTCTGCATTGTCCAGGCCAACGCCCCAAGCGCCAGGGCCAGGACCAGTGCGGGCAACAGGGCCCGCAGGCTGCGCCCCAGCGCCCCGCGTTTCCACGCCAGCATCGCGCCCGGCGGCAGGATCACCGCCAGTGCCACCATGAAGGGGGTAAAGGCCGCGTTGAAGAAGGGCTCGCCCACGCTCAGGGTGCGCCCCAGCAACAGTTCCGCAACCAAAGGCCAGATTGTCCCGATGAAGACGACAAAGGCGGAAACCGCAAGAATGATGTTGTTCGCCACCAGCGCGCTTTCACGGCTGACCAGGGCAAAGACGCCCTTCGCCTCCATCACCCCTGCCCGCAGGGCGAACAGCATCAACGCTCCGCCGGTAAAGACCGCCAGAATGATCAGGATGAACACGCCCCGCTCCGGGTCATTGGCAAAGGCGTGGACGGATGTGATGACCCCCGATCGCACGATGAAGGTGCCGATCAGACTGAACCCGAAGGCCATGATCGCCAGCAGGATCGTCCAGGCCTTCAGGCTTTCGCGCTTTTCCACCACGATCGCAGAATGCAGAAGCGCGGCAGCCAGAAGCCAAGGCATGAAACTGGCGTTTTCCACCGGATCCCAGAACCAGAAGCCCCCCCAGCCAAGTTCGTAGTAGGCCCACCACGACCCCAGCGCGATGCCGATGGTCAGGAAGATCCACGCTGCCAGCGTCCAGGGGCGCACCCAACGCCCCCAGGCGGCATCGACCCGGCCTTCGATCAGGGCGGCCACGGCAAAGCTGTAGGCGATGCTCAGGCCGACATAACCCAGGTAAAGGAAGGGCGGATGGAAGGCGAGCCCGGGATCCTGCAACAGCGGGTTCAGATCCTGTCCGTTCAGCGGCGGCGCCGCCAGGCGCCAGAACGGGTTAGAGGTAAGCAGCATGAACAGCAGGAACGCGACCCCGATCATGCCCTGCACCGCCAGCACCCGAGCCTTCAGCCTGGCCGGCAGATTGCCGCCGAACAGCGCCACAGCCGCGCCATACACGGCCAGGATCAGCACCCACAAAAGCAACGAGCCTTCATGGTTACCCCACACGCCCGCTACCTTGTAGAGCATGGGCTTGTCGGTATGCGAATTGGCGACCACCACTGCCAGCGAGAAATCCGAAACGACGAAGGCCCATGTCAGCACCGCAAAGGACACCGCGACCAGAACCAGCTGCATCAGCGCAGCCGGTTCCGCCAGCGCCATCAGCCGCGCGTCGCCCCGCTGCGCGCCCCAAAGCGGCAGCGTCGATTGCACCAGCGCCACCATCAGCGCCAGGATCAGCGCGAAATGCCCGAATTCGACGATCACGGTTCGCCCCCTGTGTTTGTCTCATCATAGGCGCTTGGGGCGAAGGGGGAAATCCCCTGCGCCCCTTCGCCGCGCCAGCCTGGCACTTCGCCCGTGACGCCCCGTCGATGTCGCCGGATTGACCGTTGCCACCGGCGGATCCGGCCCGTTACACCGAGGAAGGAACAGACGGAGGCCCCCATGCCCAGAACCATCCTGATCGGTGCGCCCATCGATACCGGGCAACGACGCCCCGGCTGCCTGATGGGGCCCGCAGCCTACCGCGTAGCCGGCCTTGCGCGCGAGATCGCCGCCGAGGGCCACGGGGTCGAGGACTGGGGCGACCTGTCCCTGCCAGAGTTGCCCGAGGTGACCTGCCCGAACCCTGTTGTCCATTCCCTGGCTGAAACCGTTGGCTGGACGGAAATCCTGATGGACCGCGTGGATGACGCCCTGTCCGAGGGCGGCTTCCCAATCATCATGGGCGGCGATCATTCGCTGGCGCTCGGGTCGGTCGCAGGCGCCGCAGCCTTTGCCCGGCGCCAGAACAGGCCGCTGTTCCTGCTCTGGCTAGACGCGCATTCCGATTTCCATACGCCCCTGACCACCACCAGCGGCAATCTGCACGGCACACCGCTGGCCTATATCAACGGGCGTGAGGGGTTTGACGCCTTTCCGCCCTTTCCCGCACCCGTCCCGGCGCACCGCATCTGCATGTTCGGTATCCGGTCCGTCGATCCGGCCGAAAAGGCCGCGATGCTTGAACGCGACATCCAGGTCAACGACATGCGGGTAATCGACGAGCGCGGCCTGGTGGCCCCGCTGCGCGAATTCCTGGACCTCGTGCGCAGGGAGGCAGGCATGCTGCACGTCAGCCTCGACGTTGACTTCCTCGACCCCTCGATCGCCCCGGCCGTCGGCACCACCGTTCCCGGCGGCACGACGTTCCGCGAGGCACATCTCGTGATGGAGCTTCTGCACGAAAGCGGGCTTGTGACCAGCCTTGACCTTGTGGAACTGAACCCGTTCCTCGACGACCGCGGGATGACGGCGCGGCTGATGGTGGATCTGGTGGGCAGCCTGATGGGCAAGAAGGTGTTCGACCGCCCGACCCGCGCCAAGTGACGCTCATCCAGCCGGTGCTGGCAGTCTTCCCCAGGCCGACCGCCAGCGAAGAGCGCCAGCAAGTAAACGATAAGGGGTGCACTAAAGGTCGCGGTAGACGTGATCACACCCTTGCGGATCGGTGACGATCCAGTGTTCTTGCGCGCGGCGCAGATAGCCGGGGCCGACCGGCACCTTGCCGTGCCCGCCCGGGATGTCCAGCACATAGACCGGCTGCGCAATCCCCGTCAGCCGCCCGCGCAGGGCCGCCGCGATTGCCTGCCCCTCTTCCAGCGTGACCCGGAAATGCCCGGTTCCCTTCGCAAGGTCGGGATGGTGCAGATAATAGGGCTTCACGCGGTTCCGAATCAGCGCCCGGAACAGCGCCTCCAGCGTGTCGACATCGGCATTCACGCCCTTCAGGAGCACGGTCTGCGACAGAAGGGGCACCCCGGCGCGGCTGAGCCGCCGCAGCGCCGCCGCTGCCCCGGGCGTGATCTCGTCCGGATGGTTGGTGTGGATCACCAGCCAGACCGGCAGCGCGCGGTCCAGCACCGCGACAAGTGCCTCGGTCACCTTCTCTGGCGCAACGACCGGTACACGGGTGTGAAAGCGCAGCACCTCCAGTGTCCCAAGGCCCTCAAGCCGGTCAAGCATCGACGCAAGCCGCCGCGCCGACAGGACAAGCGGATCGCCACCGGTGAAGATCACCTCGCGCACCGCAGGGGTCGAACGCAGATACTCCAGCACCCGACCGAACTCTGCCTCGGCCAGATGTCCGGTCTCGCCCACAGTTTCCCGCCGGAAGCAGAAGCGGCAGTAAACCTCGCAGGTCTGCGTCGCGTGCAGGATCGCACGGTCGGAATAGCGATGCGTCAGCCCCGCAACAGGGCTGTGCGCACCGTCGCCGATCGGGTCGGCCAGCTCTTCCGGAACAACACGCAACTCGCGCACATCGGGCACGAATTGCGCCCTGACCCCGGCACTGCCCACGGCAGCCATTGCGGGGCTGATCCGTACCCGGAACTCTTCCGCCACCGCCTCCAGTGTTGATCGGTCGGCAGGGTCGGCAAGCCCGGCACGCTCCAGGGCGTCAAGGCTGACAAGGGCAGCGGGGATCGGGCCGGTCTTGGTCATGACTGGCGACCTACCCCCGGTCCGCCCCGCCTGCAAGGCCCTGCCGGGCGCAGGACGTGTCCTGCCTAATGCAGCCGGAACTCGCCCACGACGTTGCGCCATTCGCCCGGCGCGATCAGCTTCCTGTGCGTGAAGCGAACCGAATGAAGCGGCCCCTCGATCTTTTCCTGCCAGAATTCGATGAACCTGAAGAGCGCGGGATAATCCGGCGCAAGGTCATACTCCTGCCAGATGAAGCTGTTGAGAACACTGCGATAATCCGGCATCCGGTAGAAAAGTTCGGCCGTTGTCAGCCCATAGCCCTTCAGCATCAGTTCCGTCTCGCGCCCGGTCATGCATGCCTCCTTTCCCGTGGCACATGACGGAATCATGACAAAGCTGGTTCAAAAATCAATGAAAACAATATGTTGTCACTCACCACTTCCGGCTGCCAGCACCGGCCAGCCCGCCATTGCACCCCACAGCTTGAATGGTGTATCGTTCCGCCTGCTAGATCTTGAGACCGCACGGAAGGCGCGCGCCACATGGCCGATATCCCGGAAGACACTGAAAACAAAGCAGAACGCCCGGAGCATCACGGCCCCCAGATCGACATCGCCGCCGAAATGAAGACGGCCTACCTCGATTACGCGATGAGCGTGATCGTCAGCCGTGCGATCCCCGACCTGCGCGACGGGTTGAAGCCCGTCCATCGGCGCATCCTGTTTGCGATGCACGAAAGCGGCAACACGCATGACAAGCCCTACCGCAAGTCGGCCAGACCTGTCGGCGACACGATGGGGAAATATCACCCGCACGGCGACAGCGCGATCTACGATGCCCTCGTACGCATGGCGCAGCCCTTCAGCATGTCGCTGAAACTCCTTGATGGGCAAGGAAATTTCGGAAGCATGGACGGGGACAATGCCGCAGCCATGCGCTACACCGAAGTGCGGATGGACAAGCCGGCCGCCTTTCTTCTGGCCGACATCGACAAGGACACCGTCGATTTCCAGGACAATTACGACGGCAAGGACAAGGAACCCACCGTCCTTCCGGCGCGTTTCCCGAACATGCTCGTCAACGGCGCGGGCGGCATCGCGGTGGGCATGGCCACCAACATCCCGCCGCACAACCTGGGCGAGGTGATCGACGGCACGCTCGCGCTGATCGAAAACCCCGACATCTCTACCGAACAGCTGATGGAGATCATCCCCGCCCCCGATTTCCCGACCGGCGGGGTGATCCTCGGCCGCTCCGGCGCGCGCAAGGCCTATCTGGAAGGGCGCGGCAGCGTCATCATCCGCGCAAGGACCCATGTCGAGGAGATCCGCAAGGACCGCTGGGCCATTGTCGTGGACGAGATCCCCTACCAGGTGAACAAGGCCGCGATGATCGAGAAGATCGCCGAACTCGTGCGCGAGAAGAAGATCGAGGGCATCGCCGGCATTGCGGACGAATCCGACCGTGTCGGCGTGCGCGTCGTGATCGAGCTGAAGCGCGACGCGACGCCCGACGTGGTGCTGAACCAGCTCTTCCGGTTCTCGACCATGCAGGTCAGCTTCGGCTGCAACATGCTGGCCCTGAACGGCGGCCGGCCCGAACAGCTGACCCTTCGCGATTTCCTCAGCCATTTCATTACTTTCCGCGAGGAAGTCGTTGCGCGCCGCACCGCCTTTGAACTCCGCAAGGCGCGCGAGCGCAGCCATATCCTTTGCGGCCTCGCGGTTGCTGTGTCGAACGTGGACGAGGTGGTGGCAACGATCCGCGCCTCTGCCGACCCGGCCGAGGCGCGCGACCGGCTGATGACCCGCCGCTGGCCCGCCCATGACATCGCCGACTACATCCGCCTGATCGACGACCCCAGCCACAAGGTGAACGACGACGGCACCTACAACCTGTCCGAGGCCCAGGCGCGCGCGATCCTCGACCTGCGGCTTCAGCGGCTGACAGCGATGGGGGTGAAGGAAGTCACCGACGAGCTTGAAGAATTGGCGTCGAAAATCAAGGACTTCCTCGACATACTTTCCTCGCGCGACCGGATCATGGGCATCATCTCGGACGAACTGCGCGAGGTGAAGGCCCTCTTCGCCGTTCCCCGAAGGACCGAGATTGCCGACTGGTCCGGCGACATGGAGGACGAGGATCTGATCGAGCGCGAGGACATGGTGGTGACCATCACCTCGGGCGGCTACATAAAGCGCACGCCGCTGGCCGAATTCCGCGCCCAGAACCGCGGCGGCAAGGGCCTCGCCAGCATGCAGACCAAGGACGACGACGTGGTCACCACGCTCTTCGTCGCCAACACCCACACGCCGCTTCTGTTCTTCACCACCGACGGCATGGTCTACAAGCTGAAATGCTGGCGCCTGCCGCTTGCGGGGCGCACCGCGAAGGGCAAGGCCCTGGTCAACATCCTGCCGATCCAGAGCGGCATCACCATCGCAGCGCTGATGCCGGTGGACGTGCCCGAAGAGGACTGGGGTAAGCTTCAGATCGTCTTCGCCACGTCGGACGGCGACGTGCGGCAGAACGATCTCTCCGACTTCACCAACGTGATGCGCAACGGCAAGATCGCGATGAAGCTGCCCGAAGGCGTAAGCCTCGTGAACGCTGCCATCGCCGACGAGAACGATGACGTGATGCTCGTCACCGAAGGCGGTCGCGCCATCCGCTTCCCGACCACGGAAATCCGCGTCTTCCGCTCGCGCGAATCGACCGGCGTGCGCGGCATCCGCCTGGCCGAGGGCGACCATGTGGTCAGCATGTCGATCATCCGCCATTTCGAGGCCACGCCCGAGGAACGCGCCGCCTATCTGAAACAGCGCCGCCTGATGGCCGGCGTGACCGAGGAGGATACCGCCGACGACGAGGAAGAGATCGTCGTCGCGGGCCAGCTTTCCCCCGAACGCTATGCCGAGATGTCGGCGGCCGAGGATCTGATCCTCACCGTCACCAAGGGCGGTTCGGGGAAACTGTCCTCCAGCCACGACTACCCCGTGCGCGGCCGTGGCGGCATGGGCGTCAAGGCCATCTCCCCTGGCCCCCGCGGCGGGCGGATCGTCGCCTCCTTCCCGGTCGAACTCTCCGACCAGATCATGCTCGCCACCTCGACCGGCCAGTCGATCCGCGTGCCCGTGGACCAGATCAGCTTCCGCTCGCGCAGCGCCGGAGGGGTCAAGGTCTTTTCCATCGCTGCGGATGAAGAGGTTGTCTCTGTCGCCCGCGTCGCCGATCAGGGTGATGACGCTTGAGGCCCGCCTCGCGGCGCTCGCCGCCGCGGGGCAGACCATCACCTATGGCAAACTTGCCCGCGACCTCGGCCTGCGCATGGAAGAGCTGACAAACGCGCTAGAAAGACTGATGGAGGAAGACGCAGCAGCCGGCCGCCCCTTCCGCGCCGCCGTCCTCCGCCAGCGCCTTTCGCCCGAGGGCCTTCCCGCGCCCGGCTTCTTTCTCAAGGCCGCCATCCTTGGACGCCCGGCCCAGGACCCGCTGGCCTTCACACGCGCCGAACGCCATGCCCTTCTTCCGTTCCCAAATATCCCGGGGTGAATGGGCCCGAAGGGCCCAGAGGGGCAGCGCCCCTGCTTGCAACGCCTGCCCCGCGCAGCTACATCCGCCCGCATGGAACCCCTGCACATCATCGGCGGCGGCATGGCCGGATCCGAGGCCGCCTGGGCCGCCGCGAATCTCGGCGTGCCCGTCGTCATCCACGAGATGCGCCCCAAGGTCGCCACCTTCGCCCACCGGACCGGCGATTTCGCCGAAATGGTGTGCTCGAACTCCTTCCGGTCGGACGACCACGAACGCAATGCCGTGGGGCTGATCCACTGGGAAATGCGCCAGGCCGGCAGTCTGGTAATGGAGATGGCCGACCGCCACCGCCTGCCCGCTGGCGGGGCGCTGGCGGTGGACCGCGAACCCTTCGCCCGCGCCGTCACCGAGCGGCTGAAGTCTCACCCCCTGATTTCGACGTCACATGCGGAAGTTACCGAACTTCCTTCAGCCGGTCGCTGGATCGTCGCCACCGGCCCGCTGACCAGCCCGGCCCTTGCCGAAAGCATCCGCAGCGCGACCGGGGCCGAGGCTCTGGCCTTCTTCGACGCCATCGCCCCCATCGTCTATGCCGAGACGATCGACATGTCCGTGGCCTGGATGCAGTCGCGCTACGACAAGGGCGAGACCGAGGATGAACGCCGCGCCTACATCAACTGTCCGATGAACCGCGACCAGTACGAGGCCTTCATCGACGCCCTCCTCGCCGCCGAAAAGACCGAGTTCCACGAAGGCGAGACCGCCGGCTACTTCGACGGCTGCCTGCCGATCGAGGTCATGGCCGAACGCGGCCGCGACACGCTCCGTCATGGTCCGATGAAACCCGTGGGCCTGACGAACGCGCATCGCCCGGATGAAAAGCCCTATGCCGTGGTCCAGCTCCGCCGCGACAACCGGCTCGGCACGCTCTACAACATGGTCGGCTTCCAGACGAAGATGAAGTATGGCGCGCAAACTACTGTTTTTCGTATGATTCCAGGACTGGAAAACGCCAGCTTCGCCCGCCTCGGCGGAATCCATCGAAACACCTTCATCAATTCGCCCACGCTGCTGGATACACAGATGCGGCTGAAGTCACGGCCGCATATCCGCTTTGCCGGCCAGATCACCGGGGTCGAGGGCTATGTCGAATCCGCCGCCATGGGGCTGCTGGCCGGACGCATGGCCGCGCATGAACTGCTCGGGCGCACGCTTCCCCCGCCGCCGCCGGAAACCGCGATGGGGGCGCTGGTGACCCACATCACCGGCGGGGCCGAGGCGAAGACCTTCCAGCCGATGAATGTCAACTTCGGCCTCTTCCCGCCGATCGAAGCGCGCGGCGGCCGGCGGGGGCGGCACGACCGCTACAAGGCCTATACCGACCGGGCGAAGCAGGCTTTCACGGAATGGCTTTCGTAACCCGCTTCGCCCCCAGCCCTACCGGCCCGCTGCATCTCGGCCACGCCTTTTCCGCGATCCTCGCCCATGACATGGCCCGCGCCGAATGCGGCCGGTTCCTGTTGCGGATGGAGGATACCGACCTCGACCGCTGCCGCCCCGAATGGGACGCCCTGATCCAGGAGGATCTGCGCTGGCTCGGCCTTTCCTGGGACGGCCCGATCCTGCGCCAGTCCACCAGGATCGAGGACTACAACATCCGCCTCGAAGCCCTTGCCGATACAGGACTTCTCTATCCCTGCTCCTGCACCCGCGCCGACATCCGGGCGGCACTTGCAGCCCCGCAGGAAGGCGTGGCCTTCGCCGTCTATCCCGGCACCTGCCGCGGCCGCCCGATGTCCGACCGCCGTCCGGGCGACGCCCTGCGGCTGAACCTCGCCGCCGCGCTCGACCGGCTTTCGGGCGCCGACCTCGCCTTCACCGAAACCGGCCCCGCCCATGCCGGGCGGCACCGCATCGACCCCGGCCGCGCGCTGGCCGAGATCGGCGATGTGGTCCTGGCGCGGAAGGGAGAGGGCGTCGTCGCCTACTTCCTCGCCTCCGCCTTCGACGATGCCGACCAGGGCATCACCCATGTCATCCGGGGCGAGGATCTGTTCGACTTCACGCCCGTCCAGGTGATCCTGCAACACCTCTTCGGCCTGCCGACACCGATTTACCACCACCACCGCCTGATCCGCGACGAACAGGGCAAGCGCCTGGCCAAGCGCGACGATGCCCGCGCGATCTTGAAATACCGGGCCGAAGGCGCCACCCCCGCCGACATCCGCCGCATGGTCGGGCTCTAGGCGCCTCCCCTCCCCCTCGTGGGGAGGGGATGGGGGTGGGGGGCGTCAGGCCATGGGTTCGGACAGGATGACCTCCTCGCCCGCCCGGACCGCCGTGTAGAAACAGGACCGCCGGTTCGTATGACAGGCCGGCCCCTCCTGCTCGACCAGCGCCAAGAGGCAGTCGCGGTCGCAGTCCACCCGCAGCTCGACCAGCCGCTGATGATGCCCCGAGGTTTCTCCCTTCACCCAGAAGGCCGCGCGCGAGCGCGACCAATAGGTCACCCGCCCAGTCTCCAGGGTGCGCGCGACGGCGGCTGCGTTCATCCAGGCGACCATCAGCACCTCGCCCGAAACCGCGTCCTGCGCCACGCAAGGCACCAGCCCCGCAGCATCATACTTCAGTGTGGCCGGATCGAAGGGCATGGGCTTCTCCTTGGCAGGCGCGCGTTGCGGGTCTACATACGGGGTCAGCCCGGGGATTTCCATGAGCGACAGCGATCTGATCAAGCTATACTCTGCCCGCATCCTGGCGCTGGCGGCTGACATCCCGCATTACGGACGTCTGACGAAACCGCAGGGCAGCGCCCGGCGCCGGTCGCCGCTCTGCGGCTCGACCGTCACGGCCGACGTCGTGCTACGCGACGGGCGTGTCGCCGAATTTGCCCAGGACGTGAAGGCCTGTGCCCTTGGCCAGGCCTCGGCGGCGATCCTCGGACAGGTCGCCATTGGCCGCACGCTGCCCGAACTTCAGGCCGCCCGCGACGCGCTGAAGGCCATGCTGAAGGAAGACGGCCCCGTGCCGCCCGCACCGTTCGACGGCTACGAGGTGCTGCTGCCGGCACGCGACTACAAGAACCGCCACGCCTCGATCCTGCTGGCGCTGGAGGCGATCTGCGAGGCGGCAGAGGCCGCACAGGCCGCAGCCTAGGCCAGCCCCGAAAAAAAGACGCCGCGCATCCGGGGATGGCGGCGTTAGTGGCGCGTCTGGATACGGCGGACGGCTGGCCAGGCAGCGGCGAGGCCGTCACCCATGGGGGCAGAGCGCGGGGCAGAAAGGGTCAGGCAAGGCCCGGGAAGGCCAGCACGGCAATAAGCAGCACGAACAGTGCGGCAAGACCAGCCACATCCTCCATCGCGCCGCGCGGGGGCTGGGCGATAAGCATCTTCATGGCGTCTTTCATCGCGTCCTCCATGAAAGTTGCCGAATTGTTCTCACACCTGATCGCGGCTGTAAAGAACTTTTTAAGAACATTAGCGAACATTTCGGAAAAAAGATCTTCCAGTCCGGCGTATCCAAGGCCTAAGCCCGCTAAGGCCAGGCGGAAGCGTGGGATGAACGCCCCCTAGCCGACAGAGATCAGGCGCAGGGCCCGGTCCTGATCCATCAGCCACAAAAGTGCCCGCGCTGCCTCGCCACGCGGGCCGGACAGCCCCGGGTCGTCGTGCAACAGCTTGCGCGCATCGGACTGGGCAAGCCCCATCAGGCCCGCCTGGCGCTCCAGATCCGCCACGCGGAACCGTGGCAGGCCGGATTGTGCCGTGCCGATCAGATCGCCGGCGCCCCGCATCGCAAGGTCTTCCTCGGCGATGCGGAATCCGTCCTCGGTGTCGCGGATCGTTTTCAGCCGCCGCCGGCCGGTTTCGCTCAGCGGTGGCTGGTAAAGCAGCAGGCAGGTCGACTGCGCCTCGCCCCGACCGACGCGGCCTCGCAACTGGTGCAGCTGCGCAAGGCCGAAGGTCTCGGCCCGTTCGATCACCATGATCGTCGCGTTGGGCACGTTCACCCCCACCTCGATCACCGTGGTCGCCACCAGCACCGAGGTCTCACCGGCCACGAAGCGCGCCATGGCCGCGTCCTTTTCGGCCAGAGGCATCTGGCCGTGGACCAGGCCCACCCGGTCGCCCAAGGCCGCGCGCAGCGAACGGAACCGCTCTTCCGCGCTGGCGTAATCCACCACTTCGGATTCCTCGACCAGCGGGCAAACCCAATAGGCCTGCCGTCCTTCTGCCACGGCCTTGCGCAGATGATCCACCACCTCGTCCAGCCGCTCGGCCGAGACCATGGCGGTGCGGATTGGCTTGCGCCCTGCAGGCTTTTCATCCAGCACGGACACATCCATGTCGCCATGCGTGGCCAGGGCCAGGCTGCGCGGAATGGGGGTAGCAGTCATCACCAGCACATCCACCGCCCTGCCCTTGGCGGCCAGTTCCATCCGCTGCGCCACACCAAAGCGGTGCTGTTCGTCCACGACCGCCAACCGCAGATCATGGAACGCCACGTCCTTCTGGAAGACCGCATGCGTGCCGACCAGGATCGGAATCCGCCCCGCTGCCAGGTCGGCCAGCTTTGCCGCCCGCTCTGCCCCCCGGTCGCGGCCCGTCAGCAGCTCCAGCCGCACCCCGGCGGCGCGGGCCAGCGGCTCCAGCCCCTCGAAATGTTGCCGCGCCAGAATTTCCGTCGGCGCCATCATCACGCCCTGCCCGCCAGCCTCGACCGCGATCAAGAGCGCCTGGAAGGCAACCAGCGTCTTTCCCGCCCCCACGTCACCCTGCAACAGGCGGTTCATGCGCACTGGGCGGGCCATGTCGGCCTCTATCTCGGCAACGGCCCGGACCTGCGCGCCGGTGGGCGCATAGGGCAGGCTCTTCAGAACCCTTGCCCGCAGATGCCCATCGCCGCGCGTCTCGATTCCCTTGCCGCGCCGCAGCCTTGCCCGCGCGATCGACAGCATCAGCTGATGCGCGAACAATTCGTCATAGGCCAGACGCTGGCGCGCGGGATGATCCGGGGCCAGCCCGGCCGGGCCATCAGGCGCGTGCACCATGTGCAGCGCCCTTGTCCAGTCCGGCCATCCTTCGCGCGACTTGAGTCCGGCATCGATCCACTCTCCCAGGTCCGGAACCCGCGCCAAAGTGCCGGCCACGGCCTTCTGCACCAGCTTCTGCGTCAGACCGGCGGCCAGCGGATAGACCGGCTCATAGGCCGGGATCTCGTCTGCCTCGTCGGGTCGCAGCACATGATCAGGATGCACGATCTGCGCCATGCCGTCGAACAACTCGACCTTGCCCGAAACCAGCCGCCGCTGGCCGGTGGGCAAGAGCTTCTGCAGATAGTCGGTGCGGGCGTGGAAGAAGACGAGCGTGAATTCCAGCTTCCGGTCGCGGACATGCACCCGGTAAGGCCCGCCCTTCCGGCGGGGCGGCACATGCTGGCCGACCTCTACCTCGACGGTCAGCGTGGCTGGCGGGGTCACATCACGAACCGAGGCGCGCAACGCCCGGTCCACCACCGAATGGGGCATCAGGTAAAGCAGATCCTTGGGCCGCTCTACCCCCAGCGTCCTGAAGGCCTGCGCTGCCTTGGGGCCAACGCCGGGCAGGGTCTCAAGTTCCGCAAACAGCGGGAACAGGGCCTCGGGCCGCGTCATGCGCCGATCAGCCGCAGCCAGGCGTCCTCGTCGATGATCGGCACCCCCAGGCGCTCGGCCTCTTTGGCCTTTGATCCGGCGCCGGGCCCGGCCACCACCAGGTCGGTCCTGGCACTGACGCTGCCGGCAACCTTGGCCCCCAGCGCCTCTGCCCGCGCCTTGGCCTCGGCGCGGGTCATCTTCTCCAGCGTGCCGGTGAAGACAACCGTCTTTCCGGCCACGGGGCTGTCGGTCGCAACCCTGGCCTGGACCGGCTGTACACTCAGTTGCGCGACCAGCGCATCAATGGCCGCGCGTTCGGCAGGGTTCTGAAAGGCATCTGCCAGGCTTTGGGCCATCACCGCACCGATACCGTTGATCGAGGTCAGTTCCTGCCACTCCGGGTTGCCCGGCGCGGCACGAGTGACGGCGGTCTCGAACGCTTCCCAGGTGCCATAGTGGCGCGCCAGAAGGCCGGCCGCCACCTCGCCCACATGCCGGATGCCGAGGGCGAAGATCAGCCGATCAAGCGGGATCGTCCGCCGCGCCTCGATGGCGGCAAACAGCTTGGCGACGGAAACCTCTCCGAAGCCTTCGCGGTTCTTCAGTTTCTGCAATGGGTTGGCGGCATCTCTTGCTGCAAGGGTGAAGATGTCTGCCGGGGTCTTCACGGGCAGGATCGGATCGTTGAAGAACATCTCGACCTGCTTTGCCCCCAGCCCCTCGATATCGAAGGCGCCGCGGCTGACGAAATGCTTGAGACGCTCGACAGCCTGCGCCGGGCAGATCAGCCCGCCGGTGCAGCGGCGGACACTGTCGCCCTCCTCACGGTTGGCGGGGCTGCCGCATTCCGGGCATCTATCCGGAAAAACAAAAGGTTTTGAGTCGCTCTTTCTACGCGAAAGATCCACGTCCGCGACCTTCGGAATGACGTCGCCCGCGCGGTAGACCTGCACCCAGTCACCCACGCGGATATCCTTGCCGCCGCGGATCGGCTGACCCTTGCTGTCGCGACCGGCGATGTAATCCTCGTTGTGCAGCGTGGCGTTTGACACCACCACGCCACCTACCGTCACCGGCCGCAACCGCGCCACAGGCGACAGGGCCCCGGTACGGCCAACCTGAATGTCGATGCCCAGAAGCTCGGTCCAGGCCAGTTCCGCCGGGAACTTGTGCGCCAGGGCCCAGCGCGGCGTGGAAGAGCGGAACCCCAAGCGCGCCTGAAGCGCGAGATCGTCCACCTTGTACACGACGCCGTCGATGTCATAGCCCAGAGTCGCGCGCTGCGCCTCGACCAGCCGGTAGTGGGCCAGCATCGCCTCTGGCCCATCACACAGGACTGTCAGGGGATTCGTCGGAAATCCCAATGACTTGAGCCGCGCAATTGCCGTAAATTGCGTCTTGGCAAGCGGTTCCGAAAGTTCGCCCCAGGAATAGGCGAAGAACTTAAGCGGCCGGCTGGCGGTGATCCGGGCGTCAAGCTGGCGCAAACTGCCGGCGGCGGCGTTGCGCGGGTTGGCAAAGGTCTTTTCTCCCGCGGCAGCCTGCCTGTCGTTCAGGGCGGCGAAATCCGCATGCGACATGTAGACCTCGCCCCGCACCTCCAGCACCCGGGGCGCGCCGGTCAGGCGCCGGGGAATGTCGGCAATCGTGAGGGCGTTTTCGGTGACATTCTCACCCACCTCGCCATCGCCGCGCGTCGCAGCCACGACCAGCTCTCCCTCCTCGTAACGCAGGCTGAGCGAAAGGCCATCGATCTTCGGCTCGGCCGTGTAGGCCAAAGCTCCGGAATGGTTCAGGAACTTGCGCACGCGTTCGTCGAACTCGGTCACCTCTTCCGCAGAAAAGGCGTTTTCCAGCGACAGCATCCGTACCCGATGCACGACCTTACCGAAGCCTTCGGCCAAGGCGGCGCCCACCTGGTCGCTGGGGGAATCCGCCCGCTTCAGCGCCGGAAAGCGCGCTTCAATGGCGGCATTGCGGCGTTTCAGCGCGTCATACTCGGCATCCGAAATCTCGGGGGCATCAAGCGTATGATAGGCCCGGTTCGCCGCCGCAATCGCAGCGGCAAGACGCGCAAGCTCTTCAGCTGCTTCACGTTCCGTCAGCGCCTCGACCGGCTTTTCCTTCATTGCCGCCCCCCGATCCGCACCCGCCATGCCATGCGGCCGGAAGGTTAGGCCCGGGGGCGGTCAAGGTAAAGATCAGGCGCTGGCGGCAAGCCTTGCACCGGTTCCGGCAGCCGGGTCGCGCAGCACATAGCCGCGGCCCCAGACGGTTTCGATGTAGTTGTCGCCACCCGTCGCCTCGGCCAGTTTCTTGCGCAGCTTGCAGATGAAGACATCAATGATCTTCAGCTCCGGCTCGTCCATCCCGCCGTAAAGGTGGTTCAGGAACATCTCCTTGGTCAGCGTCGTTCCCTTGCGCAGGGATAGCAGCTCAAGCATCTGGTATTCCTTGCCGGTCAGATGCACGCCCTTGCCATCCACCTCGACGGTCTTTGCATCAAGATTGACCGCAACCCTGCCCGTGCGGATCACGGACTGGCTATGCCCCTTGGACCGGCGGATGATTGCATGGATGCGGGCGACCAGTTCCTCGCGGTGGAAGGGCTTGGTCAGATAGTCGTCGGCACCGAAGCCGAAGCCCTTCAACTTGCTTTCCGTGTCATCCGCGCCCGACAGGATCAGGATCGGCGTTTCCACCCGGGCCTGGCGCACCTGACGCAGCACCTCATGCCCGCTCATGTCCGGCAGGTTCAGGTCCAGAAGAATCAGATCGTAATCGTAAAGCTTTGCCAGATCGATCCCGTCCTCGCCCATGTCGGTGCAATAGACGTTCAGGTTGGCATGTGTCAGCATAAGCTCGATGCTTTTCGAAGTCGTCGGGTCGTCTTCCACAAGCAGGATGCGCATTTATCGGAATCTCCGCTCCAGTGCCGTCATCGTTAACGACTGTGGGCGGCATTGGTTAATCGACGGTTACTTTGCCAGAGCGCGAGCAGAAAACAATCTAAAGTTGTTTGTATTTCTGGATCGACGTGACCTTCAGCCCCGCGTCGCCATGCCGTTCGACCGCCGCGCGCCATAGCGCGAACTCTTCCTCGGACAGGGCGTAACGTTCCAGCGCCTCGGACAGGGGAAGCAGACCGTGGACCACCGCCTTTACCACAACCGCCTTGCGACTGGCGACCCAGCGCCGGGTATCCGCAGGCGGCAGGTCGGCCCGGGTCAGGATGCTGCCGTCAGGCAAGGTGACCTGCCGCGGACCATCGACACGTTTCAGAAACATCGGCAATCCCCCTTCGTGCACAGGAAGGATGCCGGAACAGGCTTAATCAATGCTGAAACTGGGGATTGAGAGTGCAGAGCATTTTCATATATTGCCTGACATTCCCTGACCCCGGATTTGTCCCATGCCGCGCGACCTGGCGCTCAATTCTCTCGGCCTGCCGAAGCCCCCGTCCGAAACGCGGGTCGTCGTCGCCATGTCGGGCGGCGTCGATTCCAGCGTCGTCGCCGCCATGTTGGCCGAAGAAGGCTATGATGTCGTCGGCGTGACACTGCAGCTTTACGATCACGGGGCCGCCTTGGCGAAGAAAGGGGCCTGCTGCGCGGGCCGCGACATCCACGATGCGCGCCGCGTGGCCGAGACGATGGGGTTTCCGCACTATGTCCTCGACTACGAGAACACCTTCCGCGAGGCGGTGATCGAGGAATTCGCCGATGCCTACCTGGCGGGCGCAACCCCCGTGCCCTGCATTCGCTGCAACGAGCGGGTGAAGTTCAAGGATCTTCTGGCCACGGCGAAGGATCTGGATGCCGACTGCATGGCAACCGGCCATTACATCCAGCGCAAGCTGGGCGATCATGGTCCCGAACTTCACCAGGCGGCCGACCCGGCGCGGGACCAAAGCTATTTCCTGTTCTCGACCACGCCGGAACAGCTGGCCTATCTGCGCTTTCCGCTGGGCCACCTGAAATCCAAGGCCGAGACCCGGGCGCTGGCGGCAAAATACGGGCTGCCGGTCGCGGACAAGCCCGACAGCCAGGACATCTGCTTCGTGCCGAACGGCAACTATGCCGCGGTGATCGAGAAGCTGCGCCCCGGCGCCGCCGACCCGGGCGAGATCGTGAACCTCGACGGCAATGTGCTGGGTCAGCACCGCGGCGTGATCCATTACACGATCGGCCAGCGCAAGGGTCTGGGCATCGGCGGTCTGGGCGAGCCGCTGTATGTGGTGAAGCTCGACCCCGAAACGCGGCGCGTGATCGTCGGGCCCAAGTCGGCGCTGTCCACCCGGATCATTCCCGTCCGGGAAATCAACTGGCTGGGCGATGCGCCTTTCGACAGCCGCGCCGAATGGCAGCTGAAGGTCAAGGTCCGATCGACCCGCCCGCCAAGCGAGGCCATCATCCGTCCGACCGGCCTCACGACCGCCGAGGTGGAACTGCTGTCGCCCGAGGACGGCGTAAGCCCCGGTCAGGCCTGCGTGTTCTACGCCCTCGAAGGCAGCCGCATCTTCGGCGGGGGCTGGATCTGGAAAGGGCAGGCCCGGTGAGACTGCTGATCCTGGCCGCACTTCTGGCCATGCCGCTGCCCGCCCCTGCCGAAACGCGCGACGCCCGGGTGGCCGTCGCGCGCGACTATGTCGATCTGGCGCTTCAGGGTTTCGACATGGCAGCGGTGATCGAGACGATGTATCAGCCGATTCTGCAACAGGTCGCCGCCGCCGGGCAGACGCTCAGCGACGAACAGGTGGCGGCGATCCGGGCCCTGTATCTGGACACGTTCACCGACCCGATGATGGCGCTGATGCGCGATCAGGCCGAAATCATGGCCGACATCATGACCCTTGGCGAAATCACCGCGCTGCGCGACTTCTACGCCACGCCAGAGGGGCGCTCGGCCATGGCAAAGCTGCCGCAGCTGACCGCTGCGCAAGAGCCGGGGGTGATCGCGTTGATCAACGACAGGACCGGCGCGGTGATGCCGCAGGTTCTGGCGATCATCAACGACGAAGCGCCGCCAGCACCGACCGCGCAGCCCTGAGGCCGGGTGCCTCGCCCCCGCGCCCCAGCCGCTCCATCGTCAGGGCCATCGCCGCCTTTTGTGATGCCGGGTCAGCCAGGACCGCCTTCAGCGCCGGGGCAATTCTGTCGGCCCGGCAGTCCGGCCCGATGAATTCGGGCACCGCCCGTGTCTCGCTGACCAGGTTGACCAGCGTGACCGTGTCGATCAGCGCCGCCCGCCGCATCAGCCACAGCGTCAGCGGATGCATGTCATAGGCGATGACCATGGGGCAGCCATTGGCAGCCAGTTCCAGCGACACCGTCCCCGAGGCCGCCAGTGCCACATCAGCTGCGGCAAAGGCGCCACGCTTGGCAGCCGGATCCTCTATGATCTCGGGCACGACCGGCCAGCCCGCCGTCAGATCCCTGACCAAAGGCGCCACACCGCGCACCGTGGGCAGAACGACACGCAGCGCCGGATGGGCCGCCTTCAGCCGCCCGACGACCTCGCCGAAGACGGGCGCCAGTCGCGCGACCTCTCCCCTCCGAGAGCCCGGCAGGGCCAGAAGAAGCGGCCCCTCGCCCGCAAAGGCGGCGCGTTCGGCCTCTGAGGCAAGCGGCTCGGCCACCACCGGGTGGCCGACGAAATCGCATGTCATGCCGGCGGCGGTCATGTAGGGCGGCTCGAAGGGCAGAAGCGCCAGCACATGGTCGATCACCCGCGCCATCTTCCGCGCCCGGCCCGGCCGCCAGGCCCAGACCGAGGGCGCGACATAGTGGATGGTGCGCAAGCCCGGGCGTGCAGTCTTGACCATCTTCGCCACGCGCAGGCAGAAATCCGGGCTGTCGATGGTGACCAGCGCATCCGCCCCGCTGGAAAGCACCGCCTGGGCTGCCTCGCGGATGCGGCGTTTCAGGTGCAGGTATTTCGGCAGAACCTCGGCGATGCCCATCACCGACAGCTCTTCCATCGGGAACAGGCTTTGCATCCCCTCTGCCTGCATCAGCGGCCCACCGACCCCGGAGAACTCCACCGGCGCAAGTGACTTGAGCCCCGCCATCAGCGCCGCGCCCAGACGGTCGCCCGAAGGTTCGCCCGCGATCAGGAACAGCTTCAGCGGGCTGCTCATCGTTGGACTTCGTTCACTCTTCGCGCCTTCCCGCCCCGCATCATGCGCGCGCCCACAGGAACAGGCCCAGCTCCCCGGCCAGAAGCCGCATCTCCGCATGATCCAGGCAGATCACCGAGCCCGCCTGAAAGGCCACGCCGCCCAGCCCGGCCGCCGCAACGGCCCGCAGCGTGTCGGGGCCGATCGTGGGCAAGTCGATCCGCCGGTCCTGCCCCGGTTTCGCCGCCTTGTAGAACACGCCCCGCCCCCGCGCCGGATCTGGCCGCAAGGCCCCGATCCGCGCGACCTCGGCCAGCATGGCATCGGTTCCCGGCAAAGCCTCGACCGCCAGGCACAGGCCCTGGGCCACCACCGCGCCTTGTCCCACATCAACCGCGCCAAGGGCCGCCACGATCTCTGCCGCGCGGGCTGCATCGGCCTCGTCACGCGGGGTCACGGTTCCTGCAAGCACCCCCGGGCCCGGCAACAGCGTCGGCGCCACCTCTTCCACCCCGGCCACTGCAAACCCGAACTCGTCGAAGATCTCCAGCACCGCCCGCAGCGTCGCGTCGTCGCCGGCCTGCATCGCCTGCATCAGCCGCGGCAGCAGTTCGGCCGTGGCCGGATCAAGCAGCGCAGGGTCCAGACGCGGGCGCTGGACCGCGCCGGCCAGGACCACGCGGCTGACGCCCGCATCGGCCAACGCGCGCAGGAAAGGCACCAGACGCTCCAGGCGGAAGGTCAGATCGACTGCCAGACCCGCGGGCACGAAACCCTCGGGCGCGGCGACGAAAGGTGGTTCCGCCATCGCCTGCGCCAGCGCCGCCGGCAGGCGCCCGCGCCCCGCGATCAGCGCCGTCCTCACCGCCCGCCCTTCGGGGTCAGGAAGCTGCGGTCGGACTTCGACAGGATGAAGTCGGCGATTTCACGGACAAGCGGGCTGTCGCTCTCTTCGGCCAGCTTGCGGGCGCGGTCCTGGAAGCTGCCCTCTTCCTGCGCCAGCGTCTGATAGGCGGCGCGCAACGCGGTGATCTCGGAGCGGTCCACACCGCGCCGCTTCAGCCCGACCAGGTTCAGCCCGTCAAGTTCGCCGCGCGGCGCCTGAACCAGACCGTAGGGTATGACGTCATTGGTGACCATCGTCACCGCCCCGATGATCGCACCCTGCCCGACCCGGACCCACTGGTGTATGCCGGACAGCCCGCCGACTATCACATCGTCACCCAGCACCACATGGCCGGCGATCGCCACATGATTCACCAGGATCACCCGGTTGCCGATCTGGGCGTCGTGCCCGACGTGGGCGCCGGTCATGATCAGCACGTCATCGCCGACGCGCGTCACCCCGCCACCACCTTCGGTCCCGGTGTTCAGCGTTGCCCCCTCACGGATCCGGCAGCGCCGGCCCACGATCAGCCGCGTACGTTCGCCACGGTATTTCAGGTCCTGCGGCACCTCGCCGACCGTGGCGAAGGGAAAGATCGTGCTGTCCTCGCCGATATCGGTCCAGCCGGTAAGGACGGCGTGGCTCTTGACCGTGACGCGCGCGCCAAGCGTCACCTCGGGGCCGATCACCGCAAAGGGGCCGATCTCGCAACCCTCGCCGATCACCGCGCCGGGCTCGACCACGGCCGAGGCGTGGATGCGGGCTGTGGGGTGAACGGTCATTCTTTCGGAACGTCAAACATCGCCATGAAGGTCGCTTCGCAGGCCAGCTCGCCCTCGACATAGGCCTTGCCTTCGAATTTCCAGACGCGGCCACCGCCGCGCAGCGCCTTCACATGCAGCTCCATCACGTCGCCCGGCACCACCTTGCGGCGGAACTTCACACCATCGACGCCCATGAAGAAGACCTTGGCCGCCTTGTCCACCAGGTTCATCGACAGCCCGACCAGAACGCCGGACGTCTGCGCCATAGCCTCGATGATCATCACGCCGGGAAAGATGGGCATGCCCGGAAAGTGGCCCTGGAACTGCGGCTCGTTCAGGGTGACGCACTTTATGCCGACGCAGCTTTCGTTCAGCACGATGTCGCGTACCTTGTCGATCAGCAGAAAGGGATAGCGATGCGGGATGATCCGCTGGATCAGCTCCAGATCGGCTGTTGTCGTAGCGGCTGCATCCATACTGGTCCCCTTGCGTTGCCTTGCGACCGTCGTCCCCGGCCTTTTCGCCGTAGCTACCAACTCGCGTCGCAAGTGACAAGTTTTCCGCCGGTTCAGGGCGCGGTCTCTGCCGGCAGCACGGCATCGACCTTCACGATCGCCTCGTCGGTGACGTCGATTGCGGACAGCGACAGGAACACCTGACTCTTGTCCAGGATCGCCACCGCGCCAAGTTCGCCCATCAGCTCGGCCAGGGCGGGAATGGCCGCCCGCAGGAACGCCTGACGATCAGCCTCGCGGGCGCGAACGAGATCGCGGGACTTTTCATCCTGCTCGGCGCGGATGCGTTCGACCTTCGCATCGAACTCGGCCGCGAGGGCCGAGAATTCCTCGGCAGGCAAGGTGCCGCGCTTGCGGGTCAGTTCCTGCTCTTCGGCGACAAGTTCGGCCTCGATCCGTGCGTTCTCTGCTTCCAGCGCCTTGGTGGCGGCGCGTTCGCGTTCGACACTTGCCTTGCCATAGGCCGAATCCAGGAAAAGCCGGTCCTGATCCAGCGTCAGGATGATGCCGCCCGGAATCGGCGCATCTTGTGCAGGCACAGGCTGGCCAAGGAAAAGCAGGACGACAACGGCGCACAGGGCGCGCCACGCCCGCATCGTCAGAACCTCGTCGAGATCGTCAGGTCGAAGGTCTGTTCCCTGTCGTAGTCTTCCTTCTTCAGCGCCTTGCTGAAGTTGAACCGCAGCGGACCGATCGGCGTTGTCCAGAACACCGAAAGGCCGACCACCGCCCGCGGATTGAAGCTGTCATCGACGATGCCACCCGGTTGGTCAGGCGAAGGAGTGCCGTTCACGTTGTCGAGGCTCCAGACCGAACCGACATCGAAGAAGGCGCCGCCGGTGATGCCATATTCCTCGGGCAGGCCAAGGGGGAATTCGGCCTCGAAGCGCGCCACAGCGAACATGTTGCCGCCCAAGGCATCCTGATCGTCAGCCCCAAGGTCGCGCGGACCGATCCCCTTGGGTTCGAAGCCCCTGATCTTGCCGCCACCGAAGTAGCGTTCAGTCACGCGGCTGGTGCCGTCACCCAGTGTCGTGATGGCCCCGCCCTCGAACACGGCACGGATCGTCACTTCCTCGTTCCAGACCTTGGTCTCGGCCAAGGCCAGCGCGGTCGTCTCGATATATTCTGTATCGCCCGCAAGACCCGCAAAATCTTGGCCAAAGCGCAGCAGAACCCCACCCTTCGGATTCAGGCCAGTAATCCGAGTGTCATACTCGTAATTGTAACCCAGCGACAGCGTGCGCAGCGCGCCAAGGTCAACTTCACTCTGGATGATCGGCGAATCGCCGGTGTAGTTCTCCAGCAGGTCATCCGAATAGCGCATGCGAAGGTTCAGCCTAGACTGTTCCCCGATCGGGAAGCCAAGCCCGGCAGTCAAGCCGATGTTGCGCGTATCGTAGACCGCGAAATCGCTGGTCGAGGTGCGGTAATAGGCACCCAGGCTGAAGCTGAGGTCGCGCCCCAGGAAGGCAGGCTCGGTGAAGCTGAAGCTTGAATTCTGATTGTCCGTCCCCGAACTCAGGCTAAGCGACAGGCGCTGGCCGCGGCCCAGGAAGTTCGTTTCCGAGAACCCAATGTTGAACCCCGTACCGTTGGCCACCGAATAGCTGACCCCGAAGCTGAGCGAGCCGGTCGGCTGTTCCTCGACATCGACATTCACCACCACCTGATCCGGGCCGGACCCCTGCTCGGTGTTCACCTGTGCGTCCGAGAAGAAGCCCAGAGCGCGAATCCGTTCGGCCGACTGCCGGATCTCGCGCGGGTTGAAGGGGTCGCCCTCAACGGTGCGGAACTGACGGCGGATGACCTCGTCCAGCGTGGTCTGGTTGCCTTCGATGTCGATGCGTTCGACAAAAATACGCTGGCCGCGAACGATGGCGAATTCGACGTCAACTGCCTGGCCGCGCTGGTCACGGGTGATCCGCGGTTCGACACGGATGAAATTGAGGCCTTTCTTCAGCGCCAGCGTTTCCATCCGCGTCACGTTGTTATCGATCAGCAGCGGGCTGTAGGTCTGCCCGGTGCGGATCCGCGTGACCGCCTGAAATTCGGCCGCATCCAACCCCTCAACCTCGGATACGACGGTGACCTTGCCGATGGTATGCGGCAACCCTTCACGCACGGTAAAGGTGATGAAGGTCGCATCCCGTTCACGCGTCAGTTCGGCGCTGGCGTCCAGGATCTGAAAGTCGATGAACCCACGCGACAGGTAGAATTCTGTCAGCAGGCGCTTGTCCAGTTCCAGCCGCTCGGCCACGAAACTGTCGCGCTGGATGAAGGTACGCAGAAGCCCCGCCTGCTTGGTCTGCAACACCTGGCGCAAGCGCCGATCCGAGAAGGCACGGTTCCCGACGAAATCGATCCGCTCGTTCTCGACCACACGGCCTTCGGTGATCTCGAAGACCAGATCCACGCGGTTTTCCGAGCGGCGGATGATCTTGGGCGTCACGCTGGCGGCCAGGCGCCCCGCTGCGCGATAGGCTTCCGCGATGGCTGCGGCATCGGCCTCGGCCTGGCTGGGGGAATAGACACGACGAGGTTGCGACTTGATAACCTCGGCAAGACGTTCGTCCTTCAGGCGGCGGTTCCCCTCGATGCTGATCACGTTGATGATCGGGTATTCGACGACCCGGATCAGCAAGGTGGAGCCCTGGGGGATCAGCTCGACCGTTTCGAACAGGCCGGAGTTCACGATGCGCTGATAGGCATCGTTCAGCGCGGAAGCCGACACCTGTTCGCCACGCCTGATTCCGGCATAGTTGAGGATCGTGGCGGCATCTACCCGGCTGTTCCCTTCGATCACGACGTTCGAAAAGGAAAAGACCTGAGCATAGGCCGGCATCAGGAACGGGGCCGAAAGCATTGCGGTGCCAAGAAAAACCGCCGTTGCCAGAAGACGGGCGCGCGCACGCGTCCCGGATGACCGTTCCCTGGTCGTACGGAAGGTCCCTTGCATCCTGCGTCCTCGCCCGTTCCTGTTTTTTTTCTGACTAGCTGGAAAGGCAAGCTTTGTCAAAAGCCTGCGGTCCTTGTGGATAACTTTCCCACATATTGTGCCCGCTGTGCCGCGCCATCGGATCAGGGAAAACCGACCCTGCGGCGGTGCGGCGGCTTACATGCAAAGGATATCGCGGCTTAGCGCGAACAGCATCAGCGACAGCACAATGGTCAGCCCGATCGTCATCAGCACGCGCAGCGCACGCTCTGACGGAGGGCGGCGCATGACCGCTTCGTAGGCGTGAAACACCAGATGTCCGCCATCCAGAACCGGAATCGGAAACAGGTTGATGATGCCGATACCCAGCGAAAGCACGGCAAGCATGCCGACAAAGCTTTCCGTCCCGTTGCGCGCCGCATCGCCCATCGTCTCGGCAATACCGATCGCACCCGAAAAGTTGCAGGAACTTATGGCACCGGTGATGATGTGCCAAAGACCCGAAAAGGTAGTGACAGTCATGCCCCACATCTGCGCCACGGCCAGGGACATCGATTCGATCAGGCCGGGCGACCGCGTGGCCGGAACGAAGGCCATGCCAGAGGCAATCCCGATCTGATAGCGCTCGACGAAGGCGCCGGTTTCATCCGCCACGCTGCGGATGCGCGGGACCAGCGTCAGTTCGAAGGTCTGCCCATTGCGCCAGACGGTCAGCGGCACCGGCGCACCCTTGCTTTGGGCGACGATGTCGGGAAGCTGGCGGAAGGTGGTGACCTCCTGCCCGCCGGCCCGCAGGATCACATCCCCGGCCTGAAGGCCGGCGTCCATGGCCGCCGACCGGATGATCACCTGCCCCACGACAGCCGGGAAGGGATGCGGACCTCCGACGTCCATCTGGCGGTCTCCGCGGCGGATGGTGTAGGTCACCGTCAGCTTGTCCGGAAGAACCCCGGCCAGCGCGCCCAGGCTGGGCAAGTCCGGTGTCGGCTGTCCCTCGATGGCAAGGATGACGTCACCTGTCTGCAGCTCCGCTCCCCCGAAGGGAAGGGCGCGCAGTTCGCCCACCGTCGGTTCTTCCCGCGGCAGGCCGGCAACCATCAGGATCCCGGCAAGCAACACGAAGGTCAGGATGAAGTTCGCCACCGGTCCCGCCGCCACGGTCGCAGACCGCGCCCAGAGCGGCGCCCCCGCCATCGTGTGGCGCCGTTCGGCCGGCGACAGGCCGGGCATGTTCACAGGGCGCACCGACGATGCGTCGGCATCGCCAAGGAACTTCACATAGCCGCCGAAGGGAATCGCCGCAATCTGCCAGCGCGTGCCGCGGCGGTCGCGGTGGCTGAAGAGCACGGGACCGAAGCCGATCGAGAACACCTCGGCATGTATGCCCGACCATCGGCCGACGATGTAATGGCCGTATTCATGGACGAAGACGATGATCGACAGCGCAACGATGAAAAAGAACACCGTCCAGGCGGTGCCGCCGAGTGCCGCGAAGATTTCCATGCCTACCTCGAACCCGCCCTGCGGCGCGCGATTTCATCCGCCTTCGTCCGTGCCAGATGGTCCATCTGCAGGATATCATCAAGGGCGGGTGCCGCATTTGTGCGGCCAAGGTCGGGCTCCAGCGCATCCAGCGAAGCCTCGACCACCCCGGCCATGTCCATGAAGCCGATTCCACCGGCCAGGAAATGGTCAAGGGCCACTTCCTTCGCCGCATTGAAGGCCGCGCCTGCAAGCCCGCGCCGTTCCATCACCGCACGCGCAAGACGCAGCGCCGGGTATCGCGTAAGGTCGGGCGCGCGGAAGGTGAGCGTAGAGATCTGCGCCAGATCCAGCCGGGCGACCGGCAGGTCGGCCCGCACCGGCCAGTTCAGCGCATAGCCGATGGAATGGCGCATGTCCGGTGCGCCCATATGCGCCATGATGGCCCCGTCACGGAAGCCGACCATGGAATGGATCAGCGATTCCGGGTGGATGATGACCTCGACCCGTTCGGGTTCCACCCCGAAGAACTCGCGCGTCTCGATCACCTCGAGCGCCTTGTTGAACATGCTGGCCGAATCGATGGTGATCCTCTGGCCCATGGCCCAGTTGGGATGGGCCAGCGCCTCCTGCACCGTGGCGCGTGCCAGGGCCTCCAACGGCCAGTCGCGCAGCGCACCGCCCGAAGCGGTCAGGATGATCCGCTCTACCGTCGCGATGTCTTCGCCCGCAAGGGCCTGAAAGATCGCCGAATGTTCGCTGTCAACCGGCAGGATGCGCGCGCCTCGCGCCTCTGCCTCGGCCATCAGCAACGGCCCTGCGGTCACCAGACTTTCCTTGTTGGCGAGGGCCAGGCTTTTCCCGTGACGCAGCGCCCGGAACCCGGGCACCAGTCCCGCCGCACCGACGATCGCGCTCATCACCCAGTCTGCCGGGCGGTCGGCGGCTTCGGCGATCGCCTCGGCCCCGGCCGCCGCCGCCACACCCGAACCTGCCAACCTGTCGCGCAGTTCGGCAAGGCCCGACGGGTCGGCGCAGACCGCGACCTCGGCGCGCAGCTCTCGCGCCAGTTCGGCCAGCCGCGCGATGTTGCGCCCGCCGGTCAGTGCAACCACCCGGTAGGCCTCGGCCCCGCCAGCGCGGCGGACAAGATCCACCGTCTGCTCTCCGATCGAGCCCGTGACCCCGAAGATCGAAATGCTTCGCATCAGCCCGGCCCCCCGATCATCGGCGTGACCGGAACGACCAGTTGCAGCAGCATCACCAGAACCACGGCGCCGATCAGCGCATCAAAGCGGTCCAGTACGCCGCCGTGTCCGGGAATCAGCCGCGAGGCATCCTTGACCCCAGCGCGCCGCTTGACCCAGCTTTCCAGGATGTCGCCCATCTGCCCGGCAAAGGCCACCAGCATCGACAAGGGCACCAGCGGCCAGCCACCATAGCCGGCCTGCCAAAAGGCAAGCCCCACCAGCCCGGCACCGATCCAGCCCGCCGCCGTGCCCGACCAGGTCTTCTTGGGGCTGATCCGTTCCCAGAACTTCGGCCCGCCCAGCAGACGCCCGGCGAAATAGCCCAGAACGTCGGAGGCTACGACCACCGCGACAAGCCACAGGATGGCGATTGTTCCGGCCTCCTGGCGCAGGGTGACCAGGCCGTAGCCCGCCAGCATGATCGCCAGCGCATAGCCCCCTGCAAGGCGACGGTCGCGGCGCGGGGTCAGCACCAGCATCAGCGTCGGCGCCACAAGGAACAGCACCGCCACTTCGCTGCGCAGGACCAGTGCGGCCGCCAGCGCCCCACCGGTCGCCACCGCCAGCGTCACCGGCGTCCGGCGTCGCAGGGGGGCCGTGATGGTTGCCAGTTCCCAGACCATCAGCGCCGTCAGCACGATGACAAGAGCGGCAAAGGCAGTGCCGCCCAGCCAGATCTCGACCGCACCGACCGACACCATGAATATGGCCGAAAGGATTCGGGTCCGCAGGTCAGACCATCGGCCGGAAGGCGCCGGCACCCCACTCACCGCAGCACGCCCCCGAACCGCCGCTCGCGATTGCCGAACCGCGCGATGATCCCGGCCAGTTCCTCGGCCGTGAAATCGGGCCAGAGCGTGCCGGTGAATTCGTATTCGGCATAGGCCGCCTGCCAGGGCAGGAAATTGCTTGTCCTTGTCTCTCCGCTGGTGCGGATCACAAGGTCGGGGTCAGGCAGGCCGCCCGTATCCAGCGCCCCAGCGAAGGCCCCTTCGGTCAGATCGCGCGGATCCAGCAGGCCAGCCGCCACCTGCTCGGCCAGCTTGCGCGCTGCGCGCACAATCTCGTCACGGCCACCGTAGTTGACCGCGATGGTCAGGTTCAGCCGATCGCAGCCAGCCGTGCGCGCCTCGATCCCGGCCATCAGGCGCTGCAGCTTCAGATCAAGGCGCCCGCGTTCGCCGATGAACCGGACCCGGACCCCCGCCTTGGCAAGGCGCTCGGCCTCGCGCTCGATGTAGCGGGCGAAGATTGCCATCAGGCCAAGCACTTCTTCGGTCGACCGCTTCCAGTTCTCGGTCGAGAAGGCGTACAGCGTCAGCCAGCGGATGCCCAGGTCGGGGGCAGCCTTGACAATGTCGCGCACCCGTTCCGCACCGCGGCGATGACCGACAAGACGCGGCCAGCCCCGGTTAGTGGCCCAGCGGCCGTTGCCGTCCATGATGATTGCAAGGTGATTGACCGGCCTCAGCCCGACTTCGCCCGCCAGATCCTTCGACACCGGCCCGTCCCTCCGTCAGACCTGCATGATTTCGGCCTGCTTGATCTCCAGCGCCTTGTCTACGGCGGCGATGGCGCGGTCGGTCATTTCCTGCACCTCGTCGGCCCACATCTTCTGATCATCCTCGCTCATGCCCAGGGCCTTGGCCTTCTTGATCTGGTCCATCCCGTCGCGGCGGACGTTGCGGATGGCGATCTTGGCCTGTTCGGCATACTGCGCCGCGACCTTCGACAGTTCGCGCCGGCGCTCCTCATTCAGTTCCGGGATCGGCAGGCGGATCAGCGGCCCGTCGGTGACCGGGTTGATGCCGATCCCGGATTCGCGGATCGCCTTTTCCACCTTGCCGACCAGGGCCCTGTCCCAGACGTTGATCACCACCATCCGCGGCTCGGGCACGTTCACCGTGCCAAGCTGGTTGATCGGGGTCATCTGACCGTAGGCTTCCACCTGGATCGGATCGACGATCGAGGCACTGGCGCGACCCGTGCGCAGCGAGGCGAATTCCTGCTTCAGCGCAGTCATGGCGCCATCCATCCGGCGCTGCAGGTCGTCGGTGTCGATCTCGATCTCTTCATGAGCCATAGGTCATGTCCTTCACTTCGTGGGCCCCCTGGGCGCATCGGGGCTTCCGGCTTATAGCAGAGCCACCGGGCCGGGGAATAGGCCTAAGCGGCGGGGGCGGGCCTCAGCCCTGAACGCGGGTATAGGTGCCCTCCCCGGCCAGAATTCCCCGGAAACCGCCGGGTTCGTCCAGCGAAAAGACGATGATCGGCAGGTCATTGTCGCGGGCCAGCGCGATCGCGGTCGCATCCATGACGCCCAGGTGCTTCTCAAGCACTTCGTCGTAGGTCACATGGTCGTAGCGCCGTGCATCAGGGTGCTTCTTCGGATCCTTGTCATAAACGCCATCGACCTTGGTGCCCTTGAAGATCGCCTGGCAGGCCATTTCGCTGGCCCTGAGCGTTGCCGCCGTGTCCGTGGTAAAATACGGGTTCCCGGTTCCGGCCGCGAAGATGCACACCCGCTTCTTTTCCAGATGCCGCACGGCGCGGCGGCGGATGTAGGGCTCGCAGACCTGATCCATCGGTATGGCCGAGATGACGCGGGTGAAGACCCCCATCGCCTCCAGCGCCGACTGCATGGCCAGCGCGTTCATCACCGTGGCCAGCATCCCCATGTAATCGGCCGTCGTCCGCTCCATCCCCTGAGCGCTGCCCTGCAGGCCGCGAAAGATGTTGCCGCCGCCGATCACCATGCAGATTTCCACACCCATGTCGCGGACCGACTTCACCTCTTCGGCGATCCGGTTCACCGTCGGCGGATGCAGGCCATAGCCCTGGTCGCCCATCAGCGCCTCGCCCGAGATCTTCAGCATCACGCGGCTGTATCTGACCGCGGCCCCGGCTGTGTCGGACATGGCGCCCCCTGCATTTCGTTTTGTGTTTGGACTGGCGCGCAAAATGTCGCAAAACCGCGGCGGGTTCAACCGGGGTTCCGATGTTGATCGACCGGATTTCGCGCGAGGCTCCCGTGCTGATCGCAGGGCCGACCGCCAGCGGCAAGTCTGCGCTGGCGATGGAAATTGCCGCGCGCGACGGCCGAACGATAGTCAATGCCGATGCGTTGCAGGTCTACGCCAACTGGCGCATCCTGACCGCACGCCCCTCGCCCGCGGATGAAAGCGCCCTGCCCCACGCGCTGTACGGCCATGTTGCGCGCGATCAGCCCTATTCGGTCGGCCACTGGCTGCGCGAGCTGAAGCCGCTGCTCGCAAGACCGGTGGTGATCGTCGGCGGAACGGGGCTGAACTTCACCGCGCTGACCCGCGGGCTGGCCGAGATCCCCGAGATCCCGCGCGCGATACGCGCCGAGGCCGACGCGCGGATGGCCGCCGAGGGGCGGGCGGCGCTGCTGGCCGAGCTTGACCCCGAAACAGCCGCCCGGATCGACCCGCTGAACGGGGTCCGTGTCCAGCGCGCCTGGGAGGTCTGGCGGGCCACAGGCCGGGGGCTGGCCTCCTGGCAGAACGAGACGCCACCGCCCCTGCTGCCGCGAAGGTCGGCCGAAGCCCTTGTCCTGATGCCCGAAACAACATGGTTGAACGACCGCATCGACCGCCGTTTTGCGCAGATGATGGCGGCCGGCGCCCTGGAAGAGGCGCGGGCGAACCTGGCCGGTTGGGATGCCCGCCGACCGTCGTCGAAGGCGATCGGAGGGCCAGAGCTGATTGCGCACCTGCAAGGTCACCTGACGCTGGAGCAAGCCGTCGCTGCTGCTGCTCTGGCCAGCCGGCAATATGCGAAGCGGCAAAGGACATGGTTCAGATCGAACATGAAGGACTGGACGGTTCTTTCCCTTCCCTGATCATGGGTTGCGGGGCGAACTTGACGCGAACTGAAGGCGATCCACAGGCTTACCCACAGGAACCTGCAACACCTGTGGATAACTTGAGCGTCTTGCCCAGAATTTCGCTTGGGTTGTGCCCGCACGGCTGCTTTACTTTTGCGGTCATCCACCGCCGGACCCGTTGCCATGAACAAGCCCGCGCCCGTCCCGATCGAACGCCCCGTGTCCCAGTTGCGTCTTGTCGCCATCCCGCGCCTTGCCGCCGGCGGGCGCTGGCGGGTCGAAGCAATGCGCTCGCTTTCCGAACCCTGCCTGCTGTGGTTCACCAAGGGTCAGGGCCGCATCACCATTTCCGGGGTGACGCGCGGATACACCGCGCACAACGCGATCTTCATCCCCGCCGGGGTGATGCACGGATTCGAGGCCGGGCCGCAGGTCTTCGGTACGGCCGTCTTCTTCGGGCGCGATCCGAAGGTCACCCTGCCGAAGGCGCCCCTGCACCTGCGCATCCGCGAGGTTCACGCCCAGCAGGAGGTGAACGTCCTGCTCGATTCGATCCTGCGGGAACTGGAAAGCGATACCCCCGCTAATGACCGTGCCGCCGAGGCCTATGTCGGACTTCTGGGCGTATGGCTGGAACGCCAGGCGAAGAAGGCCGAACCCGAATCCGCCCGGCCTGATGCCACCCGGCGCCTTGTCGCACGCTACACGGCGCTGCTGGAACGGAACTTCCGCACCGGCATGGGCGTGGCAGATTTTGCCGCCGCTCTGGGGGTGACGCCCACGCACCTTACGCGCTGCTGCAACATCGCCTGCGGCCGCCCCGCCATCGCGCTCCTGCAGGATCGGCGAATCTTCGAGGCACGCAAGCTTTTGACCGAGACGAAGCTGCCCGTGGCGCGTATCGCCGAACAGTTGGGCTTCAATTCGCCGGCCTATTTCACCCGCGCCTTCCAGCACCTGACGGGCAAGTCGCCGACCGCTTTCCGCCGAATGCCTTGAGCAGACCTGCCTTCCGGGTGCAACCGGTCCCATGTGTTGTCAGATTGCGACAGCAGGCAAATGTTTTTCGACGGATTCATGTCGCAAATGTTGTGCAATGCGACGAAAGCAGTCGTTGACGCGCGGCGCAAAAAGTTGCGCAATGGCAGACGGGGGCGCGGGGAACGCAGCACTGCCCTGGGTGGCCGTCAGATGGTCGCCAGAGGCAGAACGGGTTCCGTCGCGGCCGGAACAAGAACCTAAAAAAGACCTTACAGGGAGACACAAAATGACCACGACCAAGGCCAAGGCCGGACTGCACCCGGGGGCCCTGATGCATGCCGAGGAGTACAGGGCCGGCAAGATCAGCCGGCGCGAATTCCTGACCCGTTCCACCGCGCTTGGCGTGTCGGCCGCCGCCGCCTACGGTCTGATCGGGCTTTCGGCTCCGGCAAAGGCGCAAGAGCCGAAGATCGGCGGCATCATCCGCTGCGCGATGGAAGTCAAAGGCACCAAGGATCCGCGCCTGGCGGACTGGCCGCAGATTTCCAACATCTATCGCGGCTGGCTGGAATACCTGATCCAGTACAACGCCGACGGAACCTTCGAGGGGCGCCTGCTGGAAAGCTGGGAAGCCAATGCCGACGCAACCCAATACACGCTGAAGGTCCGTCAGGGCGTGAAATGGAACAACGGCGACGATTTCACCGCAGACGACGTTGTGCGCAACTTTGCCCGCTGGGCCGATGGCACTGTGGAAGGCAACGCCACCGCCAGCCGCTTCGTGGCGCTTGCCGACCCGGAGACCAAGCAGCTGCGCGAGGGCGCCGTGGTCAAGCTTGACGATTACACGGTTCAGCTGAACCTTTCGCAGTCCGACGTGGCGATCGTGCCCAACGTCGCCGACTATCCCTGCGCCGTGGTGCATTCCAGCTTCATCGACGGGCAGGATCCGGCCGAAAACCCGATCGGCACCGGCCCCTATGTGCCGCAGGAAGTTTCGGTCGGCCAGAAGGCCGTGCTGGTGCGCGCACCGAACCATCAGTGGTGGGGCGGCACCGCCCCCCTGGACGAGATCCACTACATCGACTTCGGCACCGACCCTTCGACCATGGTCGCGCTGGCCGGTTCGGACGAGATCGACTGCAACTACGAAACCACCGGCGACTTCATCGAACAGCTCGACGCGCTGGGCTGGAACAAGCTTGAGGTGGTGACGGCTGCAACGATCGTCGTGCGGATGAACTCGGCCACGTCCGACCTCTACAAGGACAAGGCCGTGCGCCAGGCGATCCAGCTGGCCGTCGATCCGGCGGTCGTCCTGGAACTGGGCTACAACAACCTGGGCACCACGGCGGAAAACCACCATGCCTGCCCTGTGCACCCGGAATATGCCAAGCTGCCGCCGCAGGTGATCAACCCCGCTGGGCTGAAACCCGCGATCGAGGCCGCCGGTCTGGCCAATGCCGAATTCGAGATCATCTCGCTTGACGACGGCTTCGAGGCGGCGACCACCGCCGCCGTGGTTGCGCAGCTGAAGGATGCCGGGCTGAACGTCAAGCACACGGTCATGCCGGGCTCGACCTTCTGGAACGACTGGCAGAAGTATCCCTTCTCCTCGACGACCTGGAACCACCGCCCGCTGGCGGTGCAGAACATGTCGCTGGCCTATACCTCGACAGGATCGTGGAACGAGACGGGAATGGCGAACCCCGAGTTCGACGCGCTCATGGTCGAGGCGCTGGCCCTGGCAGATGCCGACGCCCGCCGCGAGGTGATGGCCAAGCTGGAAGCAATCCTTCAGGACGAAGGCTACATCATCCAGCCGTACTGGCGTTCGCTCTTCGCCCATGCCCGGCCGGGCGTGAACGTCGAGCGGCACCCCTCGAACGAGCACCAGCACTACAAGTGGTCGCTCGCCTGATCCGGTGACCGTCCGGGCGCGCCTTCGGGTGCGCCCGGCGCGCCGGCCAGCCCATTCCCGCCCGTGCGCCCGCGCTGTCGGCCGCCCAGCCCGCAGGGAGCAGAGCCAGACACATGCTCATCTTCATCCTCCGCCGCCTGGGACTGATGCTCCTTACGGCCTTTGTGCTGACATTTATCGTCTTCTACCTGACCAACCTGCCGCCGAACCTGGAAAAACTGGCCCGCAGCGAAGGCTCGGTCCGGATGACTGACGAATCGGTTGCCGCCTGGATCGAACAGAATGGCCACGGCGGATCGGTGCTGCTGCGCTATGGCCAGTGGCTGGGCGTGGTGCCCGGCTGGACACGGGTCGATGACAAGGGCGTGCCCCGGGGCCGCTGCTTTGCCGCGGGCACCGACCCGACCGCTGCGCCGCGCTATTGCGGCATCCTTCAGGGCAACTGGGGACATTCCACCTTCTTCCGCGGCCCCGTCCTGCCGAACCTTGCCGAAAAGCTGTCGGCAACCGGCTGGCTGATGCTCTGGGTGATGATCGTGATGATCCCCTCATCCCTCATCATCGGGGTGGTGGCCGGAATGCGCGAGGGCAGCCGGACCGACCGCGTGCTGTCCACTTTCTCCATCGCCACCACGGCGACGCCGGAATACGTCTCGGGCGTGATTCTGGTCGCGCTCCTTGCCTCGCCGGTCACGGGCCTGTCGCCGCTTCTGGCCGACTGGGGTCTGATCGAGGGCAAGGTGCTGTTCCAAGGCGCCGCCTCGCCCGACCGCATCACTTTCTGGAGCTTCACGCTGCCGGTGATGACCATTGCGCTTTACGGCATTGGCTACATTGCCCGGATGACGCGGGCGAGCATGACCGAGGTGATGACCGCGCAATACATCCGCACGGCCCGGCTGAAGGGTGCCAGTTTCCGCCAGGTGGTGCTGAAACACGCGCTGAGAAACGCGCTGATCGCACCCTTCACGGTGATCATGCTGCAGTTCCCCTGGCTTCTGAACGGTGTCGTCATCGTGGAAACCCTGTTCAACTACAAGGGCTTCGGCTGGACGCTGGTTCAGGCCGCGGGCAACAACGACATCAACCTCCTGCTCGGCTGTTCAGTCGTGGCGGTGTTCGTGGTGCTGGTGACCCAGCTGATCTCGGACATCGGCTATGTGTTCCTGAACCCGCGCATCCGGCTGTCGTAGGGGGCAAGATGGAAGACCTGACCTATACCGCAATCCTTGGCCGCGTGATCGCGCAGTTCCTGCCGGTCTGGATCGCGCTGGTGGTGACCTTCGCCGTCTCGATCGCCTTCAAGCGCAGGCTGGGGCTTTACGGCAAACTGTTCGACAGTCCGGTGGGGATGATCGGTTTCGGCATCGTGATGTTTTGGGTATTCACGGCGCTTCTGGCCGACCACATCATCACCTTCGACCCCTATCTGCAGATCTCGGGCATGAAGAACAAGCCTATGGGCACCGTTCTCGCCAACGCGGCCGAGGGGCAATACAGCCACTTCCTCTTCGGCGGCGACCATCTGGCGCGCGACGTGTTCAGCCGCATGGTGATGGGCGCGCGCGAGGTGCTGAAGATCGCCCCCGCAGCCACACTTTTCGCCTTCATGGTCGGGATCACACTTGGCCTTCCGGCGGGCTATTTCGGCGGCAGGCTGGACACGGGTCTGTCCTTCCTGGCCAACCTCGTCCTGGCCTTCCCGGTGATCCTGCTCTTCTACCTCCTCGTGACGCCCGAGATCCGCCAGACCGGCATACCGGTGGTGCTGGCGGCGCTGCTGTTCCTGTTCCCGATCATTTTCCTGACGGTGCTTCTGAACGCGCGCTTCTTCACCGACCCGATGAAACGCAACCTGTATGTCGGAGCGGTGCTGATCATCGGTGCCTGGGCCTATTCGGGCCTTGCCTTCAACGCCGACCCGCTGGGCGTCTGGACCATGTCGCCCAACATGCTGAACGTCTTCGTCTCGGTCGTTTTCGTCAACGCCCCCACTGTCTTCCGCATCGTGCGCGGCATCGTGATGGATCTCAAATCCCGCGATTACGTCGCCGCCGGCCAGACCCGGGGCGAGGGCCCCTGGTACATCATGCTGTGGGAAATCCTTCCCAACGCGCGCGGCCCCCTCATCGTCGATTTCTGCCTGCGCATCGGCTATACAACGATCCTGCTGGGCACGCTGGGCTTCTTCGGCCTCGGTGTCGCGCCCGACAGCCCTGACTGGGGCTCGACCATCGACGACGGGCGCAAGACCCTTTCCATGTTCCCCCACGCCGCCCTGGTGCCCGCGCTGGCGTTGATGAGCCTTGTGCTTGGCCTGAACCTTCTGGCCGATGGCCTGCGCGAAGAAAGCCTGAGGGACTGATGTCTTCCTCTCTGCTCAAATATCCCACGGGGGTGCGGGGGTGTGAAACCCTCGCTCTGCCGCCCGTCACAGGAGTATGCCATGCCTGACTGGGACCCCTCGCAACCGATCCTGGAAATCGACCATCTCTCGATTTCCTTCTTCACCCGCCTGCGCGAAATCCCCGCGGTGATGGATTTCTCCTGCACCGTCATGGCCGGCGAGGCGATGGGGCTGGTGGGCGAATCCGGCTGCGGAAAATCCACCGTGGCGCTGGCCGTGATGCGCGAACTGGGCAAGACCGGCCGCATCACCGGCGGAAGCATCAGGTTCAAGGGCCGCGATCTGACCAGGATGAGCGACGAGGAACTGCGGCATATCCGCGGCTCGGAAATCGCGATGATCTATCAGGAACCCATGGCCAGCCTGAACCCGGCTATGAAGATCGGCGCGCAGCTGGCCGAGGTGCCGATGATCCACTCCGGCATGCCGAAGGACGAGGCCTGGAAGCTTGCCCGCCAGATCGTCGCCGACGTGCGCCTGCCCGACCCTGACCGGATCATCCATTCCTACCCTCATCAGCTGTCCGGCGGCCAGCAGCAGCGCATTGTCATCGCCATGGCGCTGATGGCCAAGCCTGCGCTGCTGATCCTTGACGAACCCACCACCGCGCTTGACGTGACGGTCGAGGCAGGCATCGTCGATCTGGTCAAGGAACTGGGCGAGAAATACGGCACATCGATGCTGTTCATCAGCCACAACCTCGGCCTCGTCCTGGATGTCTGCGACCGGATCTGCGTGATGTATTCCGGCGAGGCGGTCGAGACCGGCAGCGTGACCGAGGTCTTCGACAAGATGCGCCACCCCTACACCCAGGCGCTTTTCCGCTCCATCCCCCTGCCCGGCGCCGACAAGAACGCAAGGCCCCTGATCAGCATTCCGGGGAATTTCCCCCTGCCTCACGAACGCCCGCCGGGCTGCAACTTCGGGCCGCGCTGCGACTATTTCCAGAAGGGCCGTTGCGACGCAGCCGATGTGCCGATGTTCCCCGTCCCCGGTGACGACCGCCACGAAACCCGCTGCCTGCGCTGGCAGGAAATCGACTGGGACGCCCCGCCGGCAAAGCGCGACGTCAAGGAGCGGGCCCCGATCGGTCGCGTCGTGCTGAAGATGCAGGATCTGAAGAAATACTACGCCGTCTCGACCGGCGCCTTCGGAGGCGGCGCAAGAAAGGTCGTCAAGGCCAACGAAACGCTGTCCTTCGAGGCGCATGAAGGCGAAACGCTGGCCATCGTGGGCGAATCCGGTTGCGGAAAGTCCACCTTCGCCAAGGTGCTGATGGGTCTGGAAACCGCGACCTCCGGCTCGATCATGCTGTTTGACGAGAATGTGCAATCGACCCCGATCCAGAAGCGCAATACCGACACGGTGTCTTCGGTGCAGATGGTCTTCCAGAATCCGTTCGACACGCTGAACCCCTCGATGACGGTGGGCCGCCAGATCATCCGCGCGCTGGAGATCTTCAAGTACGGCAAGTCCGATGCCGAACGCCACCAGCGCATGCTGGAGCTTCTCGACCTTGTGAAGCTGCCCCGTGCCTTTGCCGACCGGATGCCCCGCCAGCTGTCCGGCGGGCAGAAGCAGCGCGTGGGCATCGCCCGCGCCTTCGCCGGTGGCGCCAAGGTCGTGGTGGCCGATGAACCCGTGAGCGCACTGGATGTCAGCGTGCAGGCCGCGGTGACCGACCTTCTGATGGATATCCAGCGGGAAAACCGCACGACGCTTCTGTTCATCAGCCACGACCTCAGCATCGTCCGCTACCTGTCTGACCGGGTGATGGTGATGTATCTCGGCCATGTGGTGGAAATGGGTACGACCGACCAGGTCTTTTCGCCCCCCTACCATCCCTATACCGAGGCGCTGCTTTCAGCCGTGCCGATTGCCGACACCCACGTGACGCGCAAGCGGATCGTTCTGGAAGGCGATATTCCCAGCGCCATGAACCCGCCTCCGGGCTGTCCGTTCCAGACACGCTGCCGCTGGAAATCCCAGGTGCCCGGCGGCCTGTGCGAGCGCGAAGTGCCGCCTGTGCAGACGCTTGCCGAGGGGCACCAGATCAAGTGCCACCTCAGCCGCGAGGTGCTGGCGACGATGGAGCCGGTCATCCGGATTGCTGCCGAATAGCGAAGGAACCGCACTGCCCCGTCCTGCCATCAGGGCATGACGGCCCGCCGGTCTAGCGTTTCCCGAACAGCGAGCCGAGGATGCCGCGAACCAGGGCCTGGCCCGACCGTGTGCCCAGCTGACGCGCAAAGCTCTTGGCGAAGGCCGTGCTGATGGAATCCGACCGGCTTCCCCCGCCCGACGTGCGCGGCTTTGCGCCAGCTTCGCCATTGTTCCTGCCGTCGTAGCGCCGGGCTCGCTCGAACTCGCGCTTTTCTTCCTCCATCCGTTCCCTGGCACGGGCGGCCTCGGCAGCAGCCGCTTCGGTGCGGGCGCGCAACCGCTCGTAGGCGCTGTCCCGGTCCAGCGGCGTGTCATATTTTCCCCGTACCGGCGACGCAGCGATGATCGAGGCCCGAACATCATCCCCGATCGGGCCCAGCATGCTGGAAGGCGGCCGGATCAAGGTGCGCTGCGCAATTCCGGGAATGCCCTTCGCCTCCAGGAAAGAGGTCACCGCCTCACCGGTGGCAAGGTCGCGGATCGCCTCATCGATCCTGAAGGCCGGGTTCGGGCGGTAGGTTTCGGCCGCCTTGGCCAGATCCTTCTGATCCTTCGCCGTGAACGCACGCAGCGCATGCTGCACTCGGTTGCCTAGCTGGCTGAGGATCGTATCGGGCACGTCTGCCGGGTTCTGCGTAATGAAATATACCCCCACCCCCTTGGAACGGATCAGCCGCGCAACCTGCTCGACCCGCGAGATCAATGCCTTGGGTGCATCGTTGAAAAGAAGATGCGCCTCGTCGAAGAAGAAGACCAGCCTAGGCTTTTCGGGATCGCCAACTTCCGGCAACGCCTCGAACAGTTCCGACAGCAGCCACAGCAGGAAGGTCGCGTAAAGCCGCGGTGCATTCATAAGCCGGTCGGCGGCAAGGATGCTGATCCGTCCCATCCCGTCGGGAGACACGGTCATCAGATCGGCCAGATCAAGCGCCGGCTCGCCGAAGAAGCCGGCGCCACCCTGGTTCTCCAGCACAAGAAGCCGCCGCTGGATCGCACCTACCGAGTCTCGCGCGACCAGACCGTAGCGGGCTGAAATCTCCCTCGCGTTCTCGGCGACAAAGGTCAGCAGCGCCTGCAGATCCTTCAGGTCCAGCAGCGCAAGGCCTTCTTCATCGGCCAGGCGGAACGCCACGTTCAGAACGCCCTCCTGCGCCTCGGTCAGTTCTAGAAGCCGCGACAACAGAAGCGGCCCCATCTCCTCGACCGTGGCGCGGACAGGGTGGCCCTTCTCGCCGAACAGATCCCAGAATATCACGGGAAAGGCGCGATACTTCAGGTCAAGCCCGATGGTCTGGCTGCGCTTCATGAAGGCTTCGTGCAGCTTGTGGTCTGCCGAACCGGCGACGGCGATTCCCGACAGGTCACCCTTTACATCTGACAGGAACACCGGAACCCCGGCGGCCGAGAACCCCTCGGCCAGGATCTGCAGTGTCACCGTCTTGCCGGTGCCGGTGGCGCCCGCGATCAGGCCATGACGGTTGCCATACCGCAGAAGCAGCCGCTGCGGCACGGCATGGCCTTCCCCGCCGCCGCCAACGAAGATGCTGTCTTCGGTCGAACCCTGCTCTGCCACGTCACACCTCTTGCCCTGATCGCATCCCCGACGGCCACCCTTTGCGCCGCACGGCCGCTTGTCGCCCGGGGCCAGAATACATTCTTAACCCCTTCGCGCCAGACTGAAGCGACCAGTGCATCGCCCGGCGGTGCACTGGTGGTGACTTCCTCCCTGTCGACTGGCCGCGCCATTGAAAAGGCGCGGCTTTTTTTCGTCGCAGATGCAGGATGCGGCAGGCCAGAATCCCGTTGACCTGATGGGAAAAGCACAATAGCGTCCCTGACCATGAAGTCGGCCAGTCCGACAGGGAGCAAACAATAACTTTCGGGAAGGGCCGGTCTCACCGGCCCTTTTTCACATTTGCGTGGCTTGGCGGGTCAGACGCGCAGAACCGCGCCATGGCGGCCATTTGCCACCTGACTTGGCGCTGGCACCGTGCTAGAGACCGCCGCAGACACAAGACCAAAGGAACTGCCCCAGATGGCCAAGACCACGACCTCTGCGCTTGCCTTCATCCTTGCGCTTGCCGCGCTGCCGCTGGCCGCACAGACCACGGAAGAAGCGCCGACCGAAGCACCGGCGGCTGCCGATTCCGCGACGCCCGAAGGGCTTTCAATGGGCCAGGAAGTGGCCGGCAGCGGGGTCGGCGACACCTACGTTGCCGCGAACTTCGAGGCCTGGCAGCAGCGCTGCGTGCGCACCGAAAACGGTATCGACCCTTGCCAGCTTTACATGCTGCTGAAGGACGGTGACGGCAACAACGTGGCCGAGTTCACGATCTTCGGCCTGCCGAAGGGTACGCAAGGCCCGGCCGTGGCGGGGGCGACGTTCATCGCCCCGCTCGAGACGCTGCTGACGGCGGGCATGACGCTTCAGATCGATGCCGGCAAGCCCAAGGCCTATCCCTTCACCTTCTGCACCCAGATCGGCTGCGTGGCACGCATCGGTTTCACCGCCGAGGAAGTGGCACAGATGAAGAAAGGCGCGAACGCCAAGATCACCATCGTTCCCTTCGTTGCGCCGAACGACAAGGTAGAACTGTCGGTCTCGCTGAAGGGCTTCACGGCCGGCCTGGCCGCAGTGGATGCGGCCAACGATGCAGCGGATGCCGCAGCGGCAGCCGCCCAGGCACAGACGCCCGCGCCGGCGAACGAATAGGCCGCCTGTCGTCAGGGTGGATCGAGGGCCGGCCTGTCGGGGCCGGCCCCGTTGCATTTCACGTCCTGGCGAAGGCCAGCACCGCATTAAGGCCGCCGAAGGCAAAGGCATTGGAAAGGCAGGCCGTCACATCGGATGGGCGCGCCGCATTCGGCACGACATCCAGATTGCAATCCGGGTCGGGGCTTTCGAACCCCATGGTCGGGGGAAGGACGCCCCGGGTCAGGGCAAACAGGCAGGCGATCGCCTCCAGCGCCCCGGTTGCGCCGATGGCATGGCCGTGCATCGACTTGGTGGATGACACCGGCGGCGGCGCATCGCCGAACACCGCCCGGATCGCCGTGGCCTCGGAGCGGTCGTTCAGCAGCGTCCCGGTGCCGTGAGCGTTGACATAACCGATGTCGGCAGGCGACAGCCCGGCATCTTCAATCGCTGCGCGCATGGCACGGGCAGCCCCTTCGGGATCCGGCGCCACGATGTCGCCCGCATCCGCCGACATGCCGAAACCCGCGACTTCTGCCAGGATCTGCGCCCCGCGCGCGCGGGCGTGATCCTCGGCCTCGAAGACCAGCACCCCTGCGCCATCGCCGATCACCAGCCCCTTGCGCCCAAGACTGAACGGGCGGCAGGCATCGGGCGCCAGGATGCGCAGGCCCTCCCAGGCCTTGACGCCACCGAAGCACAGCATCGCCTCGGTGCCGCCGGTCAGCATCACATCTGCCGCCCCCTGACGGATCTGCTGAAGTGCCAGCCCCATGGCATGGTTGGCGCTGGCGCAGGCCGACGAGACTGACAGCACTGGCCCGGTCAGCCCGTGCAGGATCGAAAGATGCGATGCCGGCGCATTGTGCATCAGTCGCGGCACGGTCAGGGGCGATACGCGGTTCTTCCCTTCGGCCAGAACCGCGCGATATGCCTCCTCCCAGGTGGCGATGCCCCCCGCCGCCGTGCCAAGGATCACGCCGCCGCGATTGCCCAACCCGGGGGCGAGCCCGGCCATCGCCATCGCCTCCGCCCCGGCGGCTATGGCATACTGGGTGACACGGTCATAAAGGGGAAGTCGGGCGGGATCGAACCGCCCCTCGGACGGCCAGTCGCGGACCTCGCCGCCGATCCTTACAGTCAGGCGGTCTGCATCGCGAAAGGTCAGCGGGCCAATGCCGCACCGCCCCTCGGCCAGCGCGGCAAAGGTTCCCGGCACATCTGGCGCCAGCGCATTGACCGTGCCGATGCCGGTGACAACGACGCGCCTCATTCCGCCGACTGGGCGATCAGCCTTTCAACGCCGTCCACGATCTGCTGCACAGTGGCAAAGTCGAATTCCGGCAGGTCAGGCTCGTTCGCATTGAACGGGATGGCGATGCCGAAGCGCTCCTCCAGCGCGAAGATGGCCTCGACCTTGCCCAGGCTGTCCAGCCCCAGATCATCGATCCGGGCATCCGGCGAGATCTCGCCCGGCGGCAACAACAGTTCCTGAGCCAGAATGGCAATCACCGCCTCTTCGATCTCTGCCCGTGTGGTCATGGCCGTTCTGCCCTTCGTCATGCCCATGATCTAGTCGGAATCCGACCCCGGCGGAACGCCCTTTTCCAGGGCCGCCACCCGCGCGGCAAGCCTAGGCAGGCGGCGTAGCGCCTTCTGTATCTCGACATGGCTTTCCATCTTGACCGCCGGATAGCCCAGAAGCACCCTTCCCGCCGGTGCGTTGGTGAAGATCTTGGTCGCCCCGCCCGCGATCACGTCATTTCCGACGAAGATGTTGTCGTTCACCCCGCATTGCCCGGCCAGCACCACCCGGTCGCCGATCCGGGCAGAACCCGCAATGCCGACCTGCCCGCATAGCAGGCAGTCGCGCCCGACCTGCACGTTGTGTCCGATGTGAACAAGGTTATCCAGCTTGGTGCCCGATCCGATCGAGGTATCGCGGATCGTGCCACGGTCGATGCAGACGTTCGCGCCGATTTCCACATCGTCGCCGATGGTAACGGCCCCCAGCGAATGGATGCGGGTCCACGACTGGTCGCGGATCTCGGCCCGGCTGCCCAGGGTCTCGCGGATTTCCTCGACACCGGATTTCTCGGGCGTGACAAAACTGAACCCGTCCGCCCCGATCACCGCGCCCGGCTGACAGATGAAGCGGTCGCCAATGGTGACGCGCGCCCCGATCCGCGCGCCCTGCAGGATCAGCGCATCGGCCCCAATGGTCGCGCCCTCGGCGATGGAAACGTGGCTGGCAATCCGTGCGTTCGGGCCGATCCGCACGCCCGCGCCGATAACGACGAAAGGCCCGATGGCCGCGCCCGGCCCGATCTCGGCCGAGGGATCGACGATCGCCATGGGATGCAAGCCAGCAGCGACCGCCGGCCCCGGATCCATCAGCCGCGTCAGCCCCGCCATGGCTAGCCGCCCGCGCGGGGCGAAGATCGCGGCCTTCAATCCCATCGCCCGCCAGTCGGCCCCGGGCCAAACCACTGCCGCCCGCGCCCGTCCCTTCGCGATGCCCTCGCCATAGCGCGGGTCCATCGCCAGGGCCAACTGGTCGGGCCCGGCCATCTGCGGTTCGGCCGCACCGGTTACCGTCAGGTCGAGATCACCCTCGGCCTCGGCCCCCAGAGCAAGGGCAATGGCGCGGATCGTATGGGGCATCGCATCCTCGACAGGTCGTTCCAGCCCGCAGGATTACCCCTGAACGCCCGGCAGTTCCACCCCGGCAGAGGAAATCGCCTGGAACAGCGCCTCATCCCGCCCATAGACATCCCGGCGATAGTTGATCCGCCCCTTCGCATCGGGATAGGCGGTGAAATAGACCAGGTGCACCGGCAGCGTCTGCTTCAGCTTCACCGTCGTCTCCTTGCCGGACTGCAATGCAAGGTCGAACTCTTCCTCGGCATTGTCGGTCTGCCAGGACAGCAGCTCGTGCGCCAGCTCGAAGGGGTCGGCCACACGGATGCAGCCGTGACTGTAGGCGCGGATTTCCTTGTCGAACAGCGATTTCGACGGCGTGTCGTGCAGGTAGATGTTGTATTCGTTCGGGAACATGAACTTGACCTTGCCCAGTGCATTCGCGTCGGAAGGCGGCTGGCGCATCGCGAAGGGGAAGTTCCGGGCCGTGTAGGCGGCAAAGTTCACCGACCCACGCGGCACCACGCGACCGCGACCGTCAATGACCTGCAAGTGGCTGACGGCATTAGGATTTCTTTGCAAGAGCGGCAGGTATTCCTTGACGATGATCGACCGGGGCACACCCCATGAGGGGTTGATGACCATGTGTTCCATCTCGTCCGAGAATTCCGGGCTGCGCTGGTCGGGCACGTCCTTGCCGATGACGACGCGCGTCTCGAAGATGGTCCGGCCGTCCTTGATGATGCGGGCCTTGAAGTCGGGCAGGTTCACCCAGACGTGGCGCACAGACCGGTCGATATCCATCCACCGTTCGCGTTCCAGCGCCACGATGACAGACTTCAGCCGCTCTTCCGGTCCCTTGTTGATCTCTGCAATCGTTCCCTCTCGGGCGATGCCGTCCGCGACCAGCCCGTGTGCAAGCTGGAACTCAAGCACGGCCGCCTGAACCGCACGGTCGAAGGTCGAGGTGGCGGTAGGCCGCAGATAACCCATCCGGATCAGCCGGTCGCGCAGCGCCACCACCGCCGGGCCGGTCGCGCCCGGCTTCAGCTCTGCCGGCGGCACGGGCGCACCCCAGCCCCCAGCTGCGATCTGCGCTTCAAGCCCGATCTTGGCCTTCATCAGGTTCAAGTAGACCGATGATTTCGGCAAAAGGCGGCTCAGCACCGTGGCTGGATCACCATTGGCCATCCGCACTAGGAAAACGGCGGGATCGGTCACGTCGATCTTGCGGACGATCCCCTTGTCCACCTTCGCCGGATCCAGCGCCCCCGAAGTCAGATCATGCGCCCAGGCCAGATAGGCCCGCGTCATTTCCACCTCGACCCGTCCCCGGTCCGCCTCGGTCTGGGCAGAGCGGAAGGCCGCCGCCAGTGATTTGGCGTCATAGCGAGCCACCGGCAGGCCATGATCGGCTGCTGCGGAAATCGCGGTCAGCAGCGCCTGGCGGCGGCCGGCATCCTCGGGCCCGGTCCATAGCGTCTTGTAGCCGGTCTTCCGATACCAGTCCGCGATCGTCTGATCCTCGCTGGCCGCCGCGGCCAGCGACTGGGTGAACGAGGAGGGTTGTGCCTGCACCGCAGGCGACAGGGCCAGCGAACACGACAGAAACACTGTGCAGGCCGTCAGCCTTGCGAATGCGGAAATGACCATTCAGGCACCGAGTTCAAGGACTTGCATCTCTTGCCACTATCAGCGGATTCTGCCCGGACTGTCCATTCACAAACCGACCCGGCCAGGTTTTGCCACGGCGACTATTTCCGAACCGGCAACAGTTCTGGGGCCTTTTGATGCAAAATGACAACAGACGATCATTTGCGCGGGCGTTCAGCAAAAATTTGCCTATTCAGGTTGAGTTGTCCCTCGCCCGGGCAATCGGCACTTGGGCTTCGATTCGACCTGTGCCATAAGATACCGGCACTTGGGGAAGAAGTTGCACAAAAGCTGCGTTCAGCAGCCAGAGACAGCTACGGGGACAGGCGTTAGAATGACGGATCTTGGGACTTACGGCGTCACGCGGCGTGGCCTTCTGGGCGTGTTCGCGGCAACCGCGGTTGTAGCCGCTCCGACATATTCGAACGCCTTCGGCCTTCTGAAAGGTGCAGGGGACATTCGCCGCATTCGCATGTATTCAGGTCGGACAGGCGAAAGCATCGACACGATATATTGGGTCGATGGCGAGTACATCCCAGAAGTCGTGAAGGAAATCAATTACTTCATGCGCGACTGGCGGTCGAACGAAGCCATGAACATGGACATGCGCACCGTCGACATCATGGCTGCATCGCACCGGCTGATGGACGTTAACGAACCCTACATGCTTCTGTCGGGTTATCGCTGCCCGAAGACGAATGCCATGCTGCGGTCGAAATCGCGTGGCGTGGCGAAGAACTCGCTGCACATGAAGGGGCAGGCAGCCGACCTGCGGCTGAAATCGCGCTCGGTCAGCCAGATGGCCCGTGCGGCGGCGGCCTGTGCCTCGGGTGGCGTAGGCAAGTATTCGCGGTCGAACTTCGTCCACATGGATTGCGGTCCGGTCCGCAGCTGGGGCGGCTGAGCCGCCTCGTCTGATGAAGGAAGGGCGCCGTATGGCGCCTTTTTCCTTGGCACCTGCCCGGCCGATCATCGGTGGCTACGCCACGGCTTGCCACCGTCATCACGCGGTCGGGCCTTTCAGACCGGGACGCCCTGCCCTGCCCCGCCCGCGATCTCGCGCCCGCGGTAGCCCATTGCCACCACGAATTTCTCGGAACTGTCAGACCGGCTGGCAGGCGGCTTGACGTTGGCCACCTTGCGGAAGTTGCGCTTCAGCATGGCCTGCATCTCGTTCTCGGCCCCTCCGGCCAGCACCTTGGCCACGAAGGTTCCGCCGTCCTCCAGCACGTCGAAGGCGAAGGCCAGAGCCGCCTCGACCAGGGCCACGATCCGCAGATGGTCGGTCGCCTTGTGACCCGATGCCGCGGCCGCCATGTCCGACATCACGACGTCGGCACGACCGCCCAGCCAGCCCTTCACCTTCTCGTCGGCGTCGTCAGACAGGAAATCCAGCTGATGGATTTCGGCGCCGGCAATCGGCTCCACTTCCTGCAGATCCACCCCCAGGACGCGGCCGACCGGCTTTTTCGGATTCTGCCCCAGCGCGTTCACCCGTGCCACCGCCACCTGGCACCAGCCGCCCGGCGCGCAGCCCAGATCGACCACCCGGGCGCCAGGCTTGAGGAAACCATACTTGTCGTCCAGTTCGATGATCTTGTAGGCCGCGCGGCCGCGATAGCCCTCGCGCTTTGCGCGCTGGACATAGGGATCGTTCAGCTGCCGTTCCAGCCAAAGGGTGGAGCTGAGCTTCCGCCCCTTCGCGGTCTTGACCCGCACCCGCAGTTCGCGCTGGCCGCGCCCCGAATTCGGCTTGTCGATCATGTATAAGGTCCGTCTTCCAGAACGCCGTCCGCGCTCATCTGCGCATAGAGAAGCCCCTCCCTAAGGCCACGGTCGGCAACGGACAAGCGGTCGGTGGGCCATATGCGCATCAGCGCCTGCAGGATCGCCGCGCCGGACATGATCAGCGTGTGCCGGTCGCGCCCGATACGCGGGTCGGTCCGCCGGCCTTCCGGCCCCAGCGCCAGGTATTCCCGGATCACCATGTCGATCTGGTCGCTGGTCATCTGCAGACCATCGACCTTCGTGCGATCATAGCGTTTCAGGTTCAGGAAAGATGCCGCGACAGTGGTAACCGTGCCCGAGGTGCCGATGATCTGGAAGCCCTCGCGCGGGTTCTGGGCGTTGTATGGGCTGAAGCTGGCCAGGTTCTCTTCGAAGAACCAGCTCATCAGGGCGAAGCGCGCCGCGTCATCATCGACATCGGCGAACTGGTCCTTCAGCGTGGCCACGCCGAGCGGCACACTGATCCAGTCCACCACCCTTGCAACCGCCCCGTCGCCCTGCGCATCGAAGCCCATGTGCAGGCGCATGATTGCACGGGCGCGTTCGGCCGGCGGCACGGCGCTCAGGTCGATCCAGACCAGTTCCGTCGAGCCGCCGCCGATATCGACCACCAGCAGCTGTTCGGTGGACGGATTGACCAGCGGCGCACAAGAGATCACGGCAAGCCGGGCCTCTTCCTCGGGCGCAATGATCTCCAGGCTTAGACCGGTCTCGCGCCGGACCTGGCGGATGAAGTCGCGGGCGTTCCGGGCGCGGCGGCAGGCTTCGGTGGCAACCAGCCGCATCCGCACGACACCGTGCCGTTCGATCTTCTTCTCGCAAATGCGCAGGGCCTGGATCGTCCGGCCCATGGACGAACGGCTCAGCCTTCCCGTAGCCTCTAGCCCGACGCCCAGCTGCACAGTCTTGGAAAAGCTGTCAACGATCGCAAACTGACTGCCCCTGGGCTGGGCAATCAGCATGCGACAGGAATTTGTGCCAAGGTCAAGCGCCGCATAAAGCGGGGCCGACCCTAGGTCGGAAAGGGCTGACGGCTTACCGGCGCGGGAAACGGCAAGGGGCGTCTCGACCTGCGCCTGGAAAGCGTCCGCCCTGCGGGGACGCTCGGGCGTCATGGCCGCCCTCCATCTGTGGTTGGAATCAAAGGTAGTCTCGATCCCACCTTCGCGCAAGCGCGCATCCATAAGGCCAAGGGGGGTTTGGCCAAGGCTCATGATCTGCATGAAGATTTTTCCGACCTTCTCCTGTCGCAACTGCAGCTGTCGCGTGCTACCCACAGATGGCGTGCACCGGGGTCGCATCCATCGCGCGCCATGTCGAAATCCGACACCGGCTGTCGGAGATCGGCGATTATCAACGGGGTCAGCACAGCCAAGGGGAATCACCGGATCATGGCCGAAGTCACCATCGTCTCCTGGCGCGACATCCCGGCCCAGGTCATCGTCGGCAAGGGTCGTCGCGGCTCGAAGGTGCAGCTTTCCGAACGCTTCGAACAGGCCATCGACCGGTGCGCCATGAAGGTCGGGGCGCGTGACACCGACAGCTATCTCGCCGAATGGCGCAAGGCCGTCGTGGCCGAGGTCGAGGGCGACCCCGATACCATTGCCGCCGACTGGGCCGCGAAGCTGGAAACCGAATACGACACCCAACGCCTGAAATCGCTGATCGACGCCGAAGGCTGGGCCAAGGCCTGACGCCCATGCCCCCGTCATTGAAGGAGACCGTGATGGCCCTGTTCAACTTCCGCCGCAAGGACGACACCGCCACCGCCACCGGGTCGCTGGAAGCCTTCCTCAAGGGCTATTCCATCGAGGTCATGCCCCGCACCGCCGAGAAGGTCGAGGATTTCCGCGACATCCTGCCGAGGGGCACCCGCGTCTACATCGCCCATATCGACGGCACCCCAATCGAGGACATGGTGGCCACCGCCAGGCGCATCACCGGCGAAGGCTTTGCCGTGATGCCCCATTTCCCGGCGCGCATCATCAAGGACAAGGCCACACTTTTCGACTGGGTCGCCCGCTACCGCGATGTCGGCGTCGAACAGGGCCTGCTCCTGGCCGGCGGCGTCGCGCAGCCCGTGGGCGACTTCCACTCCTCGATGCAACTCCTTGAATCCGGCGCCTTTACCGGCTTCAAGCGCCTGCATGTCGCGGGTCACCCCGAAGGCAACAAGGACATCGACCCCGACGGCTCCGACCGCATGGTGATGGAGGCCGCGCGCTGGAAATCCGCCTTCGCCGAACGCACCGATGCGCAGATGGCCATGGCCACCCAGTTCTGCTTCGAGGCCCAGCCGGTGATCGACTGGGTCAACCGGCTTCAGGCCGAGGGCGTGAAGCTTCCGGTCCATATCGGCATCGCCGGGCCTGCGAAGCTTCAGACCCTCATCAAGTTCGCCATTGCCTGCGGCGTCGGGCCCAGCCTGCGCGTGCTGCAGAAACGCGCGATGGATGTCACCAAGCTTCTCCTGCCCTACGAGCCGACCGAGATCCTGCAGGATCTCGCCGCCCACAAGGCCGCGAACCCCGGCTTCGGCATCGAGCAGGTCCACTTCTTCCCCCTCGGCGGTATCAAGACCAATGCCCAGTGGGTGACCGAACATGGCGGCGCCTCCGGCGTTCCGGCCAGCGCAACTGCCTGAGAAAAAGGTTTAGGAATGACCCGTACTGTCATTGAATCCAAGACGAAAACCGTTGTCATCGGTTTCGACGAACCCTTCTGCGTGATCGGCGAACGCATCAACCCGACGGGGCGCAAGAAGCTGGCCGCGGAACTCGAGGCGGGGAATTTCGAAACCGTCATCAAGGATGCGCTGGAACAGGTCGCCTGCGGGGCGACGGTGCTCGACATCAACTCGGGCGCGGTCTTCACCAACAAGATGGCCGAAGACCCGCGCTATGCCGACAACAACTTCGTCGAGCCGCCCCTGATGAAGGCGCTGATCGAGATCGTGCAGCAGACCGTGGACGTGCCGCTCTGCATCGACTCGTCGGTCCCCGGCGCGCTCGAGGCGGGACTTCAGGCCTGCGAAGGCCGCCCGCTCCTGAACTCGGTCACGGGCGAGGAGGAACGCCTCGAACTCGTCCTGCCCCTCGTCAAGAAATACAACGTGCCCGTGGTGGCGATCTCGAACGACGACACCGGCATCTCGCCCGACCCCGATGTCCGCTTCGCTGTGGCGAAGAAGATCGTGCAGCGCGCCGCCGACCACGGCATCCCCGCGCATGACATCGTGGTGGATCCCCTGGTGATGCCCGTGGGCGCCATGGCCTCGGCCGGCCAGCAGGTCTTTACCCTGGTCCGGCGTCTGCGCGAAGAGCTGGGCGTGAACACCACCTGCGGTGCCTCGAACATATCGTTCGGCCTGCCGCACCGCCACGGCATCAACGCGGCCTTCCTGCCCATGGCGATCTGCGCCGGCATGACGTCGGCGATCATGAACCCCGTCCGCCAGCAGGAGATGGAGGCGATCCGCGCCGCCAACTTCCTGATGAACCACGACCCGAACGGCGGCGAATGGATCCGCTTCGCCAAGGTTCTGGAAGCCGTCGAGGGTGGCATGAGCTTCTCCGAAGCCTCCGCCGCCGCCTCCCAGGCCGCCGGCGGGCGTCGCGGCGGCCGCCGCGGTCGGGCCTGAGCGCCTCCCTGCCCCCTTGCCAGCCAAGGGGGCTCGCGCGCCTTCCCTTCTTCTGTTCCGCAATGTCCCGGCCAGAGGCACGCGTGCGGAGCTGCGTCCCCGACGCAACTCCGCGCAACACCTGCCGTGGCGCGGAACGCGCGGCCGCCGTGCTGCGCGGCGCTTCACCTTTGCGACAGTGCACCCGAAGGCCCGTTGCACCGCGGCCCCGGCCTTGGCACCTTGCCGCCATGCCGCGCCGTCTTGCCCTCGCGCTCTGTCTGCTTGCCGCCCCGGCCTCTGCCCAGGGCAGCGGCCTGACCATGCCCTTCGATGCCACTGGCCGCGCCGCGCTGGAAACGGCGCTTGATATGGCGGCGGCATCTCTGGCCAATTCCATGGTCCTGTCCCGCGACGCGGCCTGGGCCGCCGGCACCCGGCCAATGCCGCCCCATATCCGGCAGGCGCTGCTTGCCTGGTATCCGGCAGACCTCCTCGACAGCATCGAATACCGCGTGGGCATCGCCGAGGATTCGACGCTGCAATCCCTGGCCATCCGCCATGGCCGGGCCAATGCCATCACCCTGATCGACACCATCGTCTTTGCCGACCCGCGCGAGGCCGAGACCGACATTGCGCTTTGGGCGCATGAGGTCAAGCACGTGGAACAGTTCCGTCGCTGGGGCCTTTCGGGCTTTGCCCGTCGCTACGTCCTCGACCACGCAACGGTCGAGGCCGAGGCCTATGCGATCGGCGACGTGGTGAAGGCCATCCACGGCGGCGGATGAGACAGGTCGAAGGGTCCGGGCCGCCTGGAGGGCCTGGCATGATCCGCCGACCTTTTTCGCACGGAAGGTCCGCCCGACACGAAACGCTAACCCGCCACCGCACGCAAGGAGGCCGCCCTGGCCGGCGGAACCCGGTCCACCTCGACACAGGTGAAGACATGCAGCGTGTCCAGCTCCCTGTCCACCACCGCATGATCCGACACCCAGCCCCCCATGCCCAGATAGGTGCGCAGCAGCGGTGGCAGCGCAGCAAGCGATGTACGGCGGTCGGCAACCGGCCCGGCTAGCGCCGGATAGTCCACCACCTCCGCTGCCCTCTGCCGCGGCAGATGCTCCGCAGGGCCTACGAACTCTGCCGCAAGCAGCGCCAGCCCCGCCCGATGCGCCTGCCATTCCGCCCCACGAAAGCTGGTACAGCCAACCAGCAGCCCCGCCTGGCCTTCGTCCACTATCCGCGTCATCGCGCCCCACGCCAGGCGCAGCACGTCAGGGTGCACGCCGCCCGAGGCCACACAGAATCGCCCCATCTCGGCGATGGGCCTGGCATAACCCGCCAGTGGCGCCACATCGTAAAAGCGCGCCGCATAGCCCTGAGCCAGCCCCGCCCCCCAGCCGAACAGCATGACCCGGAAATAGGCAAGCAGCACCCCGTCGCTCTCGACCACGACATGGGCGGAGAGCGCGTCCTGGGCATCCCCTTCCCGGCCGGCCCGTCGGGGGAAGGCCGCGCTGCGAAAGGCCATCACGCGGGCCATGTCGGCCCGGCCCCGCGCCAACCGCGCCACCATACCGCCCCGCTGAAGTGGCTCCACGCCCCTTTACCCCGCCCCGTCACACTATAGACTGCGTCTCAAAGGAGACCCCGATGGAAAAGATCGTCAAGTCCGATGCCGAATGGAAGGCGCAGCTGTCCGACCTCGCCTATCGCGTGACGCGCAAGCACGCGACAGAACGCGCCTTCACGCACGACAACTTTCCGAAGGGCCCAGGCACGTTCCGCTGCATCTGCTGCGACGCGCCGCTGTTCGATGCGGCGACGAAATTCGACAGCGGCACCGGCTGGCCCAGTTTCTATGCCCCGATCGACCCCGAAAGCGTCGGCGAACAGGCCGACAACAGCTGGTTCATGCGGCGCACCGAGGTGCATTGCAACCGCTGCGATGCCCACCTCGGCCATGTCTTTCCAGACGGCCCGCCCCCCACGGGGCTGCGCTACTGCATCAACGGAGTGGCGCTGAAGTTCGACCCGGCCGCCTGACCAAAAGGCCCCGCGTCACAGAACGTCGCCCGCCTGGATGCGGCCGAAGTTGCCCAGAAGCTGACGGATAAGGCCAAGGCCCTTGATGTTGGTCTGCGTGATACGACGCGAGATTTCCACCACCTTGCCGTCCTCAAGCCCGAAGCGGGCGATGTTCTCCACCCGGCCAGAACTGTCGAAGGTCACGGCCACGACCTGCCGCTCGATTTCCTGCGGCTCGCGCGGGCCGAAATGGCGGTATCGGCTTTGTACGTAATACCAGCCCTCGTCGTTCAGCAGACCCGAAGTCGAAGGGCGCCCGATCTTTTCGCCGACGCTTTCCCGGGTATCGACACCAACCTCGATCTTGGCAAGTTCGTCATCTGCCGGTACGTATCCGTGATTGCGGAACACCGGTGAGCAAGCGATCAGCGCGCCAACCAGCATCAGGGCAATGGCCTTTCGGAGAAACCCTGTGCAGGCCGCTCCGACCATCCGCGTCAACCGGAAATCTGCCATACCTGCCCTCTTGCCCCTGAAATGCCGGCACGCGGCGCGGGTGCTTCAAAACCTCTGGCTTTCCCGATAACAGAAGGGCAGCCCATTGTTCAAGAATGGAACGCCGCAGCCATGGGAATTGGCACCCGATGACCGACCCTGCCCCCAACAGCCCGACCCGGTTCCGCACCGGTGGACTGAGCCCACGCAAGCCGACGCGCTTCGACTATGCCCCGGATGGCTCGGCGCGCGCCGAACTGGCCCGGCAACTTGGTCTTTTGGCCCTGAAGCGGCTTCACCTTGCCGGAGAGATCCGGCCCGTGGGTCGTGATGAACTTGTTCTGACCGCCCGGCTGACAGCGGCAGCCGACCAATCCTGCGTCGTGACGCTGAAGCCGGTGGCCGCCGCCATCGACGAGGAAATCCACCGCCGCTACGTCGCGGGACTTACCGAACCGCAGGGCGCAGAAGTCGAAATGCCCGAAGACGACACGCTGGAGCCGATGCCCGAGGTGATCGACCTTGCCGAGATCGCTGCCGAGGCGCTGGCCCTGGCCCTGCCCTTGTATCCCCGCGCCCCGGGCGCGGAACTGGGCGAAATGGTGCACAGCGCAGAGGGCGTCGAGCCACTGCGGGATGACGACATGAAGCCTTTTGCGGGTCTTTCCGCACTGGCTGCCCGCCTTGGGACGAAAGGCAAGCCAGACAACGAAACCGACGACTGAGAACTGCTGCGCGCCCGGCAAAAGGGGGCTTGCGCCCGGACGGAATCCGAGTATGTTCCGCGCCTCGTTCAAGCTGCGAAACAGCGCCGTTCGGCTATTGCCGCAAGCATGGGCCAAGGTGCTGGATCGATAAGGAAAACAGGGGCACGTGTCCCCACTGCCCGAGGTTTAGACATGGCTGTCCCGCAGAACCGCACCACCCGCTCCCGCCGCAACATGCGCCGTGCACATGATGCTCTGGTTGCAGCGAACCCGAACGAATGCCCGAACTGTGGCGAACTGAAGCGCCCGCATCATGTTTGCAGCGCCTGTGGCCACTACGATTCGCGCGAAGTCGTATCGATGGCGCGCGAAGTCGATGTCGACGAGGACGCGGCGTAATCCAACGCCCGCGCGACCGTGAAGATGGCCACCGGACCCGAGTCTGCCTCTGTCACGGCCCTCACTCCGGCGTCCGAACGCGTCGTGATTTCCGTTGACGCGATGGGTGGAGACCAGGGACCGGCAGCAGTTGTTGCCGGTCTTGTCGATTCGATGGTCGAGCACCCAGACATGCAGGTGATCCTGCACGGGGATGAGGCAAGCCTCAGGCCCCTGCTTGCCCGTCACCCTGAACTGGCTTCCCGCATCACCCTGCGCCATGCCGATCGTGTCGTCACCATGGAGGACAAGCCCGCCCAGGTGATGCGTCACGGTCAGGGGACCTCGATGTGGTCGGCCATTGATGCCGTGAAGAACGGCGAGGCCTCTGTTGCCGTATCGTGCGGCAACACTGGGGCGCTCATGGCGGTCAGCATGCTGCGGCTTCGCAAGCTGCCGGGGGTCAACCGTCCGGCAATCGCCTGTCTGTGGCCCTCGCGCAATCCGGGCGGGTTCAACCTCATGCTCGACGTGGGCGCCGACGTGAAGGCAGAAGCCGACGATCTGCTGCAGTATGCCACAATGGGTGCCTCGTATGCGCGCAATGGCCTGGGGCTGAAGCGGCCGCGCATCGGCCTGCTGAACGTCGGCACCGAGGATCACAAGGGCCGCGCCGAACTGAAAGAGGCGCATGAGCGCATGGGGCCGATCGCGAAGGCGGGGGATTTCGACTACGTCGGTTTCGTCGAGGGCGGAGACCTGCCCTCCGACCGGGTCGATGTGATCGTGACCGATGGCTTCACCGGCAACGTCGCGCTGAAGACCGGCGAGGGCACGGCAAAGCTTATTGCCGACTTCCTGCGCGAGGCGTTCGGTGCGGGCATCCTGTCGAAGTTCGCGGCGCTTCTGGCGATGAATTCGCTCAAGCGACTGCAACGCCGGATCGACCCGCGCCGGGTGAACGGGGGGGTGTTTCTCGGGCTGAATGGCACCGTGGTGAAATCACACGGTGCCGCAGATGCAACAGGGGTGTCTGCAGCCGTCAGCCTTGCCTATCAGCTGGCGCGCGCACGGTTCATCGAACGGCTGGCTGCACGGGTTGCATCCGCCGGGCGAGCGGGGCAGGATGCCGCACAGGCAAGCCCCGACGCACATGGGGCGGGGGGCAGTCCGACCGAATGAGTTTACGCGCGGCAGTCAAGGGCGTCGGGCATTATCTTCCCGACCGCATCGTTCCGAACAGTGAGTTCGAATCCATCGTCGAGACTTCGGACGAGTGGATCCGCAGCCGCTCGGGGATCGAGCGGCGCCACTTTGCGGCCGAAGGCCAGCTGACCAGCGACCTTGCCGCCCGTGCCGCTCGCGCGGCGCTGACCGATGCGGGTCTGACAGCCGACGACATCGATGCGATCATCGTGGCGACCTCGACACCGGACCTGACCTTCCCCTCGGTTGCGACCATGGTTCAGGCAGAACTGGGCATGACACGCGGCTTTGCCTTCGATGTTCAGGCAGTCTGCGCCGGATTCGTCTTTGCGCTGGCGAACGCAAATGCACTGATTCTCACCGGTCAGGCGAACCGGGTGCTGGTGATCGGTGCGGAAACCTTCAGCCGCCTGATGAACTGGAAGGACCGCACGACTTGCGTCCTGTTCGGCGACGGGGCTGGCGCACTGGTGCTTGAGGCAGCCCAGGGCGAAGGCACACCGGCGGATCGCGGCATCCTGGCAAGCGATCTGAACTCGGACGGGCGTTACCGCGACATCCTTTATGTGGACGGCGGCACCTCGACGGGCACGACGGGACATCTGGTGATGGAAGGCAAGGAAGTCTTCCGCCATGCCATTGAAAAACTTGCCGAAACCGCACACCGCGCCTTGGACAAGGCCGGACTGACCCCTGACGACGTGGATTGGATCGTGCCGCATCAGGCCAATATCCGCATCATTGAGGGCACCGCGAAACGGATGCAGGTGCCGATGGATCGCGTGGTCGTCACCGTGCAGGACCACGGCAACACCTCGGCCGCATCGATCCCGCTGGCGCTGTCGGTCGGCAAGGCGCGCGGCCAGATCAGGCCTGGCGACCTGCTTGTGACCGAGGCGATCGGCGGCGGGCTTGCCTGGGGTTCGGTCGTCCTGCGCTGGTAGACGCCTTCAACCACGCGGTCCAAGTGGTTGATATTGACTCGGAAATCCAACGGTCGCATGGTCGTTCAAACAACCTCGTGGGGGGACGAGATGAGCGACAAGACCTTGACCCGGATGGATCTGAGCGAAGCTGTGTTCCGCGAGGTAGGACTGAGCCGCAATGAATCGGCCGCACTGGTGGAAAGTGTGCTCCGGCACATGTCCGACGCACTGGTCGCAGGCGAGACGGTGAAGATCTCGTCCTTCGGCACCTTCTCGGTCCGGTCCAAGACGGCGCGGATCGGTCGCAACCCCAAGACGGGCGAGGAAGTTCCGATCTCGCCGCGCCGGGTTCTGACCTTCCGCCCCTCGCATCTGATGAAGGACCGCGTCGCCGCAGGCAAGAAGCGCTGAGGGGCTGACCCCATATGGACAAGTCGCCGGACGCCTTTCGCACCATCAGCGAAGTCGCCGAGGTGCTGAACACGCCCGCCCATGTGCTGCGCTTCTGGGAAAGCCGGTTCACGCAAGTGCGCCCGGTCAAGCGAGCCGGCGGCAGACGCTATTATCGCCCGTCGGACGTGGCGCTTCTGGCCGGGATAAAGCGGCTGCTGCACGACGAAGGTATGACGATCCGGGGCGTACAGAAGATGCTGCGCGACAAGGGCGTGCGGCATGTGGCCAGCCTGGCGGACGGTGCGGTTCCGCTGGTCGGCCCGCAGGATGCCGAGGAACCGGTCTCAGCCGCGAATTGGCAGGACGAGGTGCCCGAAGCCGGCTTCATTGCCGTCGAGGATGAGGATGAAGAGCCCGAAGCCGCGCCGCCGCCCGCGAAGCCCGCGACGCGCGCCAGACCCGAACAGCCGTCGCTGCCGCTGTTCGATGCCGTGGTCGAGGTTTCACCCGCTGCCCCGGCTCCCAAGCCTGCGCCTGCCCCGCCGGCACCCGTAGCGCCTGCCCAGCGCGTGCAGCGCGACGACGTGACCCTTGCCGGCCTGATCCGTGCCCTGCCCGCCGGATATCCCGGCACGGCACGACCGGAAGTCGCCGCCCTGGCCCGCCGGCTAGCCGCGCTGCGGGCCCGGCTAGCCGACCGCGCCGAAGGTCTGGGATAAGTCGGTGCCCCGCCATGCGCTTTCCCGCTTGCCCCTGCCCGGAATATCGGTATGTATCGCCCCGTGTCGGGCCGTAGCGCAGCCTGGTTAGCGCGTCCGTCTGGGGGGCGGGAGGTCGAGAGTTCGAATCTCTCCGGCCCGACCATCGAAAACCTGCCCGCCTGCCGCCACGGCAGAGCGGGCAGTTTCATATCCGGGGCCAGGGAGAGACAGACATGACGACCGGAGTGCTTCCCGCACAGGCCCTGCGCCGGCTGATTGCCAACGGCGCGCTTTCGGCCGCCCCCGCGATCCGTGAGGACCAGATCCAGCCCGCCAGCCTTGACCTGCGCCTGGGGCCGGTGGCCTATCGCGTGCGCGCATCGTTCCTGGCCGGCAGGGGACGCAAGGTCGCCGACCGGCTGGAGGAATTCACCATGCACCAGGTGAACCTTGCCGGGGGTGCGGTTCTGGAAAAGAACTGCGTCTATGTGATTCCGTTGGCGGAACACCTGTCGCTTCCACGGGGCATCACGGCGGTTGCCAATGCCAAAAGCTCTTCCGGCCGGCTGGACCTGCTGACCCGTACGATCACCGACGGCGGAATAGAATTCGACCGCATTCCAGAAGGTTACACCGGTCCCCTCTATGCCGAGGTCTGCCCGCGCAGCTTCTCGGTGCTGGTGCGGGAAGGGCAAAGGCTGAATCAGATCCGATTCCGCCACGGCCAGGCCGTGCTGTCGGATGCCGAACTTGCCGCACTTCATGCGCGCGAACCGCTGGTGACGGGCGAGGCCGTGATTTCGGAAGGTCTGGGCTTCTCGGTCGATCTGCGCCCGGCGCAGGGCACTCTGGTCGGCTACCGCGCCAAACCGCATGCCGGCGTGATCGATCTGGACCAGATCGGCCATTACCCGGCCTCGGACTTCTGGGAAGAGTTGCACACCCGTGACGGCCGCATCATCCTGGACCCGGGGGCCTTCTACATCCTTGTCAGCCGTGAGGCGGTGACGATCCCGCCCGATTATGCCGCCGAGATGGCGCCCTATCTGGCAATGGTGGGCGAGTTCCGGGTGCATTACGCGGGTTTCTTCGACCCCGGCTTTGGCCATGCCTCGGCCGGTGGCGCAGGGTCGCGCGGCGTGCTGGAGGTGCGCTGCCACGAGGCACCCTTCGTGCTGGAACACGGGCAGGTCGTGGGCCGGCTGGTCTATGAACGCATGGCAGAGCGGCCGGAAACACTTTATGGCGCGGGGATCGCCTCAAACTATCAGGGGCAAGGGCTGAAGCTGGCAAAGCAGTTCCGGCCGGGCTGACGCGCCGCCGGAAGCGCGGGTCTTTCAAGACGGCGCAAAGTCCCCGGACGGTCTTTGCCGGTGGCATTCCTAGCGAAAAAATCGCCGGCCCAGCCGTGCCAGCTTCTGCGCCTTCCTTGCGGTTTCCTTTGCGTCCCGGGCCTGCCTGCGTTCTTCGGGTGTGAGCTTTGAGTCGGGCTTGCCCCGGCGCGCTGCGAAATCGACCCCGGTGTTCACCGCGCTGCGGACAAACATCCGCGTCAGCATGCCGAAAAGCCGGTTCAGGTCCATTTGCTTCACCCTAGTCCTCGAACAGCTCGCTCTGGCCGGTCATGGCATCGTCATCCTCGCTTGTGGCCGCCTGGCCCGGCAGGGGGCGGCTGTCCAGCAGCCCGGCAGCGCGCAACTCCTTCAGGCCCGGCAGGTCGCGGGCCGATTCCAGACCAAAATGATCCAGGAACCGTTCGGTCACCACGAAAGTCACCGGTCGACCCGGGGTCATGCGCCGGCGGCCCAGGCGGATCCACTCCAGTTCCATCAGCTGGTCGATGGTGCCGCGGCTGACCGCGACGCCGCGGATCTCTTCAATCTCGGCCCGCGTCACCGGCTGATGATAGGCGATGATCGCCAGGGTCTCGATTGCCGCACGGCTGAGCTTTCGCGTCTCTACCGTCTCGCGGCGCATCAGGAAGCCGAGGTCCGGCGCGGTGCGCATTGCCCAGGCATCACCCACCCTGACCAGATTGACGCCCCGCCCCTCATAGCGTTTGCGCAGCCTGACCAGCGCCTCGGCCGGGTCGCAGCCATGCGGCATCCGGGCCTGAAGTTCGGCCACGGTCACGGGCTCGGCCGTCGCAAACAGGATCGCCTCTACCATCCGCTCCTGTTCGCCCATAGGCGGTGCATCGAAAAGGCTTTGTTCTTCCCCGGTGTCCATCATCCCTCCCGGCGGCGCAGTTCGATGGGCGCGAAGGTCTCGCCCTGGCGCAGGGTGACCTGACCGCGCTTGGCCAGCTCCAGAACGGCGGCGAAATGCGCGGCAAGGGCCGAGCGGCGGGCCATAGGCGTCACGTCCCAGCCTTCAGGCAGGAAGCTGGTCAGGCTCGCCCAGTCCCCGGCGTAACCGATCAGGCCGCGCAGACGATCCAGCGCCTGCTCCATTGTATAGACATGTTCACGGTCCAGCACGAAGGGACGGAACTCGTCCTTCGTACGGATCATTGCATAGGCGCGCATCAGGTCCAGAAGCGTGGCGGTGTAGACGACCTTGCGGTGATGCGTCACTTCCTCGGGGACGCCGCGGGCGAAAAAGTCGCGCCCCAACTGGTCACGCCCCATCAGCCGGGCCGCTGCGTCTCGCATGGCCTGCAGGCGCTCCAGCTGGAAGGCCAGATGCGCGGCCAGGTCTTCGGCGGAAGGCCCTGCCTCGCCGGGCTCGGGCGGCAGCAGAAGGCGTGATTTCAGGAAGGCAAGCCAGGCCGCCATCACAAGGTAATCAGCGGCCAGTTCGATCCGCAGCGTCCGGGCGCGTTCGACGAAGCCCAGGTATTGCTCGGCCAGTTTCAGGACGGAAATCCTGCGCAGGTCCACCTTCTGCGTGCGGGAAAGCGTCAGCAGCAGGTCAAGCGGCCCCTCGAACCCATCGACATCGACGATCAGCGCCTCGGCGGCAAGGCGGTCGTCGATGGGCAGACGTTCCGGCTGATCCCAGTCGTCGGGCTCAGCCATCGGCAAGGTCCGCAAGGGCTGCGTCCAAGGGCAACGGCGCAGTGCGGGCGGCAAGCGCCGCACGGGCGCGGTCGGCTGCTGCGGGCGTCATATCCCCGGCCGCCCCGGCCACAGCCTGCATTTCCGCCAGATCGCCCTTGCAGTGCAGCGCGATATCCACGCCTGCGGCCATCGTTCGCGCGGTGCGGTCGGCAAGGCTGCCTTTCAGCGCCTCCATGTTCAGATCGTCGCTCATCAACAGGCCCTGAAAACCGATCTCGTCCCGGATCAGCCGGATCATGGTTGGCGACTGTGTGGCAGGCAAGCCCGGATCGACCGCCGCAAAGACCAGATGCGCGGTCATCGCCATCGGCAGATCGTTCAGGGCGCGGAAGGGGGCGAAATCGACGGCGCGCAACTCGTCCAGCGGGGCATCCACCGTCGGCAGGGCAAGATGGGTGTCCAGATGCGACAGGCCGTGGCCCGGCAGATGTTTGACGACCGGCAGGACGCCGGCCTCTTTCAGCCCCGCGGCCACGGCGCGTGCAATGATTGCCACTGTTTCGGGGTCCGATCCATAGCAGCGGTTGCGAAGAAAAGGGTGCGTTCCGGGCCGGGCCACATCACCTAGCGGCGCACAGTTCGCGTCGATGCCGACCGCGCGCAATTCGGCGCCGATCACCCGCATCCGCGCCCGCATCGCGCGCGCGGCGACCGCAACCGAGCCGGCCCGTTCGACGGTGTCCAGTGGCGGATCCCATTCGCGCCAGTGCGGAGCCCGCAGGCGCTGCACGCGACCGCCTTCCTGATCCACAAGGATCGGGGCATCGCGGCCCACGGCCGCGCGCAGGTCGGCGGTCAGACGCCGCAACTGATCCGGCGTCTCGATGTTGCGGGCGAAAAGGATGAAGCCGAAGGGATCTGCCTCGCGGAAAAAGGCGCGTTCGTCCTGCAACAGGACCGGGCCGGCGCAGCCGAAGATCGTCGCCCCGCGGCCGATGGTCATCGCTGCGGCACCGGGATGCAGGTGGCGTTCTGCGCAACAAAGGCGGAACAGAAGCGGCGCGCGTCTGCCTCGTCGTCGAAGCCATGGGCGCGCAAGCGATAAAAGGTGCGCCCACCGCTTTCGGCCGGTTGCAGCACCAGCCGCTTGCTAGCCATCAACTCGCCAAACTGACCCGAAAGACGTGCCCATTCGGCCCGCGCCTCGTCCATCGTGTCGAAGGCGCCGAACTGAACCAGCCGGGTACCGACAGGAATGATGGCCGGGTCGATCTCTTCAGGGGCTGACATCGCGACCGCTGGCGCCGGCACCGCTGCGGCAGACCTGCTGCCCGGGCGCGATTTTGGCCGCGGAGAGACGGCAATTCCGCCATCATCAGGCAACTCGGGCGCGAACTCCGGGCCCAGGTCGCCCAGTGCAAGAATGCTGTCGCCGTCCTCGACCGGATCGGCAATCCCTGCAGAGACCGCCTCCGGCGCCAGACCCAGGGCTTCGGCGATCGCGGCATCCACCGCGATGGCGGTAGGACTGGCGCTTTCCGTCGGCGGCGCCGCAGCCAGGGCAAGATCCGGATTCTCGACCCCTGCCCCGCCCAGCGAAGGCAAGGGCGCAGCCACTGCGGCCAGGGCCGAACTGCCGGGTCCGGCCAGACCGGCCTCATCCTCTGGTTCAAGTTCCTGTGGGCGGGGAGCCAGAACCAGACGATCGGGCACCTCTGCCGCCACGCCAGAGGCAGCCACCTCGTTCACGGCAAGGCCACGATGATTTGCGATCTCGCCGCCCGGATCCTCGGGCGCCACCCGAAGCGGCCCTTCCATCGCCTTGATGACAGGCACACCACGCACATCGCGCACGGCCAGCTTGTATCCCCAGATGGAAAGGCCCACCACAAGGCCAAGAGAGACCAGCGCCCCTGCGAGATTGACATAACGCCGGGCCAGGACTTGCGCTCCCCCGCGCCCGCCGTCATAGCTGCCGTAGCCGTCGTAGTCCGCGTCCGCCATGTGCTGCCCCTGCCTGCGGGACGGTTCGTCCGCCCCTGCATACACGCCTCATAGCCGGCGGGGCGCGATTGTTTCAGCGCATTTCCTCGACCGGTGTAACGCCAAGGATACCAAGACCGGCGCAAATGACAACGCCCACGGCCCTTGCAAGGGCGATTTTCGCCTGCGACACGGCCACGTCCTCCTGGATGAAGCGCAGGCTGTCATCGTCGTTGCCCTTGTTCCACAGACCGTGGAAGTCGGAGGCCAGTTCGTAAAGGTAGAAGGCCACCCGGTGGGGCTCGTGCCCCTTGGCGGCAATCTCCACCAGCCTTGGCCATTCACCCAGCTTGCGGATCACCTCAAGCTCGGCCGGATGCCCGAGATGGGCAAGATGCGCCAGCGACAGCGCCGCATCCGACACATCCAGTCCCGCCTCGCGCGCCTTGCGCAGAATGCTGTTCACCCGGGCATTGGCATACTGGACGTAGAAGACCGGGTTGTCTTTCGACTGTTCGGTCACCTTGTCGAAATCGAAATCCAGTGCGACGTCGTTCTTGCGCGTCAGCATGACGAAGCGCACCACGTCAGGCCCGACCTCGTCGATCAGATCGCGCAGCGTGACGAAGGTGCCCGCGCGCTTGGACATCTTGACGATCTCGCCGCCCTTCAGAAGCTTGACGAGCTGGATCAGCTTGATGTCGAGGTTGACCCGGTTCTCGGACAGGGCCGAGACGACCGCCTTCAGCCGCTTGACATAGCCGGAATGGTCGGCGCCGAAAATGTTGATCAGTTCGTCGAAGCCGCGCTGCACCTTGTTGAAGTGATAGGCGATGTCGGGGGCGAAGTAGGTCCAGCTGCCATCCGACTTCTTCACCGGGCGGTCGACATCGTCGCCGAAGGCGGTGGAACGGAACAGCGTCTGCACGCGCGGCTCCCAGTCCTCGGGCGCCTTGCCTTTGGGCGGCTCAAGGATACCTTCGTAGATCAGCCCCTTGGCGCGCAGCGCCTCGATCGCGGCCTCGATCTGGCCTGTGCCGTAAAGCGCCTTCTCGCTGGAATAGACATCCATCGTGACGCCCAGCGCCGCCAGGTCATCGCGGATCATTGCCATCATCATGTCGGTGGCGAAGGTGCGCACATCGGCCAGCCACACGCTTTCGGGCTGTTCCAGAAGGCTGTCGCCGTATTTTTCCTTCAGCGCCTGACCCACCGGGATCAGATAATCGCCGGGATAAAGCCCCTCGGCGATCTCGGGCGACAGGCCATGCGCCTCGCGATAGCGTTCATAGGCAGAGCGTGCCAGCACATCGACCTGGCCGCCACCATCGTTGATGTAATATTCGCGCGTGACCTGCCAGCCTGCAAAGGCAAGCAGCGAAGAAAGCGCATCGCCCACCACCGCGCCCCGCGCATGGGCCACATGCATAGGCCCGGTCGGGTTGGCGCTTACGAACTCCACGTTCACCTTGCGGCCCTGTCCGATGGTCGAGCGGCCGAAATCGGTGCCTTCGGTCAGGATGTCGCGCACCAGGGCCTGCCATGCGGCCGACTCAAGCCGCAGGTTCAGGAACCCCGGGCCCGCCACATCCGCGCCCGCCACGCGCGGATCCTCCATCAGCCGCACGGCCAGTGCCTCGGCAATCGCGCGGGGTTGCATGCCGGCCGGTTTCGCCAGCACCATCGCCGCGTTCGTCGCCATCTCGCCATGCCCCGCATCGCGCGGCGGCTCGACCGCGACATTCGACAGGTCGAGGCCTTGGGGCAGCACGCCCTCGGCCATCAGCGCCTGCAACTCGGCGACCACTAGCTCACGGATATCGGCGAACAGGTTCATTTGATCACATCCTTTCCCCGAACAGGCCATGCCAGAGGCCCGGCCCGTGGTCAAGGATGGCTCACGACCGCCGCCAATCCTCCAGCGCCGCATTCTCTTCGGTCGCCGCCTGTGGCGCTGCGGACGCGGACGTCACGGCGCGATTGCGGAAGTAATGCGTCTCGCGCGCGCCGAAATAGAAGGCGACGATCGCGCCCAGCAGCCACCACAGCGGCTCGGGCACCGCATTCAGCCCCGCCATCCGGTCAGCGAAGGCCCTCGGGTCCACCATGGCGTAGACGAACAACCCGATTGTGCCGAAGGCAAGAAACGGCCGCGGCAGCCGGTTCAGCCCGTTCACCATCCGGTCGAACCGGGACAGGGCGGGATGCTGATACTCCTCGCCCAACTGGCGCAAGGCGGCCATCTGCGCCTCTGCCGAATATTCCATGCGCTTCGTGGCGCTGGGCACGAAGACCTCGGCCACGCCCTTCGCAGCCTCGCCCAGCGCCGTGACCGTGCCGGGGGAACCAATCAGCCTGCCGATCATACCCATTGCGCCACCCGCGCCCGGTGCTGCGCCTCGGTCAGATGGTATTTCGGAGAGATGAATTCCTCTGCCCGCAGGATCCAGCCGCCCTTTCCGCCGTCCTTGCGCCTGGCAAACTTGCGGCTGGCGGGGCGGCTGTCGGCCAGCGCGTAGTAATAGTTCCGACGCGCGATTCCGTAGGCATCGGCCAGATGCGCAGGCGCCGCCTCATGGGCCAGCTGCGCCGCGCGAATCGTCTTCGGCCCGATCACCCCGTCCGGCTCGCAGGGAAAGCCCATCTCGGTCAGCAGCCGCTGCAGTATTCTCACCGCATTGGCCCCGGCATTCACATACATGTCGAAGACACTGGCCTGGATCGGCTCGGGCAGGGCTGCGATGCCGGGACGGCGATAGTAATGTTCCAGATAGATCTCCACCGCCTGGGCGCGGGTCAAGGCCTTCACATCGGCCACATCGATCCGCCTGTCGCGGTTCACGTCGATCCCCAGCCGCCTCAGCGTGCCGATGGTGACCCCGTGGTTCGTGGCCCCGCCCGGATCGTCCGGGTCGTTCACGAAACCGCCCTCGCGGGCGACGATCTCTTCGGCAATCCGTCGGACATCCGGCATGCTGACCCCCATTTCAGACAGGGATAGCCTGACAAGGCGGCATTAACGCCCCCCTGATGCAGCGCGCGCTCAGCTGTCGGGCTGGGCCTTCGGATCGACGTAAACCCCCTGCTCCTTCAGCGCGTCGACCACTTCCTTCGGCATGTAGGTCTCGTCATGCTTGGCCAGGACTTCGGTCGCAACGAAGGTGCCGCCCTCCAGCCGACCCAGGGCAACCACACCTTCGCCCTCGCGGAACAGGTCGGGCAGGATGCCGGTATAGCGCACCGGAACGGTGGCATTTGTGTCTGTGACGGCGAAGGCGACCTCTGTCCCCTCACCCCGGACGATCGAGCCTTCGACCACCAGACCACCGATGCGGAACGTCTCGCCGGGGCCGGGCGGATTCTCCATGACCTGGCTGGGCGAACGGAAGAAGTTGATCCCGTCGCGCATGGCGTAACCGACCAGCCCCGTCGCGCCGATCAGCGCCACCGCGGCCAGGGCGACGATCTGGATGCGCCGTTGCTTCTTCAGCCCCTTCAGGCCCCGGAACGCCTGCTTTTCGGTCATGCCTCTCTCCCCGCCCGATGCCGGGCCAGCGCCTCCAACTTGGGCATGGCACCCGTCAAGTCAAGCCCCCCGGCAGCGACACGGTGCCATAGGCGGGGCTCAGGGGAAGACCGGCGCCAGCATCAGACCCTCGGTCTCGGGCAGGCCCAGCATGAGATTGGCGTTCTGGATCGCCTGTCCCGAGGATCCCTTGGTCAGGTTGTCCAGAACCGCAACCACCACAGCCCGGCCGGGAATCCGGTCGCCCACAACCCCCAGATGGCAGAAGTTCGACCCCGCGATGTCGCGCGTCGATGGCAGCGCCCCGAAGGGCAAGACCTTGAGGAACGGCTCATTTTCGTAAGCCTTTTCCAAAACTTCGTGAACGATCGTCGCATCGCCCTTGACATAGACCGTCGCCAGGATTCCCCGGTTCATCGGAAGAAGGTGGGGCGTGAACTGCACCCGCACCGGCCGGCCGGCGATTTTCGAGAACTCCTGATCGAACTCTCCCAGATGCCGGTGCTTGCCGCCCGCGGAATAGGCATGGGTGCCGCCAGACAATTCCGCGTGAAGCAGGTTTTCCTTCAGGCTGCGCCCCGCGCCGGACACGCCGGCCTTCAGGTCGATCAGGATGTCGTCCAGGTCGATCACCCCCGCCGCGATCAGCGGGCGCAGCGCGTATTGGCCGGTCGCTGCGTTGCAGCCCGTGCCCGCCACCAGCCGAGCCCGGCGGATCTCGTCCCGGTAGAACTCGGTCAGGCCATAGACCGCTTCCTTCTGGATGTCCACCGCGGCATGGGGTTGGCCATACCATTTCTGGTATTCCGCAGGATCGCGCAGCCGGAAGTCGGCCGAAAGGTCCACGATCCGCAGATCGCGCGGCAGACGGGCCACAACCTCTTGCGTCGTGGCATGAGGAAGCGCGCAGAAGCACATGTCTACATTGGAAAAATCTATCTCGTCGATCTTCGTCAGCCGCGGCAGGTCCAGATGTCGCAGGAAGGGAAAGACCTCGGCCATCGTCATCCCCGCCTTGCGGTCGGCCGACAGGGCCACGATGCGCATTCCCGGATGCGTCGCGATCAGGCGGACAAGCTCGGCTCCCGTGTAGCCTGAAGCCCCAAGAATGGCGATGCGATGGGTCATTGCGCGGCTCCTGTCAAAACCGCACCCTCTTTGCGCGGTTGGCCGTGACAATGCAAGTCTGCCGGTTGTCCTTCCTCTCTGCGGAAATATCCTCCGGGGGTCCGGGGGGGGAAAGCCCCGGCACGCGAGCCAGTTGGCCGAAGGCCAGAGGCGAGACACTGCCTTGCGGCGCCAGCCGCTCAATTCGTCAGCCCTTTCAAACCGCGATGAGGTCAGGGCACCGGGGTCCACATCACATCGTCGATCCGCGGCGCAGCCGTCGCCAGCATCACAAGGCGATCGAAACCCAGCGCGATGCCGGCAGCGGGTGGCATGAGCGCAAGCGCCGCGAGGAAATCCTCGTCCAGCGGGTAGCTTTCGCAATAGACGCGCGCCTTCTCGGCCATCTCGGCCTCGAACCGCCGGCGCTGTTCCTCGGGGTCGGTCAGTTCGCCGAAGCCGTTCGCCAGTTCCACCCCGCAGGCATATACCTCGAACCGTTCGGAAACCCTTGCATCTCCGGGCACCTTTCGCGCCAGGGCGGCCTCTGCTGCGGGATAATGGTCAAGGATCGTCACCCTGCCCTGCCCCAGGTGCGGCTCGACCTTCGCTGAAAGTACCCGGCTGAACATGTCCGACCAGGTATCATCGGCCGCCCGGCGCAAACCGATCCGGTCCAGCTCTGCCCCCAGGCGTGCGGCATCGGTGGTTCCGTCAGGACGGATCGAGGCCATCAGATCCACCCCGGCATGCCTGCCGAAGGCGTCGGCCACCGTCAGCCGCTCGGCTTCGGCGAAGGGGTCGCAGGCAAGGTCGCGGAAGCGCAGCAGCTTTACCCCCGCCTCGTCGGCGGCAAGGCGCAGGAACACAAGCGTATCGTTCATCAGCGCCTCATACCCCTCGCCCGCCCGATACCACTCCAGCATGGTGAACTCGGGGGAATGCAGCGGCCCGCGCTCGCGGTTGCGCCAGACATGCGAAAAGGCGTAAATGCGTGTCTCGCCGGCGGCCAGCAGCTTCTTCATCGCGAACTCGGGCGATGTGTGCAGATACATCCGGCGACGCTGCCCGTCATTGCCGATGGCTTCGGTGGCAAAGCCGTGAAGATGCGCCTCGTTGCCAGGGCTGACCGCAAGCGCCGCCGGATCGACCTCCACGAAAGCCTCCTTCGCCAGGTAGCGCCGGATTGCGGCCTGGATACGGTTGCGCGCCATCAGCACGGGGCGGCGGTCGGCATGAACGGCTGGGTTCCACCATTGGGACGAGGGATTCATCTGGAAATTCCGGTCGGGATCGGTTAGGGGCGCGTGCAGATGCCGGTCCGTGGGACCGGGCCCCGGGATATAGCAAGGACCAGACCTTTGAAAGTCATCGCCTCAAGCCTTCGCAAGGGCAATGTCGTCGAGATGGACGGCAAGCTCTACGTTGTTCTTACCGCCTCGAACTTCCACCCCGGCAAGGGCACGCCCACGACCAGCGTGGACATGCGCCGGATTTCCGATGGGGTTAAGGTCTCCGAGCGCTGGCGGACGACCGAGATGGTGGAAAAGGCCACCGTCGACGAACGCGAATACGACTTTCTCTATGAAGACAGCGAAGGCTTCCATTTCATGGAGCCGAACACCTACGAACAGGTCGTCGTGACCGAGGACGTGATGGGCGGCAACAAGCCCTACCTTCAGGAAGGCATGCGCTGCTATCTCAAGACCTTCGAGGGCGTGCCGATCGCGATCGAGGTGCCCCAGAAGATCACGGTGGAAATCGTCGAGACCGAGCCGGTGGTGAAGGGGCAGACCGCCTCCTCGAGCTACAAGCCCGCAATCACCTCGAACGGGCTGCGCGTGATGGTGCCGCCGCACATCGGGCCCGGCACCCGTATCGTGATCAACACCGACGACGATTCCTACGTCGAACGCGCCAAGGACTGAGGCTACAAGCCCGGACCACGGCTGAACCATGCGCAGGGCGGGCAGCAATGCCCGCCCTGCTTGAGTTTGCGGGGTTCAGGCTGCCTCGAACGTGATCTTCCGGCGCAGGAACTGGGTGGCCTTGTTCGAAACACTTGCAGGATCGCCCGTGGTCAGGAACTTCGCCTCGGTGCCTGGCCCAAGGAACTCTGGCCGGCGCTGCAGATAGTCGGCCAGAGCCTCGGCCACCAGGTTTGCCTGGGAATAGACCTTGACCTCCTCGCCCAGCGCCTCCTGAAAAGCCTTTTCCATCAGGGGGTAATGCGTACAGCCCAGGATCGCCGCCTCGGGGTGCGGCATGCGGCGCTTCAGCGCCTCGACATGGCTGCGCACCAAGGCCTCGGCCAGAATCTCGTCGCCCTGCTCGATGGCATCCACAACGCCGCCGCAGGGCTGGGCCTCGACATCCACTCCGATGGCGCGGAAGGCCAGCTCGCGCTGGAAGGCACGGCTTGCAACGGTGGCAGGGGTGGCAAAAAGGGCGACATGCTTCACCGCAACCTCGCGCGGGGGCGAGTTGTCGCCCCATTGCCGTTCGGTCAGCGCCTCGATCAGCGGCACGAAGACGCCCAGAACACGCTTGTGGGGCGGCAACCAGGTTTCCTGCATCCGCTTCAGCGCGGCCGCGCTGGCGGTATTGCAGGCCAGGATCACCAGATCGCAACCCTCGGCCCACAGCCGTTCCACCGCGGCGCAGGTCAGATGAAAGATGTCATCCGCCGTGCGCACACCATAGGGCGCGTGGGCATTGTCGCCAAAATAGACAAAGGGAACATCCGGCAACCGTTTTGTCACCGCCTCAAGAACGGTCAAGCCGCCGAGGCCCGAATCGAAGATACCTACCGCCATGCCTGCCCCTTTCCTCGGCCGTCGCGTTCTGCGCGTCTTGCCTTGATTTCATCATACGGCGGGTGTCGGTGGCGTGAAAGGGGCAAGCGCTGGCGCAAGATGCGGTAAAGCCCCATTCACTTGCATTCGCATTTCCCTATCTAGGGGCGGTCGTGCTAGGGTCACGACTGATTTCGCGAGGTGCTTCATGGACTGGGACAAGCTGAGAATCTTTCACGCCGTCGCGGAAAAGGGCAGCCTGACCCATGCCGGCGAGGTGCTGCACTTGTCGCAGTCCGCCGTCAGCCGGCAGATCCGCGCGCTGGAGGAAAGCCTGTCGGTCACGCTGTTCCACCGCCATGCGCGCGGGCTGATCCTGACGGAACAGGGCGAACTGCTGTTCGACGCCACGACCCAGATGGTCAAGCGGCTGGATGCCACGGCCGCACGCATCCGCGACAGCGAGGATGAAGTCTTCGGCGAATTGCGCGTGACCACCACCACGGGCTTCGGCACACTGTGGCTGGCCCCGCGCCTCGCCCGGCTGTACGAGAAATACCCGGCGCTGAAGATCGACCTGATGCTGGAAGAGCGCGTTCTGGACCTGCCAATGCGCGAGGCGGACGTCGCAATCCGCATGAAAGAGCCCAGCCAGGCCGACCTGATCCGTAAGCGGCTGATGAACATCAGGATGCAGCTATTCGCGACGCCCGAATACCTGGCCGCCCACGGCACGCCCGAGACGATGGACGATCTCAGCGCCCACCGGCTGATCAGCCAGCACGCCGGCACGCCGCAGGTCGCGGCAGGTGCGCTTCTGGTGGCGGAACTCATGACGCATGACATCCCCTCGACCCTGACGGTGAACAACTATTTCGGGGTCTTGCAGGCGGTGCTGAACCATCTGGGCGTGGGCGTCCTGCCCGACTATCTGACCGAGGATTTTCCGAACCTCGTCAGGGTCTTGCCGGATGTCCAGAGCGCCGAGGTGCCAGTGTTCCTGGCCTATCCCGAAGAGTTGCGCCATTCCAAGCGCGTGGCCGCCTTCCGCGACTTCGTGACCGACGAGATCATGTCCTTCCGCCGCCGTCAGCAGGAGGAGGCCGCGGCCTGAACGCAAGGGTGGGATGCCGCCATGCAGCATTTGCATATCGGCAATGCTTAAACGTCGGGCAATCCAGACTTGTTTGCGCAAGCACAGGGCACTATCTGAACGCTCGAAGCGACGCTGAGCCTGGCTCGCGTTCCTTCGTACCTCCCTGTTGGACTTGGCCGAGCGGAAGCTCGGCCTTTTTTTTCGAACGTCGCCATGCCGGGGCCGGGTCGCGGCGGCCCGGATGGTGCCTCCTGGCTCATGTCCCCCGGCCCGGTCTCGTGCCCGTGCGGCCGCAGCCGCAGCCCATGGCATCCCTGGCAAAGATTTTTCGACCCGGACAGGCTGCGGCGGTTTGCCCTTCCTCGGCCTTTCCCTTATGAGGCGGGCCAAGCCGCCAGAGGGGATGCCATGCAAGAACCCGCCATCACGCCCGAACTCGTCGCTGCCCACGGGATCAAGCCCGACGAATGGGAACGCCTGCTGGAAATCATGGGCCGCGAGCCGACCTTCACCGAGCTGGGCATCTTTTCGGCAATGTGGAACGAGCATTGTTCCTACAAGTCTTCGAAGATCCACCTGAAGAAGCTGCCCACCACCGGCCCGCAGGTGATCTGCGGTCCGGGGGAAAACGCGGGCGTGGTGGATATCGGCGACGGGCAGGCCGTCATCTTCAAGATGGAGAGCCACAACCACCCCTCCTACATCGAGCCGCATCAAGGCGCAGCGACCGGTGTGGGCGGCATCCTGCGTGACGTCTTCACCATGGGCGCGCGGCCCATCGCGGCGATGAACGCGCTGTCCTTCGGCCTGCCAAGCCACCCCAAGACCGCGCATCTGGTCAAGGGTGTCGTGGAAGGCATCGGCAGCTACGGCAATGCCTTCGGCGTGCCGACCGTGGGCGGCGAAGTGCGTTTCCATCGCAGCTACAACGGCAACTGCCTGGTCAATGCCTTTGCTGCGGGCCTCGCGGATGCGGACAAGATCTTCTATTCGGCCGCCTCGGGCGTGGGTATGCCAGTCGTCTATCTGGGCGCCAAGACGGGGCGCGACGGGGTAGGCGGAGCCACGATGGCCAGTGCCGAGTTCGACGACACGATCGAGGAAAAACGCCCCACCGTGCAGGTCGGCGACCCCTTCACCGAGAAGCGCCTTCTGGAGGCGTGCCTGGAGCTGATGGCGTCGGGCGCGGTCATTTCCATCCAGGACATGGGCGCGGCGGGGCTGACCTGCTCGGCGGTGGAAATGGGTGACAAGGGCGGGCTAGGCATCAAGCTGCAACTGAACGACGTGCCGCAGCGCGAAACGGGAATGAGCGCCTACGAGATGATGCTGTCCGAAAGCCAGGAGCGGATGCTCATGGTGCTCAAACCCGAGAAGGAGGCCGAGGCGCGGGCCATCTTCGAGAAGTGGGATCTCGACTTTGCCATCGTGGGCGAGACCATCCCCGAGGACCGGTTCCTGATCCTGCATGGCAACGAGGTAAAGGCCGACATTCCGCTGTCGAAGCTGTCGTCCAGCGCGCCGGAATACGACCGGCCTTGGGTGCCCACCCCCGCCCCCGCGCCGCTGAAGGAAGTTCCGGAAATCGGGGCGATCGCCGGGCTGAAGGCGCTGATCGGCTCTGCCTCCTACGCGCACAAGGCATGGGTCTGGGAACAGTATGACAGCCAGGTGGGCGCGGATACGCTGGTCACGCCTGGCCTGCCTGCGGGCGTCGTGCGGGTGCACGGAACGGGCAAGGCCCTTGCCTTCACCAGCGACGTGACCCCGCGTTACGTCAAGGCGAACCCGGTCGAGGGTGGCAGGCAGGCAGTGGCCGAGGCCTTCCGCAACCTCTGCGCCGTTGGGGCGAAGCCGCTGGCCACCACCGACAACCTGAACTTCGGCAACCCCGAAAAGCCCGAGATCATGGGCCAGTTCGTTGGCGCCCTGCAGGGCATCGGCGAGGCCTGCAGGGCGCTGGACATGCCGATCGTGTCCGGCAACGTCAGCCTTTACAACGAGACCGACGGCCAGCCGATCCTGCCCACGCCCACCATCGGTGCGGTGGGTCTTTTGCGCAACCTTGACGAACTGATCGCCGGCAAGCCCGCAGAGGGCGACCTTGCGATCCTGGTGGGCGAAACCAAAGGCCATCTCGGCCAGTCGGCCCTTCTGGCCGAGGCCTTCGGGATCGAAGCAGGCGATGCGCCACCGGTCGATCTTGCAACCGAACTGCGCCACGGCGAATTCGTAAGGGCCAACCGCGGGCACATCCGCGCCTGCACCGACCTGTCGGATGGGGGGCTGGCGCTGGCTGCCTTTGAAATGGCCGAAGGCGCGGGCCTTGGCGTGACGCTGGAGGTGTCGGGCACCCCTGCCCTGTTCGGCGAGGATCAGGCACGCTATCTGCTGGCAGCGGCACCAGGCGAAGCCGAGGCGCTGGCCGCAGCGGCAGCGGTAGCGGGTGTTCCGCTATCCGTGGTCGGACGCTTCGGCGGCGCGACCGTCGCATTCGGCAGCGATTCCGCCCCACTTGCCGACCTGTCGAAGCTTTATCGCACGGCCTTTGCCACTTCCCTGGGGATCTGATGCTGCGCCCGGCAACAGCGGCGGACATCGGCTTCATCCGCAGCCTGACAACGCGGCCCGACTATGCGCCCTTCATCGGCGATGCGGACGAGGCGCAGCTGCGGGCCTGGATCGACGATCCCTCGGTAAGGGTGCTGATCTGGGAAGGCGCGGCGCGCGGCTTTGCGATCTTCCGCAGCGCCGATCAGCCGGTGGTCGAACTGTTCCGCATCGCGCTCGACCGCGCGGGCGGCGGGCATGGCGACGCCTTCTTTCGCGCGCTGGTGGACCATGCCTTCCGCGACCTCGGCGCGGAACGGCTATGGCTGGACGCCAGCGCCGAGAACGCACGCGCAATCAAGGTCTATACGCGTGCCGGTTTCCGTCAGGAGGGGCGGCTTCGCGCGCACTGGTTCCGCCCTGCCCTCGGCCGGGCGGTGGACCTGATCCTTATGGGAATGCTGCGCAGCGAGTGGCAGGCCCTTGAAGCGACTTCAGCGCGGGCCTAGGTTGAAGCCAGACAGAAAGGAGGCGTCTGCGATGCCCATTGAAGCCCGCGACATCGAAGCCCTGATCCGGGAAGCCTTTCCGAATGCCAGGATCAGCGTCCAGGGCGATGACGGCGCGCATTTCGCGGCCGAGGTGATCGACGAAAGCTTCCGGGGAATGAACCGGGTTCAGCAGCAGCGCGCGGTCTATGCGGCGCTGAAGGGCAAGATGGACGGTGCCAACGGCGAGCTTCATGCGCTGGCGCTGACCACCAAGGCGCCTGACTGACATGGCCGCGGGTTCTGGTCTTGGCGGGCTTGTCCCGGTAGCGATGACACTGGTCGGCATCGTGACCATGTTCCGGGCCCGGTCTAAGCGGCGGGCGGGTCCACCCGCCCGCGACGAAGAATTCGAACGGCGGCGGGCCGAAGCTGCGGAAATGGAACGGCGCATGGCATCCTATCTGGCCCAGCGCGATGCAGGGCGGCACCATGCCGCCATCGAAGACGAACGGGAGAACGGGCGATGAGCGCGGAAGCGACGATCAGGGATCTGATCGAGAACAACGATGTGGTGCTGTTCATGAAAGGCACCAAGTTGATGCCACAGTGCGGATTTTCGTCGCGTGTGGCGGGTGTGCTGAACTACATGTCGGTGGAATATCGGGACGTGAACGTGCTGGCCGACCCCGAAATCCGTCAGGGGATCAAGGACTTCAGCGACTGGCCAACGATCCCGCAGCTTTATGTGAAGGGCGAATTCGTCGGCGGTTGCGACATCGTGACCGAGATGACCCTTTCGGGCGAACTTGACCAGCTTCTGGAATCGAAGGGCATCGCCTTCGACAAGGCTGCCGCGGACAAGATCCGCGAAGCCAACGCATGACTTCGTGGCAGGGCGGGCCAGCTTGTCCGCCCTGCAAACGCCTTTCAGGACAGGCAGGTCAGGATCGGCGTCTCGCCCTCGGGCGTCTTCCAGTAGAGCGTGGCTTCCTGTCCCTTGGTCCACTACACATAGGTCGAGCCGTCCGAGGGCCATCCGTAGCGTGCGCCCGAGGCGGCCTCTTCGCCCACAAGTGTGATCTGCCGGCCATCGACCATCAGCACCACAAGGCTGCCTTCCGGCATGTTGACATAGGTCGCCGGTACCTGCACCCCGCGGTCGCAGAAATAGGTGACTGCCTGGAACTCCGGTGCAGCGGCAACGGCGCTCGGCAGCAGCGCCGCGATCAGGGACAGCCGGATCATGCCCGCACCTGCTCTTCCACCTTTGCCGCCATCGCCTCGGCCCGCGCGGCGATTTCGGCCAGGGTCTCGGTCACCTGCGGCGGCACCACGGGCACGTCGCGGGTTGCAACGGGCCTAGCTTCAAGTTCGGCCACCCTTGCGCGCAACAAACGCAATTCATCCTCGACCGCGGCGGTCTTGTCGGCAAGCATCAGACCCGCCATCAGCAGCATCTTGGCCTCGGGCAACCGCCCCAGTTGGGCGATCAGCGGCTGAGCCTCGGCGTCCAGCATGGCCGCGGCCGACCGCAGGAAATGTTCTTCTCCGGCCTGGCAGGCGACCTGAAAGCCCTTGCCACCGATCATCACCTCAAGTTCGGGCATTTCCAGCCTCCATCAGATGCGGTTCAAGCGCGGCCAGGATCTCGTCCATTTCCGCCATTTCGCTGAGGCGCAGCGCACGCAGGGCATCCAGCTCTGCCGCCATGGCCTTGTTGATCAGCTGAGGTTCGGTCACGCCGGCCGCCTGGGCTGCGGTCAGGGCCGCAAGCTGCTCGCGCAGATTGGCGGCTGTGCGGCGAAGACGCTGCAACTCCAGTCCCTGCACGTCCAGCTGCTGGGTCAACCGGTCGATCCTGGCCTGCAGGTCGGACTTCGACTCACGTTCTCTCAGGTTGCGCAGACGTTCCTGCAACTGGGCGTTCAGCGCCTTCTCCTCCTCCAGCTGGGCACGCAGGGCGGCATCGCCACCGGCGGCTGCGGCAGGGGCTGGTGCGGGTGCCGGCGCGCGCGGGGCGGCGCGGATCCGGTCAAGCCCCTTGCCGATCCGTTCCAGCGCAGCGGTGATCCGCTGTTCCAGTTCCGCGATGTCCTGCATTCCCTACCCCTTGCAGCTTGCGCACGACCCGGCTCCGGGCCGCTGACCGCCAATGTCCGAATCGGGCGCGGCGGGTCAAGACCGATCTTAACGTGAAAGCCGGGAAAGGCGACCGGCCTTTCTTCCCAAGGCCTTGGGGTCCAAGCTTGATCTTGCCGGTCGTGCTGGATAGGACGCAGGTCAAGCCCAGCCCTTGCCGAAGGAACGCCGCCTTGGACATTCAGACCCTGCGCCAGACCCATCCCGACCACTGGATGCGCGCCACCGCGATCCGCGCGCTTGCGCTTGACGCCGTGGCCGCCGCGAACTCGGGCCACTCAGGCATGCCGATGGGCATGGCCGATGTGGCCACCGTGCTGTTCGAGAAGCACCTTAAGTTCGACCCGAAGGCCCCGCGCTGGCCGGACCGCGACCGCTTCATCCTGTCGGCCGGGCACGGCTCGATGCTGCTTTACGCGCTCCTGTACCTGACCGGCTACGAGGACATGACGCTGGATCAGATCAAGGCCTTCCGCCAGTGGGGCGCGATCACGGCGGGACACCCGGAATACGGCCATGCTGCGGGGGTAGAGACAACAACCGGCCCACTGGGTCAGGGCATCTCGAACGCCGTGGGCTTTGCGATTGCCGAGGAAAACCTGCGCGCCCGCTGGGGTGCGAAGATCCAGGACCATTACACCTGGGTCATCGCCGGCGACGGCTGCCTGATGGAAGGCGTAAGCCAGGAGGCTATCGGCCTTGCGGGCAAGCAGCAACTGAGCCGCCTGATCGTTCTTTGGGACAACAACGGCATCACCATCGACGGCAAGGTGTCGATCGCCGACATCACCGACCAGAAGGCGCGGTTCACCGCCTCGGGCTGGGACGTGTTCGAGTGTGACGGTCATGATCCGGTGGACATCGACCGGGCGCTGACGGCGGCCAAGGCCAGCGCTCGCCCCGCGATGGTCGCCTGCAGGACGCATATTGCTCTTGGCCATGCGGCGCAGGACACCTCGAAGGGCCACGGCGCGCTGACCGACAAGGCGCAATTGCAGGCGGCCAAGGACGCATATGGCTGGCCGGGCGGACCTTTCGAGGTGCCGGCCGACATCAAGCAGTGGTGGGAAGGCCTGGGCGCGCGCGGCGCGAAGGCCCGCGCGGACTGGGAGGCGCGGCTGGCCGCGCTTTCGCCCGCGAAACAGGCCGAATTCGCCCGCATCTTCGCCGGCGATGCCCCGGCGAAACTGGGCGCGGCGATCCGGGCGGTGAAGAAGCAGGCGGTGGCCGATGCGCCGAAACTGGCCACCCGCGCGGCCTCGGAAAAGGTGCTGACGGCGGTGAATCCGGTCATGACCGAGACCATCGGCGGTTCAGCCGACCTGACGGGGTCGAACAACACCAAGACGCCGGACCTGGGCGTCTTTACCCCCGAGGACCGCAAGGGCCGCTACGTCTATTACGGTATCCGCGAACACGGCATGGCCGCCGCGATGAACGGCATGGCGCTGCATGGCGGCGTGCGCCCCTATGGCGGCACCTTCATGTGCTTTACCGACTATGCCCGGCCTTCGATGCGGCTTTCGGCGCTGATGGGGATTCCGGTCGTCTATGTCATGACGCATGATTCGATCGGTCTGGGCGAGGACGGGCCGACCCACCAGCCGGTCGAACATCTGGCGATCAGCCGGGCGACGCCCAACACGCTGGTGATCCGCCCCGCCGATCTGGTCGAGGTGGCCGAGGCTTGGGAGATCGCGCTGACCCAGAAGACCCGGCCCACGGTCCTGGCGCTGAGCCGCCAGAACCTGCCCGCGGTGCGCAAGACCCACACCAACGCCAACATGGTCTCGAAAGGCGCCTATGTGCTGGCCGAGGCCACAGGCAAACGCCAGGCGATCCTGATTGCCACCGGTTCGGAGGTGGAGATCGCCCTGAAGGCGCGTGCGGCGCTCGAGGCAGAAGGCATCGGCACCCGCGTCGTCTCGATGCCCTCGATGGAGCTTTTTGCCGAACAGGACGAGGCGTATCGCCGCAAGATCCTGCCGCCCGGCCCGGTCCGCGTGGCCGTCGAGGCGGGAGTCCGGCAGGGTTGGGACCGCTGGCTTCTGGGCGAACGCGGACGCGAGGCGAAGGCCGGTTTCGTCGGCATGTCCACCTTTGGCGCCTCGGCCCCGATGGAGCGGCTTTACGCCGAGTTCGGCATCACCGCCGAGGCAACGGTAGCGAAGGTCAAGACGCTGCTCTGATCCAGGAAGCCCAGGAATTTCTCGGTGAAAATTCCTGGGTTTGCCTTCTACGCCCCGGTGAGGTCGCACCGATCAGTCCGTGCCGGCCTTGCCCACGGTGATCGTGGCCCAGATCGGCCCGATCACCCGCGTTGCCACCGGAATCAGCTGCACACCAAGGACCAGACCGAACACCCCGTCCAGCGCGGCGGTGGTCAGCCAGCCCACCACGCCCGGCGCGGCGGGCACGGCATGGGCGGCGACCTCGGCGATGTGGTGAATGGTCTGATAGGGCCAAGGCCAGAAATGCGTGACCTCAAGCCCGTGGATCACGATATTACCCCCGACCCACAGCATCGCCGCAGTTCCCACCGCAGAAAGCAGCGCCATCAACTTCGGCATGCCAAGCACCAGCCCCCGGCCCAGCGCCCTGCCCGCCCCGGTCCGGCCCGTGGCAGCCAGGTGCAGGCCCACGTCATCCATCTTCACGATCAGCGCCACGGCGCCATAGACCGCGACCGTGATCAGCGTGCCCACCACCGCCAGCGTGGCGGCCTGAAGCCAGAGGTTTGGCGCCTCGATGGCAGCCAGTGCGATGGTCATGATCTCGGCCGACAGGATGAAATCGGTCTTGATTGCGCCGGCCACCTTTTCCTCTTCCAGATGCACCGGATCCTTCGTATCGAAGTCGGCCTCCACTGCCTCGTCGGCATGGGGGGCAAGCGCATGAACCAGTTTCTCGGCCCCCTCGAAGCACAGGTAGGCCCCGCCCAGCATCAGCAAGGGGATGATCGCCTGCGGCAGGAAGGCATCCAGTGCCAGAAGGCCCGGCAACAGGATCAGCAGCTTGTTGCGCAGACTACCAAGCGCAATTCGCCAGATGATCGGCAGTTCCCGGTCGGCCGAAAAGCCATGGACGTATTTTGGCGTGACCGCCGCATCGTCGATCACCACGCCCGCGGCCTTTGCCCCCGCCTTGGCCGCCGCACCGGCGATGTCGTCCACCGAGGCCGCCGCCACCTTGGCGATGGCGGCAACGTCGTCAAGAAGGGCAAGCAGTCCGCTCATTGGCATCGGCTCCGTCGGCTGAGGTCTCACGCGTAACCCGGAACTGGGGGATTCGGCAAAGCCCCGCCCCAGGTTAGCGCAAACAGGCGAAGATTGCGCTAACATTATGATTTTGTGTCGCTTTATGCCTTTGCAGGGCGGGCGGTAGCGGTTATGGCGCGGCAGAGACTGTGAACCGGAGGGGCGACATGACCATCACCATCGGCATCAACGGCTTCGGAAGGATCGGACGCTGCACGCTGGCCCATATCGCGGAATCCAACCGCAACGACGTGCAGGTGGTTGCGATCAACGCGACCGGCCCGGTGGAAACCAACGCGCATCTGCTCAAATACGACAGCGTGCACGGCCGCTTTCCCGGCGTGGTGAAGGTCACGGATGGCGGGCTTGACCTCGGTCGCGGGCCGATCCGGGTGATGTCCACCTACAATCCTGAGGAGCTGGACTGGGAAGGCGTGGACGTGGTGCTGGAATGCACCGGCAAGTTCAACGACCGTGACAAGGCCGCCGTGCATCTGGGTCGCGGGGCAAAGCGGGTTCTGGTCTCGGCCCCGGCCAAGCGGGCCGACATGACGGTGGTCTACGGCGTGAACCACCGCAGCCTGTTGCCGGAACATCTGGTCGTTTCGAACGGATCCTGCACGACGAACTGCCTTGCACCCCTGGCCAAGGTGCTGAACGACGCCATCGGCATCGAAAGCGGCATCATGACCACGATCCACAGCTATACTGGCGACCAGCCGACGCTCGACCGCCGCCACAAGGATCTGTATCGCGCCCGTGCCGCTGCCATGGCGATGATCCCGACCTCGACCGGTGCCGCAAAGGCGTTGGGCGAGGTTCTGCCGGAGCTGAAGGGCAAGCTGGACGGCAGCGCGATCCGCGTTCCCACCCCGAACGTCAGCGCCGTGGATCTGACCTTCATTGCACAGAAGTCGGTGACCGCAGAGGAGGTGAACCAGATCGTACGCGAGGCCTGCCAGGGCTACATGGGCATGGTCATGGCCTATGATCCCGAACCCAAGGTCTCGATCGACTTCAACCACACGCCGCAATCGTCGATCTTCGCGCCGGATCAAACCAAGGTCGTGGGCCGTTCCGTTCGCGTGCTGGCGTGGTATGACAACGAATGGGGCTTCTCCTGCCGGATGGCCGATGTGGCCGGCGTCATGGGGCGGCTTGCACAATAGGCGGGGCGCGGCAGGCCCCGCAGGAGGGGCGGGCTTGACCAACCGTATCGCGCTGTGGCTGGGGCTGGTCCTGCTGGCAGGCATCGGCGCCGACCTGGCCTTCAATGATGCAGCCGCGCTGGTCTTCCTGGCGCGCAAGTTCCTTGAGCTGATCGAATGGGTGGCTTTCTGGCGCTGACCGCGTCAAACTGAGGTTGCATTTCCATGCGATATCGCTTTGTTAGCGCTATCGGGCGGTCACGGGACCGCCGCAAGCGGATCTGAGCTTCGGAGGACGAGGACATGGCGGTCAGGGTTGGCATCAACGGGTTTGGACGCATCGGGCGCAACGTCTTGCGCGCCATCATCGAATCGGGGCGTACCGATATCGAGGTGGTGGCGATCAACGATCTTGGGCCGGTGGAAACCAACGCTCATCTTCTGCGCTACGACTCGGTCCACGGGAAGTTTCCCGCCCCGGTGATCACTGGCACAGACACGATCGACGTGGGCCGCGGCCCGATCCGGGTGACTGCCATGAAGAACCCCGCCGACCTGCCCTGGTCGGACGTGGACATCGTGATGGAATGCACGGGCATCTTCACCTCGAAGGAAAAATGCCAGCCGCATCTGGAAAACGGCGCAAAGCGGGTGCTGATATCGGCGCCTGGCGACGGGGCGGACAAGACCATCGTCTATGGCGTGAACCACGACACCCTGACCAGTGACGACATCGTGGTGTCGAACGCTTCCTGCACCACGAACTGCCTTGCCCCTGTCGCCCAGGTCCTGCACCAGGCAATCGGGATCGATAAGGGCATGATGACCACGATCCATAGCTACACTGGTGACCAGCCGACGCTGGACACGATGCACAAGGATCTTTACCGCGCCCGTGCTGCGGCGCTGTCCATGATTCCCACATCGACCGGCGCGGCCAAGGCGGTGGGTCTGGTTCTGCCCGAGTTGAAGGGCAAGCTGGACGGATTTGCGATGCGCGTCCCCACGCCGAACGTGTCTGTCGTGGACCTGAAGTTCATCGCCAAGCGTCCGACCACCGTGGAAGAGGTCAACGCCGCGATCAAGGAAGCGGCCGAGGGGCGGCTGAAGGGGATCCTCGGCTATACCAACGAAAAGCTCGTGTCGTCCGACTTCAACCACGACCCGCATTCATCGGTGTTCCACATGGATCAGACCAAGGTCATGGACGGCACCTTCGTGTCGATCCTGTCCTGGTATGATAACGAATGGGGCTTCTCGAACCGCATGGCCGATACGGCCGTGGCGATGGGCAGACTGCTCTGATCTCTTGCGATCCGGTATTTGGGGGCGCCTTCGGGCGCCCCTTCATTTTTGCGCAAGCCATGCGACTGACGCATAGCCGCATCGCAGCATTGGCCGTTGTTGGCGCTAACATCATCCCCACATACTGACCATGCGAGGAGGACAAGCAGACCCCCGCACGAAAGGATGAAGAGATGATTGCCGTGATCGACATGCTGAAGACCGCTGCCGCGAATTACGCGCGCTATCGGCAGACCCGCGACGAGATCGCGAACCTGCCGCTGAATGTGGCCCTGGACCTGGGGATTTACCCCGGCGACGCCGAGAGGATTGCCCGCGAGGCGGTCTACGGCAAAGCCGCATGACACCCTGACCAGTCCAGACGCGGGGCCTTCGGGCCCCTCTTGCGTTTCCGAAATCCGATCGCGCCTCAGCCGAATTTCCGTTGCAGCGCCGCTACGACAGGTTCCGGCACGAAACTCGAGACATTGCCGCCAAGCCGCGCAATTTCCTTCACCAGTTTCGAGGCAATCGCCTGCCGCCGGGCATCGGCCATCATGAAGACGGTCTCGATGCTGGAATCCAGCGCCCGGTTCATGCCGACCATCTGGAATTCATACTCGAAATCCGCAACAGCCCGCAGGCCACGGATGATGATGCCCGCACCCACATCACGCGCGCAGTCGATCAGCAGGTTCTCGAACGGATGCACCACGATCTCGCCGCCGGTTCGGGACGCGATCGCGCGGCATTCGGCATCGACCATCGCCACACGCTCTTCCAGGGTGAACAACGGCCCCTTGTCCCGGTTGATCGCCACACCGATCACCAGCCGGTCGACCAGTGCCATCGCGCGCTGGATGATGTCCACATGGCCCAGCGTGATCGGATCGAAGGTTCCCGGATAAAGCCCGATGCGCATGGCCAGCTGCCCCCTGCCCTGTCTCTGCCCGCGCACGCAACAATATTGCGCCAACCTGTGCAAGCGGAAAGCTGTCGCTTGCCTGCGGGCACACGCCACTGCGCCCCAACCCGGGATCCGGCCAGACAGATGAACGCGGGCGCTCAGAACCCCTTGATCATCCCTTCCAGCGCGTCCTTTTCGGCCGCAAGCTCCATCAGACGCGCCTTCACCACATCACCGATCGAGATCAGGCCGATCATCTCGTCGCCCTCGACCACCGGCATGTGACGAAAACGGCCGTCGGTCATCCGGCCCAGCACTTCGTCGGTGCTTTCGCCGCGGGTGCAGGAAACGATCTTCGCGGTCATAAGCGATTCCACCGGCTCCGACAGGCAGGCCGGACCGCGCCGCCCGATTTCGCGCACGATGTCGCGTTCCGACACAATGCCCTGTGCGCGCTTGCCGTCGGCCGATACGATGACCGCCCCGATGCGGCGGGCCGACAGAAGCTCGGCAGTTTTCAGAACGCTGGTGCCGGGCGGCACGGTGACCACGCCATCGTCACCCTTGGACTTGAGGATCTGCTGAACGAGCATGGGACGGCCCCTCCTCCTGACCGGACGACAAGGGTCGGACCGCAACGGGGATTCTGTCAAGCCTGCTGTTCGGCTTGCGCCAGTGCCGCTTCCAGCCGCGCCATCTCGGCCCGCGCCTCGCGGACCAGCTGGTCGGCAAAACGGTTCAGCCTGTCCAGCCGCGCGTCGCTTTCGTGACGGATCAGCCAGAAGGCCCGCGTCAGGCTGATCCGGTCGGTCAGGATGCGGGTCAGGCCAGGGGCGGCGGGCAACGCAAAGTCATGCACCACCCCGATCCCCGCCCCGTGCCGCAGCCAGTTCAGCTGAACCGAGACCGAATTCGATGTCAGACTGGCCGGACCGATCCCGATTTCGGCCAGATAGTCCAGTTCCTTGTCAAAGATCATGTCGGGGATGTAACCCACCACCCGGTGCCCGGTGAGATCCGCCGGCACACGGATCGGCGGATGCGTCGCCAGATAGTTGCGGCTGGCGGCCAGATGCAGCCGGTAATCGGTCAGCTTTTGCACAGTCAGCCGCCCGGCCTCGGGGCGCGAGACGGCGATTGCCATGTCGGCCTCGCGCTTCGACAGGTTGAACACGCGGGGCAGCGCGACGATCTGCACCTCCAGTCCGGGGTTCGCGTCGCAGATCCGCGCCAGGATCTGCGGCAGCAGATAGTTCGCGCAGCCATCCGGCGCCCCGATGCGAACCAGGCCGGTCAGCCCACCGGGGCCGGACAGGCTTTCCTGTGCCCCCAGTGCGGCGTGCTCGGCCGCTTCGGCGTGAGGGAAAAGCCGCGCACCCTCTTCGGTGAGAGCATAGCCTTGGGGAGATTTGGTGAACAGACGCGCGCGCGTCGCCTCCTCCAGACGGGCGATGCGGCGTCCGACCGTGGCCGGGTCGATCTTCAGCCGCTTGGCGGCCGCCGAAAGGCTTTCTGTCCGCGCCACCGCCAGAAAGACGCGCAGATCGTCCCAGTCCATTCATGCATTCCTGCAAGACCCTTTTGGCAGATTGCTTCTTTGTCTGGCGTTTCCGCAAGAGTAAAAGCGCCTCAGCTCATTCGGGAGGATACCATGCAAGAGATCGGTCACTGGATTAACGGCAAGCTTGTCCCCGGAACCTCCGGCCGCTTTGCCGAAGTGATGAACCCCGCCACAGGCGAAGTGCAGGCCCACGTCGCGCTGGCGACCACGGCGGAACTTGACCACGCGATCCGCGAGGCCGCGAAGGCCCAGGCGGCATGGGCCGCGACCAACCCGCAGCGTCGTGCGCGGGTGATGATGGCCTTTGGCCAGCTGATCAACCGCGACATGGACAAGCTGGCCGAAATGGTCGCACGCGAACATGGCAAGACCCTCCCCGATGCCAGGGGCGACGTGCAGCGGGGCCTCGAGGTCGTCGAGGTCTGCATGGGTGCGCCGGCAATGCTGAAGGGCGAATACATGGACTCGGCCGGCCCTGGCATCGACCTTTACGCCATGCGCCAGCCGCTGGGCGTCGTCGCAGGCATCACGCCCTTCAACTTCCCGGCCATGATCCCGCTGTGGAAGATGGCCCCGGCGCTTTCCTGCGGGAACGCGATGATCCTGAAACCCAGCGAACGCGTGCCCTCGACCTCGCTGTATCTTGCGCAGCTTCTGCAAGAGGCGGGGCTGCCGGATGGTGTGCTTCAGGTGGTCAACGGCGACAAGGAAGTGGTGGACGGCATTCTTGACCATCCGGTAATCCAGGGCGTGGGCTTCGTCGGATCGACCCCGATCGCGCAATACATCTATGGCCGCGCCGCGACAAACGGCAAGCGCGCGCAGTGCTTCGGCGGTGCGAAAAACCACATGATCATCATGCCCGATGCCGATCTGGACAAGGCGGCCGATGCGCTGGTTGGCGCGGGCTACGGCGCGGCGGGCGAACGCTGCATGGCGATCTCGGTTGCGGTGCCGGTGGGCGAAAAGACGGCCGATGCGCTGATCGAACGCCTGATCCCGCGGATCGAAAAGTTGAAGGTCGGCCCCTATACCGCTGGAAACGATGTTGATTTTGGGCCGCTGATCACCCGCCAGGCGCAAGAGCGCGTGAAAGGCCTGATCGACAGCGGCGTGGCACAGGGCGCCAAGCTGGTGGTCGATGGCCGCGGGCTGAAGATTCAGGGCTACGAGAACGGCTTCTTCGTGGGCGCCACGCTGTTTGACCATGTGACGCCCGACATGGACATCTACAAGCAGGAAATCTTCGGGCCGGTCCTGTCCACCGTCCGCGCAAGATCCTACGACGACGCGCTGAAGCTGGTGATGGACAACGACTACGGCAATGGCACCGCGATCTTCACCGCCGACGGCGACACCGCGCGCGACTTCGCCTCGCGTGTCAACGTCGGGATGGTCGGCATCAACTTCCCGATCCCGGTGCCGCTGTCCTACTTCAGCTTCGGCGGATGGAAGAAGTCGGCCTTCGGCGACCTGAACCAGTACGGGCCTGACGCCTTCCGCTTCTACACCAAGACCAAGACCGTGACCGCCCGCTGGTTCAGCGGCATCAAGGAAGGTGCAAGCCTGAACTTCAAGGCTCTGGACTAGGCAGATCGCAGTCTGAAACCGGCAGGGGGCGCAGGCAGTTCCGGCGCCCCCCTTTTGCTTTGAACTTCTGCCGGCAAGGATCTGCCGGTCGCCGTCCGTCATCGCAATGCGCCATCGACCTTGGTGCGGAAATACGGCAGACCGTCCCGGCAACGCAGAGATGCAAGACATGCCCAGACCTACCCTGATCCTGACCGCCGCCCTGACTGCAGGTTGCCTTCTGGGAACCCTTCCCGCCGCAGCAGAGCCCAGGCATTGCCCGCCGGGGCTGGCAAAGAAGGCAGTTCCCTGCGTTCCCCCCGGCCAAGCCAAGAAAAAGCACCGCAATTCCTGGCATTACGGAGAGCCGATCTATGGCGACTACGTCCTGATTCCGCGCGCCGACTGGGAACGCCTTGCCCTTCGGGACTATCGCGATGGCAGCACTTACCTGCGCATCGACAACCAGATCCTCAGGGTCGCGCGCGATACGCTGACGGTGATCGAAGCTGTCCGGATTCTGGACCGCGCCCTGAACTGACTTATTCCGCCGCGACACGACGCGGGCGCAGAAGATCCTTCAGATATCGGCCAGTATGGCTGGCAGCCACCTTCACGATGTCCTCGGGCGTGCCGGTGGCTACGATCTCGCCGCCACCGTCGCCACCCTCGGGCCCGATGTCGATCACCCAGTCGGCGGTCTTGACCACATCAAGGTTGTGCTCGATCACCACGACCGTATTGCCCTGGTCCACCAGGGAATGCAGCACTTCCAGAAGCTTGCGCACATCCTCGAAATGCAGGCCCGTGGTCGGCTCGTCGAGGATGTAGAGCGTCCGACCCGTTGCCCGGCGGCTGAGTTCCTTCGACAGCTTGACGCGCTGGGCCTCGCCCCCGGAAAGCGTCGTTGCCTGCTGGCCGACCTTGATGTAGCCAAGGCCCACCTCGCAGAGCGCGTCCATCTTCTCGCGGATGGCGGGGACCGCCTGGAAGAAGTCGCGGGCATCTTCGCACGTCATGTCAAGAACATCAGCGATACTCTTGTTCTTGAACTTTATTTCCAGCGTCTCGCGATTGTAGCGCTGGCCCTTGCAGGTCTCGCAGGTGACATAGACATCCGGCAGGAAGTTCATCTCGATCTTGAGAACACCGTCGCCCTGGCAGGCCTCGCAGCGCCCGCCCTTGACGTTGAAGCTGAACCGCCCCGGCCCGTAGCCGCGTGCCTTCGATTCCGGCAGGCCCGCGAACCAGTCGCGGATCGGGGTGAAGGCCCCCGTGTAAGTGGCGGGATTCGAACGCGGTGTCCGCCCGATCGGCCGCTGGTCGATGTCGATAACCTTGTCCAGATGTTCGAACCCGCGGATCGTCTCGCAGGGTGCGGGCGTCTCGTGCGCGCCGTTCAGGCGCATCGCGGCGGTCTTGAACAGGGTCTCGATGGTGAGCGAGGACTTGCCCCCGCCCGAGACGCCGGTGACGCAGATGAACTTGCCCAGCGGGAAATCGACGGTGACGTTCTTCAGGTTGTTCCCCGTGGCGCCCACCACGGTCAACACCTTGCCGTTCCCCTTGCGCCGGGTCTTCGGCACCGCAATCTCGCGCGCGCCGGAAAGATACTGGCCTGTCAGACTGGTCGGATCGGCGGCCACCTGTGCGGGCGTGCCGTGGCTGACCACGCGGCCGCCGTGCACCCCCGCCCCCGGCCCCATGTCGAAGACATAGTCGGCCTCGCGGATAGCGTCTTCGTCATGTTCGACGACCAGCACCGTATTGCCCGCATCGCGCAGGTTCTTCAGCGTGGTCAGAAGCCGGTCGTTGTCGCGCTGATGCAGGCCGATGGAGGGTTCGTCCAGAACATAAAGGACCCCCGTCAGGCCCGAGCCGATCTGGCTGGCCAGCCGGATCCGCTGCGATTCCCCACCCGACAGGGTGCCGGCGGCACGGCTCATCGTCAGGTAGTTCAGGCCGACATTCACAAGGAATCCAAGGCGTTCGCGGATTTCCTTCAGAATCGCCCGCGCGATCTCGTTCTGCTGTTTCGTCAGCGTCTCGGCCACGCCCTCGACCCAGGCGAAGGCCTCGGTGATCGACATTTCGACCACCTGGCCAATGTGCAGACCGGCGATCTTGACCGCCAGCGCCTCGGGCTTCAGCCTGTAGCCGCCGCAGGCGCCGCAGGCGCGGTTGGACTGGTAGCGCTCCATCTCCTCGCGCGACCAGGCGCTGTCGGTCTCGCGGTAGCGGCGTTCCATGTTGGGGATGATCCCCTCATAGACGCGCTTGACCTGATAGACCCGGCCGCCCTCGTCATAGCGGAACTCGATCTCCTCGCCCTTGGACCCGCGCAGGAACAATTCCTTGATGTTCTCCGGCAGGTCCTTCCATCTGGCCTTGAGGTTGAAGCCGTAGTGCTTGGCCAGGGCCTCCATCGTCTGGGTCAGATAGGGCGATTTCGACTTGGCCCAGGGCGCGATGGCGCCTTGCAGCAGCGTCAGGTTCTGGTCGGGGACGACAAGGCGTTCGTCGAAGAACAACTCTACCCCCAGCCCGTCGCAGACCGGACAGGCGCCGAAGGGGGCGTTGAAGCTGAACAGGCGCGGCTCGATCTCGGCGATGGTGAAGCCGCTGACGGGACAGGCGAATTTCTCGGAATAGGTGATGCGGGTGGGCGCCTCGCCCTCCTTGACGTCGGCCAGTTCGATGACCGCGATCCCGTCGGCGAGGTTCAGCGCGGTGCGGAAACTGTCGGCGAGCCGGGTCTCGATGCCTTCGCGCACCACGATCCGGTCCACCACCACGTCGATGTTGTGGCGGAACTTCTTGTCGAGCGTCGGCGGCTCCTCCAGCTCATAGAAGGCGCCATCGACCTTGACGCGCTGGAAGCCCTGCTTGCGCAGCTCGAGGAACTCCTTGCGGTATTCGCCCTTGCGGTCGCGCACGATGGGGGCCAGCAGATAGGCGCGCGTCCCCTCCTCCATCGCCATCACGGCATCGACCATGTCCTGCACCTGCATCGCGGTGATCGGCAGGCCGGTGGCCGGGCTGTAGGGCGTGCCGACCCGGGCGAACAGCAGGCGCAGGTAGTCGTAGATTTCCGTCACCGTGCCGACAGTCGAACGCGGGTTCTTCGAGGTCGTCTTCTGTTCGATGCTTATTGCCGGCGACAGGCCCGAAATATGGTCCACATCCGGCTTGCCCATCATGTCCAGGAACTGCCGGGCATAGGCCGACAACGATTCCACATAGCGCCGCTGGCCCTCCGCATAGATCGTGTCGAAGGCGAGGCTGGACTTGCCCGACCCCGACAGCCCGGTGATGACCACCAGCTTGTCACGCGGAATATCGACATCCACGCCCTTGAGGTTGTGCTCGCGCGCGCCGCGCACTTCGATGAACTTCTGTTCCGCCATGGCCGGCCCCATAGGTGCAGGCGCAAGACATAGGACGGTTTGGCCGAGTCTCCAACCGGAAAAAGTGAACATATGGCGAACAGGGAAAATCGCGGGGAAGGGGTTTACATTGTCACCTTTTAATGTATATAGATGTAAACCCAAACGAGAGGTTTTCCATGTTCTCCTTCTTCCCCACTGGCGCTGGCGCGCAGCGCATCGACATTGCTGAAATTGCCCGCGAGGTCGCCTCCGAACGGATGGTGCTAATCGACGTGCGCGAGTTCGCCGAGGCGAAGGCCTCCGGCGTGGCCGAGGGGGCGCGGGTGATCCCGCTGTCACTGCTGCCGCTGAAGGCCGACCCGCGCCAGCCGGGCTGCGAAGTACCGCAAGGGCTGCCGATCGCGGTCTATTGCGCCTCGGGCGGGCGGTCGGGGATGGCGGCGGATGCGCTGACCCGGCTGGGCTATGGGCCAGTCTACAACCTTGGCGGCCTGCGCGACTGGGCGGCGGGCGGCGGCCGGGTCGTCGCCTACTGATCCCGGGTCAGAGCCGCGCGCGCCGGGCCTTCTGCACGGCGTGAATGGCAAGCCCCAGCGCCGAAAGCGTGACGGCCGCGGCGGTCAGCCCGGCCGGCCCGGCGTTGGCCAGCAGCGCGGCCAGGACCGGCGTGCCCGTCGTTGTGCCAAGATTGCCCAGCTGCGCCACCGCCCCGGCGGCGCGGGCGCGGTCGTCGGGGCTGGCGTTCAGCTCGGGGATCGCGGCAAAGCTCGCCCCCTGCACGATGCCGAGCGCGGCCGAAAGCAGGAAGCCCCCCGCCACCATCCCGGCCCCCTGCCCCCAGAAGACCCAGAGTATCAGGAAGCCGGGGATCGCCACGGCATAGCCCGCCTGCACCAGCGTGACCGCGCTCATCCGGCCCAGGAGCCAGACCCCCAGCGTCAGCGAGACTGCGATCGAGACCAGCGGCATCCCTGCCGCGATCAGCGCGCGGTGCGTCGCGGGGGTTTCGGGCGGCAGCAGGGTCAGGACGGCGACGTAAAGGAAGGTATAACAGCAGAACCCCATCGCCGGCGCGGCAAGGCGGGGCGAGGCGTAGATCCGGGCGTGCTGGGCCAAAAGGTTGTCCATCGGCAGCGCATGGCCCCGTGGGTCGGGCGGCAGGGTCAGGGCGAGGATCGCGGCCAGCGCGCCCATCCAGGCGGCGTGGCCGAGGAAAAGCCCGGTCGGGCCGGCATGGGGGCCGATCAGCGCCAGGATCGTGTAGGTCACCCCGAAGAACGACGACCAGAGCGTCATCGCCAGCGGCCGGCGATGTTCGGGGGCAAGCGTAGCGATCATCGTCGGGCCGACGACGACGATGGCGAGGTGGCTCGCCCCTTCCACGATGCGGCTGGCCAGCATCAGCGGATAGGGCGGCAGCAGGGCTTGCAGCGCCGACATCGCCGCCCCCGCCGCCAGCGCCGCGACAATGGCCCGGCGTGGGCCGATCCGGGCGACCAGAAGGCCGGCGGTGGTGCCGAAGATCAACCCGACCATGCCGACGATCGACACGACAAGGCCAAGCGCGACTTCTCCCCCGCCGCCGTAGGTGGTGCGCAGTGTCTCGTAGAGGATCGAGATCTTGCCGAACTGGGCCGCTGCGCCAAGGCCGGCGCACCACAAGAGCAGGACCAGAAACATGGGGGAAAGGCTGCGCATCATCGAGGGATAGCGCGGCCGGGGTAGCTCGTCGATGACTTCATCAGTTCGCGCCGCAGTACACCGACGCGAAGAGGAAGTCGTGCGAACAGGCAAACCCTGCCGCGATCAGAAATGCAGCGCACGTCCGTAGGCATCTAGCACGGCTTCGTGCATCATCTCGGACAGGGTCGGGTGCGGGAAGACGGTGTTCATCAGCTCGACTTCGGTCGTCTCCAGCGTGCGGCCGATGACATAGCCCTGGATCAGCTCGGTCACTTCGGCGCCGACCATGTGGGCGCCGAGAAGCTCACCCGTCCTTGCGTCGAACACGGTTTTCACCATGCCCTCGGGTTCCCCCAGCGCGATGGCCTTGCCGTTGCCGATGAAGGGGAAGCGGCCGACCTTGACCGTGTAGCCCGCGTCTTTCGCCTTCTGCTCGGTCAGGCCGACCGAGGCCACCTGCGGGTGGCAATAGGTGCAGCCGGCGATGGAGTTCGGCTTGATCGGGTGCGGACGGCCGCCCGCGATCAGTTCGGCAACCATCACGCCCTCGTGGCTGGCCTTGTGCGCCAGCCAGGGCGCGCCGGCGATGTCGCCAATGGCGTAAAGCCCGGGAACCCCGGTGCGGCAGTATTCGTCCGTCACCACATGGGTGCGGTCGATCTTCACCCCCAGCGCCTCGAGCCCGAGGTTTTCCACGTTGCCGACGATGCCCACGGCCGAGATGACGGTGTCGAAGTCCTGCGTGGTGATCTTGCCGTCCTGTTCGATATGGGCGGTCACGCCCTTGCCGGGATGGCGGTCGAGCTTCTTGACCGCGGCCTTTTCCAGGATCTTCATGCCCTGCTTGACGAACTGCTTCTTGGCGAAGGCGCTGATCTCGGCGTCTTCCACGGGAAGGATGCGGTCCATTACCTCGACCACGGTGGTGTCCGCGCCCAGCGTGTTGAAGAAGCTGGCGAATTCGATCCCGATCGCGCCCGAGCCGATGACCAGAAGCTTCTTCGGCATCCTGCTGGCGACCAGTGCGTGCTTGTAGGACCAGACCAGATCGCCGTCGGCCTCGAGCCCCGGCAGTTCGCGCGCGCGAGCGCCGGTGGCAAGGATGATGTGCTTCGCCGTCAACTCCTCGGTGCCCTTGTCGGTCTTGACCGAGACGGTCCCGGCCTTGGGCAGGGTCGCGGTGCCCATGAACACCGTGACCTTGTTCTTCTTCATCAGGTGGCCGATCCCGCCCGAAAGCTGCTTTGCCACCGCGCGGCTGCGCGCGACGACGGCGGGCAGGTCATAGCCGATCGCGTCCGCCTTCAGGCCGAATTCCTTGGCGCGGTGCATCAGGTGGAAGACCTCAGCGCTGCGCAGAAGCGCCTTCGTCGGGATGCAGCCCCAGTTCAGGCAGATGCCGCCCAGGTGTTCGCGTTCGACGATGGCGACCTTGAGGCCCAGCTGGCTGGCGCGGATGGCGGCGACATAGCCCCCCGGTCCGGCGCCGATCACGATCACGTCGAAGCTTTGGGCAGCCATCTTTCCCTCCTCCAGAAAAAGTAGTTTGCCATTAAACTATCTTGAAACTCCAGGCAACGCTGGGGTTGCCGTGGCCCTATGCATCGGGCGCATGGCTTTTCAGCCGTTTGACCACGGCCATGTAACCGCCCTGATCGAGATGGGCCTGCTCTTCCGGTGTGCTGGTCCTCCCCAGCGCCTCGTTGCGGGTGGGAAACCGGCCAAAGCGGGCGATCACCTCCTGATGCGCGCGGGCGTGCAGCGCCATTTCCGGGTCCGAGGCCACCCGCTCGGTCAGGTACTTCACCGCCAGCTCCTGGTCGGCCGGATCCTCGGAATGCTCGAAGGGCATGTAGAAGAACTGGCGTTCAGGTTCGGGGGCATTCATGTCCCAGCCGGCCTCCAGCGCCTTGCGGGCGGCGGCGCGGGCCTGCGGGTCGGTTGCGAAGGCCAGCGCGGTGCCACGATGGATGTTGCGCGGAATCTGGTCGGTCAGGATCAGGTAGGCAAGCGTGCCGACCGTCCCTTCGGCCCAGTGCTCGAGCCCGCCGTCACGCGCTGCCTGCCAGAGACCAGCAAAGCGGGTGCAGGCCAGGTCAATATCTTCCCCGCCGGAATACCAGCCCTCCGGTCCGATCTCGTGCAGCCAGAACTCCAGAACCTCGATCGGGTCCGACATGGGCGCCTCCGTGCTGCGGCAAGCCTTGCAGGGAATGGCGCGGGCCGCAACCGCCTATGTCTGCCCAGCCCCAGCCTGCACCTCTGCCTGCACCTCGACCGAGGCGTCGTCCAGCACAGCCCCAACGGCCAGCGGCGAGGCCGTCGGCGTCACCGTGCGGAAGGCACCCGTCACCTGCGGCGCGGCGCGGCGGGTCATCCGGTACAGCGCATAGGCCGCCAGCGCGACATAGAGGATGCCGATGAACAGGAAGAATCCGCGTGGGCCAACGGTCTCCATCATCCAGCCGGTGGCGGTGGGGCCGAAGATCGCCCCGAAACCGTTCAGGAAGATCAGCCCCGCCGAAGCTGCGGCCATCTGCTCGCGGGTCAGGAAGTCGTTGGTATAGGCGATCAGCAGGGCATAGACCGGGTTAGTGATCCCGCCCAGAAGCAGCGCCACCAGAATAAGCGCGACAAAGGGAAGCGGCACGAAGGCGGCAACCAGCATGGTCAGCGCCGCCATGGCCGACAGCCCCATGATCAGCGTGCGCCGGTCCATCCGGTCTGATGCCCAGCCGATCGGGTATTGCAGCACCAGCCCACCGACGTAGAGCGCGCCCACGAAGATCGAGATCTCGCGCACCGTCAGCCCCTCCTGCGCGCCCCAGACTGCGGCCATGCCGAACATTGCGGAAAACACGCCCCCGGTCAGCAGCATGCCCGCACAGCCCAGGGGCGAGATACGGAACAGATCCGCAAAGGGCAGGCGGCGGGTGGTGTCGAAGGCGGGCGCGGGCGTGGGGGCAAGCAGGATGGGCATGAAGGCCAGCGAGACCAGCACCGAAGGGATGATGAAGAGTGCAAAACCCGAAGGATCCGGCAGATTCAGGATTACCTGCGATGCGATGATCCCCAGCATCTGGACGATCATGTAGGCAGAAAGCGCCTGACCCCGGGTCTCGTTCCCGGAGGTATTGTTGATCCAGCTTTCCGCGGTGATGTAGATGCAGGAAAAGCAGAGTCCTGCCAGAACCCGCAGCAACGTCCAGGCCATCCAGTCAGGATAGACCGGGTAGATCACCAGCACCGCCGAGATCAGCGACCCCATGGCCGCAAAGACCCGCACATGCCCCACACGCCGGATCATCCGCGGCGCGGCCCATGATCCGAACAGGAAACCCACGAAATAGGCCGCCATCACATAGGACAGTTGATAGGTCGTGAACCCTTCCAGATTGCCGCGAATACCCAGCAGCGTGCCCTGGATGCCGTTGCCGACCATCAGCAGCATTACGCCCATCAGCAGCGGCCAGGACTGGGTAAGAACGCGCAGCATCAGGGCTCCGGGATCAGAAGCGAGCTGTCGCCGTAAGAAAAGAAGCGATAGCCCTTTTGGATCGCATGTTGATAGATCCTGTCGATCCGGCTCTTTCCCATAAGCGCCGCAACCAGCATCATCAGCGTCGATTTCGGCAGGTGGAAGTTTGTCATCAGCCCGTCGGTCACGCGGAAGCGGTAGCCGGGATAGATGAAGATGTCGGTTTCGGCCTCGAAGGGGTGCAGGACGCCGGCCTCGTCGGCTGCGCTTTCGATCAGACGCAACGCGGTGGTGCCGACCGGAATCACCCGTCCCCCTGCCCGCCTGGTTGCATTGATCTCTGCCGCCGCCGCCGCGGTGACGCGACCCCATTCGGCGTGCATCCGGTGGGTTGTCACGTCCTCGACCTTTACCGGCAGGAAGGTACCGGCACCGACATGCAGGGTGACCTCGGTGAAATCCACCCCCTTCGCCGCCAGCGCCCGCAACAGCGGTTCGTCGAAGTGAAGGCTGGCAGTGGGGGCAGCCACCGCCCCCGCATGGCGGGCAAAGACGGTCTGATAGTCGGTCTTGTCCTGGTCATCCGCTGCGCGCTTGGCGGCGATGTAGGGCGGCAGGGGCATGACACCTGCCTCGGCCAGTGCGGCGTCGAAATCCTCGCCCGTCAGGTCAAAGGCCAGCGTCAGATCAGTTTCGGACTTCGAGGCCACGGTTGCGGACAGACGGTCGGAAAAGCGGATCACCTCGCCCGCCTGCACCTTGCGCAGGGGCTTGGCCAGCGCGCGCCAGCCCTGCGAAACGGGCTCCAGCAGCGTCACCTCTATCCTGGCGACAGCGTCGCCACGTTGCCGCGTGCCGAACAGGCGGGCGGGCAGAACCTTGGTGTTGTTCAGCACCAGCCGGTCGCCGGGGCGGAAGATCTCCACCAGGTCAAAGACATGCAGGTCGCTGATCCGGTCGCCTTCGGCCAGCAGCAGCCGTGCATGGGTGCGCGGCCGCGCAGGCCGGGTGGCGATCAGATGCTCCGGCAGGTCGAAATCGAAATCGGAAAGTTTCATCCGGCATCCTTCAGATTCGGCGGGGGCTGACGAAAGATTTCGCGGAACATGCCGGGCGTGAAGACCGACAGGGGATTGACCGACACGTTCGGCGCCTCGGCTGTCCCTGTCACCCGGTAGTTGAAGCCGAAAAGCCCCTCGCCCCGGCGCGAAAAGATCTGTCCGACCCCATTGACCAGATAGATCGGAGAGATCACGCCCTGCAGGTCCATCCGTCCGCTTCCGGTCTGATAGAGCCCGGCAAAGGAAATGCCAAGCGAGGCACCCACGGCCGAGCCCTGGCTTATCTCCACCGCCTCTGGCGTCAGGATGAAGCTGACCTGGCCATTGTTGAAGGCCAGCCCCTCTCCGCCCATCTGCTCGAGCAGACCCACGACCGAAATCGCCGACAGAAGCTCGGCCAGCGCCGGCGCACCCTGCACCCGCATCCGGGTAAATGTGGCGCGGCCGTCATACTGGCCCGCCGGCCCGCGCGGCAAAAGCGTCAAGTCCAGTTCGCCCCCGCGGCCCTTGTCGAAGATTCCGGCCGCAGCCATCACCGTGCCCGCATTCCGCGAGGTGATGCGGAAGGCGCTGCCACCACCGGCCGGCGCCATGGTGCCCAGAACCTCGCCCTGGCCGTTGACGCCGGCGCGGAACTGGCCGTTCAACCCGCCGCGTTGCCGGAATTCACCGCTGAACCCGGTCAGACTGATCCCGTCGCTGATCACCAGCCGGTCCAGGGCCAGCCGGATCGTTCCGCCCAGGCCCGCCCCGCTGCCAGTGCTGCCGCCCGGCATGCGACGGATGTCGATCCGCCCACCGGTCACGGCCACATCCAGCGCCCCGCCCCGACCGCCGCCTTTCAGTGTCACGGGCGCGTCCAGCCAGTCGCCTGCCCTGACCCGCGTGAACTGCGCAGTATCGAGGCCGCCGCCCTCGCGTGTGGTGATCCGGCCCTCGGCCTGCAGACCCGGCGCCGAAAGCTTGAGCCGCTCCACCTCGGGCGTGCGGGTCAGGCGCACCTCCAGGTCCAGGGAACCGCGGGTGCCTGCGGGCTTGGACCAGCCCAACGCATCCAGCCGCAGCGCAAGGCCGGCCAGGGTCGAGGTCAGCGTCAGTTGCGGCGGCTGGTCCTTGACCAGCGCGATATCGATCGCCGCCGGCCCTTCGCCGCGAACGCTGCCCTCGGGCAATTCCACCCCCAGATCCCTGAGTGCCACATCGGACAGCATCACCGTGCCATTCACCCGCGCGCGTCCGTTCTGGTCGGGGCCGAAGCCCTGCACATAGGTCAGATCGACGGGCATGCGGTCCAGCACACCCTTGCCCGATAGCTCCATTCCGTCGGTGTCCACCGCAACCGCGATCTCGTCAGACCGCAGGATACGGCCCGGCACCAGCGACGGCGAGGTGAAGTCAACGATCCTGCCAGTCACGAAAAAATCGACATCCGGCAGGTCGATCCGCGGCTTCAGCGGCAGATACATCGTCGTGACAAGTTCGGCCCGGCCATCACCCAGGTTCACCGGCTGTCCGGCCTTGGAAAAGAAGCTGAACGGCGGCTGGTCCAGCAGCGACAGCGTGGCTGTCAGCGGCGAGGAGGTGCGCAGGATGATCTTTGCCGTGGCCGGGCGCTGCGTGACGTCCAGCACCTGGAAGATGGATCCATCCGCCTCGATCCGCCCACCCTCGGGCGGCACGACATGGCCGCGCTCAAGCCGCACGGTATAGACGTTGTTTTCCAGCATGGCATGTCCACGCGCGCCCAGGACTTCTGGCAGAGTGCGGACAAAGCGCACCCGCGCCTCCGAGAATTCGTAGCCAAGCGCCAGCCGCGGCTGCCCGCCTGGCGACAGGCGCAGCGCGGCGCGCACGTTGCTCAGACTGGCGGCGCCGACATTGCTGGCAAACCAGTCCCGCGTCTTCGGCACCGCCGATAGCGGCCAGAGCTTAAGCAGCCTGTCGGCATCGATACGGTCGAGCTGAACGTCCAGCGCCCCGTCCCAGCCTTCTGGGGTGGCGGTGACCGCACCGCTCAGGTGCAGCCGCTCTCCGGCGTCCACCAGGGCAAGCTGGCCGATCTCCACCCGGAACGGATCCAGCCGCAACCGCAGGTCCAGCGCGCCCTGACCAAAGCGAACGGGTTCCTCAAAAAGACCCTCGGGATCGACCATCACCTCAGACGCGGCCATCTGCATCAACAGCATCTGTGGCAGGTTTCCCGACACCAGAGGCGCCCCCTGCGAATCCTGCAGAAAGCCGAAGCCGGTTGCCCGCAACCGCAGCGATGGGCTTTCCACCGAAAGGTCGGTCAGGCTAAGCCGCGCCGTCTCGGGATCGAAGCGCAGCGCCAGCCTTGCGCGGTCAAAGGCAACGGGCCGCGCCGCGCCACCGGGCGCCAGGCTGCCGGCGGCCAGTTCCAGTTCGGCCGACAGATCGGAAATCGCGCCGGCGCCGGAAATGGCGACATCAAGCCCGCCCGAGATCGGCGCATCGACTGCGGCCAGAAAGGCCAGCGGCGGCGCAAGGGCAGCCAGGTCGCCCGCTGCCAGATTGTCCATCGAGGCGGAAAGGCTGGCCGCCCCGTCTGCCTTGTCCAGATTCAGCCGCAGCGTCGCCTGCGCCGCTGCCTGTCCGTCCAGCAGCGTCAGGCCAAGTTCGCCCGCGATCCTGTCACGCTGGCTTTCGACCGTCAGGCGCCCATCACCCACCTCCCAGGTCCGACGGGCGCGATCGTCGGTCAGGCTGAGGGTCAGCGCCTCGGCCTCGATCGTGCGCAGCGCGGCAAGTGCGGGGGTGGAAAAGAGTGCCGCCGCCCCGTCCAGCACGTCGGCAACCGTCTGCGGCCCTGCCGCGCCCCCCCCTCCGAAATCCAGATCCAGCCGACCGGCGCTGTCGCGACGCACGGCAAGCCGGGCGCCGACCAGGCGGACCGAGACAGGCCGAACCCTGCCCTCGGCCAGCGAGGCAAGATCGAAGGCAACCAGGGCTTCGGGCAGGGTCAGCAGCGACCGGCCCGAAGCGGACAGCAGCCTGATGTCCTGCAGCCGGAAGCGCGGCGCAAAGTGATCGTCCACGGCAACTTCCACCGCCCCCAGCGATACGGCGGTTCCCGCTGGAAGGTTGTCTCCGGCAAGTCCGGCGTTCAGACGCGCCTCGATCTCGGCCACCGCGGCCGTGGGAAGGCGCAGTGCCTTGCCGGTGTAGGCCATGGCAAGATAGCCGAAACCAAGCGCAAGCCCGACCAGGGTCAGCACCACCGTCAGGCTGAAGCGAACACGCTTCGCCCCGCGCGCAGGGCGGCGCGGGGGCCCCACCGGGGCCGTTGCGACCTCGGCTGTCTGCCTGTTGCGTTCAGGCACCTTGTCCGCCAGATGGGCCGCCCTTCCGTCCTCCATACCTGCCCGTGCGCACCTTGCCCCTATCCTGCGACCCCTGCCGAAAGTCACCGGGTTCCTTGCCTTTGACTTTGGCAGAAGGCAACTAGAACGGAAGTCACATTCCCTAAAAAGGCAAGGAGCCGCCCATGATTTCCGCCGGCGATACCGCCCCCGATTTCACCCTGCCGCGCGATGGCGGCGCCACGGTCACGCTGTCTGCCCTGCGGCCCGGTAAGGTCGTGCTCTACTTCTACCCTAAGGACGACACCCCCGGCTGCACGCTAGAGGCGCAGGACTTCAACGCGCGACTCGCCGACTTCACCGCCGCCGGGGCCACGGTGATCGGAATTTCCAAGGACAGCGTGAAGAGCCATGACAAGTTCTGCAAGAAGCATGGCCTTGGCATCATCCTGGCCTCGGACGAAGGCGGCACCACCTGCGAAGACTACGGCGTATGGGTCGAAAAAAGCATGTATGGCCGCACCTACATGGGCATCGAACGTTCGACCTTCCTGATCGACGGCACAGGCAAGGTCGTGCGCGTCTGGCCCAAGGTCAGCGTCAAGGGCCACGCCGACGAGGTGCTGGCGGCGGTCAAGGCCCTGTGAGATAAGGCCGGGCGCAAATTCCCACGCCGGAATTTGCAAGTCTTTCGGAAAGATTTGCAGGAGCCTGCCGGATGCCCTTGTCCCTTGCCGAAATGGCCGTCGATGTGCTGACCACCCCTGACGGTCGCGCCAAGACGGCGCTTTCGCGCGCGCATGCCGCAGCATGGTTCGCCGCGCGCGCCCAGGGGCAGCCCCTGCCGATCGGGCGCGCAAACCCTCCCCTGCGCCCGGCCCGTCCGGCGCGGCCCGAACTTCTGGCGCCGAAGGACGTTCCCCGCCGCCGCCCCGGCACGTTGCAGGGGCGGATCGCGCTGCTGCATGCCGTCGCCCACATCGAACTGAACGCGGTCGATCTGCACTGGGACATCATCGCGCGTTTCGCCGACCAGCCGATGCCGATGGGTTTCTACGATGACTGGGTAAAGGCCGCGGACGAAGAAGCCAAGCATTTCAACCTGGTCTGCGACTGTCTGGAAGGCATGGGCAGCCATTATGGCGCCCTGCCCGCCCATGCCGGAATGTGGCGCGCGGCCGAGGATACGGCATCCGACCTGCAAGGCCGACTTGCCGTCGTGCCCATGGTGCTGGAAGCGCGGGGCCTCGACGTGACGCCGGGCATGATCGAGATCTTCCGCAAAGCGGGCGAAACCGCAGCAGTCTCGGCGCTTGAGATGATCTATGCCGAAGAGGTCGGCCATGTCGCCTATGGCTCGAAATGGTTCAACTGGCTTTGTGGACGGGACGGCACCGACCCGAAGGAGGTGTTCCACACGCTGGTCCGACGCTATTTCCACGGCGCGCTGAAGCCACCCTTCAACGAGGAGAAGCGCGCAGACGCGGGCCTTCCACCCGACTTCTACTGGCCGCTGGCCGAGGCCGCCGACTGATCGGCGGTTTCTTGCCGATGAAATCACGAGACCGGGCAGGAAAACCCACCCTGTGGTCAAAATCGTTGCGGCGCTGAAACAGGCTGGCTAATCAAACGGCACCCGACGCCGCCTCACGCGCTGGACGGGACCAGCTGACGGCAGAAACGCCTGTCACCCGCAACAAGGGCATGAAACGGATGACCAAGACGTGCTGAACCGCCTCGCCTACCGGTTTCACCAGACACTGGAGCACCATTTTCCCGAACAGCGGTTGTTCCTCAAGTCGGACACCGAAACCCGCTTCATACGCCTGCGCCCGGCCACCCAGCTGATCGCGCTGGTGGGGGGCACACTGGCGCTGGCCTGGACCATCGTCGCTACCGCAGTGATCATGATGGATACGATCGGTGCGGGGTCGGCGCGCGAACAGTCGGCGCGCGCCCAGGCACGTTATGAAGAGCGGCTGAACGCGCTGTCGGCCGATCGCGACCTGCGCGCCGAGGAAGCGGCCCGTGCGCAGGAACGATACAACCTTGCCCTGGCGCAGGTATCGGACATGCAGGAACGGCTTCTTGCTTCCGAGGACCGCCGGCGCGAACTGGAAACCGGAATCGACGCCATTCAGGAAACGCTCCGCCGGACCATCAAGGAACGGGACGAGGCGCGGGCCGAGGCGGAAAGGGCTACGCTGGCGCTGAACGAACAGCACGGCGGGGCAACCGAAATCGGTCGCATCCGTGACGCGGTGGCAACACTGGAATTCCTGGTGAATGCGCTTGGTCTGACCGCCGAGGAACGGGACGAGATGCTTGCCGCCGCGGACGCCGCGCGCGAGGAAGCCCGTCTGATCGCGGAAGAAAAGCGCGCTCTGGAACAGCGCAACGATCTCATCTTCTCACGGCTGGAAGAGGCCGTCACCGTGTCGATGGAGCCGCTGAACAGGATGTTCCGCGAGGCCGGCATGTCGCCAGAGGACCTGTTAAAGACCATCCGGCGCGGCTATTCCGGCCAGGGCGGGCCGCTTACGCCGATTTCGATGTCGACTTCGGGCGCGGTGCCGACACCCGAGGAACTGCGTGCAAACGCAATTCTGGACGGTCTGGACGAGATGAACATGTATCGCATCGCAGCCTTCAAGCTGCCGTTCGCGATACCGGTCAAGGACCGCTTCCGCTGGACATCGGGATTCGGCTACCGTCGTGACCCCAAGGGTGCGGGCACCCGCATGCACGAAGGCACCGACATGGCCGGCGCCTACGGCACCCCGATCTACGCCACGGCGGACGGTGTGGTGGTTCATGCCGGATGGGACAACGGCTATGGCCGGCTTGTGACCATCCGCCACGATTTCGGCGTCGAGACGCGCTATGCACATCTTAGTCAGATCCGCGTCGAGGTAGGCCAAAGGGTCTCGCGCGGGGACCGGATCGGTGATATGGGCAATTCAGGCCGGTCGACTGGCACCCACCTTCACTACGAGGTGCGTCTGAACGGATCGCCCGTGAACCCGATGACCTTCATAAAGGCAGCGAAAAATGTTTTCTAAGAGCCGCATCAACGAGCCCGGCCCCAAGGCTGAAGCAGATAAGGCCAAAGCCCCGGAGGCCCCGATGACCAAACCCGCGATGGACTTCACTGCCTCGGCGCCGAAGGGCAAGGCGGCTGTGTCGGTTCTGTCCTCTGACCTGACAGTGGTCGGCAACCTGCGCACCACCGGCGACATCCAGGTGGAGGGCACCGTCGAAGGCGACATCCGCGCCCACCTGCTGACCGTGGGCGAAAGCGCCACCATTCGCGGCGAGATCGTGGCCGACGACATCGTGGTGAACGGGCGCGTGATCGGGCGCGTGCGCGGGCTGAAGGTTCGCCTGACATCGACTGCACGGGTCGAAGGCGACATCATCCACAAGACCATCGCCATCGAATCCGGCGCGCATTTCGAGGGCTCTGTCCAGCGGCAGGAAGATCCGCTGGCCACCGGCCGGCCGACGACCGCCGGTTCCGCAAGGCCTGACGCGGCGGCCGTCGCACCGGCGCCGGGCGACGCAGGCTGAGATTGAACCGCGCATGCGGCTTTCAAGGGCATCGGGGCACGCCTCGGTGCCCGTTTCATTTTGTGCGCCCGCCGACCGCGGGCTGGTTCTGGCAGCGGCGATTCTGGCTTCGTCCATGGGGTTCATCGATTCCTCGGTGACCGCCATCGCCATGCCCGCGATGCGCACCGGGCTGGGGGCAAGCCTTATCCAGGCGCAATGGATCAACGCGGCCTATCTTCTGGCCCTGTCCTCGATGGTGCTGGCCGGCGGCGCGCTGGGGGACCGCTTCGGCACGGCTCGGGTCTTCGCCGCCGGGATCCTGATCTTTGTCGCCGGGTCGGTCGCCTGTGCGCTGGCACTTGACCCCGGTCAGATGATCGCGGCCCGCGCTGTCAAGGGCTTCGGCGCCGCGCTCATGGTGCCAGGCTCGATGGCGCTGGTCTCGCGCGCCTATCCGGTCGCCGATCGCGGTCGGGCGCTTGGCCTCTGGGCTGCCGCCTCGACGATGACGACCGCGCTGGGGCCGGTGCTGGGCGGCATGATGATCACATGGGGCGGTGAGGCAGGCTGGCGGATGATCTTCGGGCTGAATCTGCCTCTGGGCCTGGCCGCTCTGGCGCTGATCCGGGGCCGGACCGCAGGGGATCGCGGCGCAGCCGTGCTGCGGGTGGACTGGGTGGGGGTGGTGCTGGCGACGCTTGGCCTGGGGCTTCTGGCCTGGGCGCTGACGCAGCCGGGGGCGCCTCTGGGGCTGTGGCTTCTGACGGCCCTGACACTTGCCGCCTTCCTGGTCTGGCAGGCCATGGCGCCTGCGCCGATGCTGCGGCTGGGAATGTTCCGCTCGCGTCTCTTCAGCCTGACGAATCTGGTCACGCTGTTCCTGTATTTCGCGTTGAACGGCGTGATGTTCTATCTGCCGATGACTGCGGTTTCGGCCTGGGGCGTGACGGAACTGCAGGTGACGGCGGCCTTCCTGCCGATCTCGGTTCTGATCGGGCTGCTTTCGGCGCCAGCCGGTCGCTGGGCCGATCGTATCGGGCCCGGCCCACTGATGGCGGCGGGATCGGCGCTGGTCGCCTGCGCCTATGCCGGGCTGTGGTGGACCGCCGCATCCGGCGATTTCTGGGGCCATGTGGTGCCCCTCATGGCCCTTGGCGGACTGGGCCTGGGCCTTGCGGTCGCGCCGCTTACAGCTGCAGCGATGCAGGGAGCGGAAGACGGCGAACAGGGCGCGGCATCGGGCGTGAACAATGCCGTGGCGCGGGTCGCCGGGCTGATCGCGATTGCCGCCCTTGGGCAGGTCGCCGAGCGCGCCTACGGATCGGGGACGCCAGGCTTCGGCTTGCCCGGTGCCGGACCCGTGCACCTGGCGGCCACCGGCGCAGCGTTCGGCAGCGTCGCGCTGATCGGGGCAATCATGGCCGGGCTTGCCGCCCTGCTTGCCATGGGGATCGGGGGGAAGGCTCAGGTGATCGCGCGCCGGTAAAGGTGCCAGCTTGCGTGGCCGAACAGCGGCAGCACGACGAACAGGCCGACGAAACCGGGAAGCATGCCGACAAACAGGCAGGCCCCGATCAGCGCGCCCCAGCCCAGCATGACGACCGGGTTTTCTCGCACCAGGGCAAAGCTGGTCAGCATTGCGGTGACGAAATCCACCTCGCGGTCCAGAAGCATCGGCAGGCTGACCACCGTCAGGCTGAACAGCAGCGCCGCAAAGACTGCGCCAACCGCTGTGCCGAAGGCCAGCATCGCCAGCCCCTGCGCCGACAGGAACACCGCCAGCGAGGACGAGACATTGGTCATCGTCGCATTGCCAAGGAACAGCGCGAAGATCATGTGCGCGAGGAAGTTCCAGAACAGGAAATAGACCACGATCACCGCGGCGATGGCCGGGATCTGGCGGTCCTTCTGGCGGAAGATGACGCCGAAGATCTCGGCCGCGCGCAGGGGTTCGCCCGCCTCGAGCCGCCGCGATATTTCATAGAAGCCGCAGGCGATGAAAGGCCCCAGGATCGGAAAGCCAGCGCTGGCCGGCAGGGTCCACCAGACCTGGCCCTTCGTCGTCATCGCCCAGACGATCAGCCAGCCCCCCAGCACATAGACCAGCGAAAAGATGAAGCCCAGCAACGGCGCACGGCGGAAATCCTGCCAGCCAAGGGCAAGGCTGGCCTTCAGGTCAGAAAGATCAACCTGGTTGATTTCGGGCGTGGCAGTGGCGGGGGCGTCGTTCATGCCGAAAGATTAGGCGGCACGACAAGGATCTGGCAAGCGGGATCCGCCATGGCGCAGGCCGACCGCCGCGGCTGCGACTGTCTGCTTGCCGGCCTGCGCCTGAAGGCTTTCCGGGCAAGGCCATGCCTACCGACCGGCGGACATGGCCGGCCTCAGTCCACGTCCTCGATGTCGCCGCGCTTCTTGCCGCTGGCATTCAGGGCCAGCGTCGCCTGCATGAAGCCGTCCAGATCGCCGTCAAGCACCCCCTGCGTGTCGGACGTCTGATACCCCGTCCGCAGATCCTTGACCATCTGGTAGGGTTGCAGCACATAGGACCGGATCTGGTTACCCCAGCCAGCCTCGCCCTTGTTCTCGTAGGCTTCGTTGATCGCGGCGTTCCGCTTGTCCAGCTCCATCTGATACAGCCGCGACTTCAGCGCCTTCATCGCGATGTCGCGGTTCTGGTGCTGCGACTTGAGGGACGAGGTGACGACGATCCCCGTCGGAAAGTGGGTGATCCGAACGGCAGAGTCGGTCTTGTTGACGTGCTGGCCGCCGGCACCGCTGGAGCGGAAGGTGTCGATGCGGATGTCCTTGTCCAGCACCTCGATCTCGATGTTGTCGTCCACCACCGGATAGACCCAGACGGAACAGAAAGACGTATGCCGCCGCGCCGCGCTGTCATAGGGCGAGATGCGGACAAGGCGATGTACCCCGGCCTCGGTCTTCAGCCAGCCATAGGCGTTGTGGCCAGAGATCTTGTAACTGGCCGACTTGATGCCCGCACCTTCGCCTTCGGTCTCGGACTGAAGCTCGACCGTATAGCCGTGCTTTTCCGCCCAGCGGACATACATCCGTGCCAGCATGGCTGCCCAGTCGCAGCTTTCGGTGCCGCCTGCACCGGCGTTGATTTCCAGAAAGGTATCGTTGGCGTCGGCCTCGCCGTTCAGCAGGGCCTCCATTTCCTTGGCGTGGGCAGTCTTGACCAGATCGGCCAATGCCTTTTCCGCCTCGGCCACGATCTCGGCATCGCCCTCGGCCTCGCCGAGTTCAATCAGTTCGACGTTTTCCTTCAGCCCGCGGTCGATCATCTTGTAGCCATTGACGGCATCCAGCAGCGCCTGGCGTTCGCGCATGAGCTTCTGCGCGCGGGCCGGATCGTTCCACAGATCCGGCGCCTCGATCATGGCGTCGTATTCCTCCAGCCGGTGCGGCGCGGTCTCCCAGTCCATCCGCTGAGCCAGAAGCTTCAGCGATTTCTGGATCGCTTCGATGTTGGCTTGGGTCTCGGCGCGCATCTTCGGGTCGTGTCCTGAGGTTTCAGCGGGCGGTCATAAGGCTTTGGCCGCGCGCCGGCAAGGGCGCGGGCAGCGCCAGGGGGGATGGGTCAGTACAGGCCGCCAGAGGAAACCGTGCCGAAATCGGCCTTCTTCGGCACGACGACGGTCTGGCCCTCGGCATTGGTTACGGTGGTGCCACTGTCACCCTCGCCCTCGCCATAGGCGAAGAGCGGCAGGTTCGAACCCATTGCAAAGCCGCCATCCACCATCGCCCCAAGGCCGAAGATCGGCGTCTCGCCTTCGCGGAAATATTCGGCCACCACATGATCGCCGGTCGCATCGTCGGGCAGCGGCTGGCCGGTAAAGCGGTCGATCTTGATGAAATAGCCACCTGGCGGCACGGCAAACTTGCCGCCGCCATATTTCTTGATCGCTTCCCGCATGAAGCTTTCGAACACCGGCCCGCAGAAGCCCCCGCCCGAGGCGCCAGCCATGGTGCGCGGCTGATCATAGCCGATGTAGCAGCCGGCCGCGATGTTCGAGGTGTAACCGATGAACCAGACGTCCTTCGAATCGTTCGTCGTCCCGGTCTTGCCCGCCACCGGGACCGGCAGGTTGATGCCGCGCGCCGTGCCGCGCTGGACGACCCCCTCCATCATGCTGGTCAACTGATAGGCGGTGATCGCGTTCATCACCCGCTCGCGGTTGGTGCGGATGGTGACGCCCCTGCCCTGCGGCAGATCGGCGGCGCTGCAGTTTTCGCAGACGCGCTGGTCGTGGCGATAGATCGTCCGGCCGTAGCGGTCCTGCACCCTGTCCACAAGCGTTGGCTCGACCCGCTCGCCGCCATTGGCGAACATGGCATAGGCCGCGACCATCTTGAACAGCGTCGTTTCCTGCGCCCCCAGCGAATTGGCAAGGAACGGGCCCATCCGGTCATAGACCCCGAAGCGCTCAGCATAGGCCGCCACCGTCTGCATGCCGATTTCCTGCGCGATGCGCACGGTCATCAGGTTGCGGCTCTGCTCGATGCCGGTGCGCAACGGCGTGGGGCCGTAGTATTTGCCCGAGGCATTCTTCGGCGTCCAAAGACCCTGCGGCGTGTCCACCTCGATCGGCGCATCGACGACGATTGTCGCCGGGGTAAAGCCCGAATCCAGTGCCGCGGCATAGACGAAGGGCTTGAAGCTCGACCCAGGCTGCCGCGTGGCCTGTGTCGCCCGGTTGAACACCGAATCCTGATAGCTGAACCCGCCCTGCATCGCCAGAACCCGGCCCGAGTTCACGTCCATGGCCATGAAGGCACCCTGCACCTCCGGCACCTGGCGCAGCGACCAGCGCCGGAAGGTGCCATCGTCGTTTGTCACCGCGCGAACCAGAACCACATCGCCGACCTCGACCAGATCGCCGGCGACCTTGGCGCGCGGCCCCAGCGTCCCGTCGGCGCGGCGTTTGCGCGCCCAGGTCACATCCTCGGCGGGGATGAAATGGCCGTCCTCGTCCTCGGCGACGCCCTCGATGCCGATGCGCGCGCTGTTGCTGCCAACCTCCAGCACGACGGCCGGAAACCAGGTGGCCACGTCGCGCGGCACCTCGACCTCCGCCAGAGCGGCGCGCCAGTCGGCTTCCGAGGTCAGCCGATCGGCCGGGATCTTCTTGCCGGTTCCGCGCCAGACCCCCTGGGATCGATCGTATTTCTCCAACCCCTCGCGCAGGGCCGCGGCGGCGGCGGCCTGAAGATCAGGGTCTACCGTAGCGCGGATCGTCAGACCGCCCGAAAAGAACTCTTCTTCCCCGAAGGTGCCTGAAAGCTGGCGCCGGATTTCGTCGGTGAAGTAGTCTCGCGGCGGCAGCGCCTCGCGGAATGCCTCGTAGTGGCCGCCCTGGACCGTCAGCAGCGGTTCGTTGCGCGCTGCCTCATAGGTCGCGTCGTCGATGTAGCCGTTGTCTCGCATCTCGCGCAGCACATAGTTCCGCCGGGCGATGGCTTCCTTTTCCTGGCGGACCGGATGCAGGTTGCCGGGCCTTTGTGCCAGCGCGGCCAGATAGGCGACCTCGGCAACCGACAGCTGCGCCAGGGTCTTGTTGAAATAGGTCTGCGCCGCCGCCGCCACGCCATACGAGTTCTGACCGAGGAAGATCTCGTTCAGATAGAGTTCCAGGATCTTTTCCTTGCTCATTGCGCCTTCGACGCGGGCGGCCAGGATGATTTCCTTGATCTTGCGTTCCGCCGTCCGGTCCGAAGACAGCAGGAAGTTCTTCATCACCTGCTGGGTGATGGTCGAGGCACCCCGAACCCGTTCGCCCCGCGTGCGCACGGCCTCGACCACGGCCGCGATCATGCCGCGCGTGTCATAGCCGTGGTGGGTATAGAAGTTCTTGTCCTCTGCGCTGATGAAGGCCTGCTTCACCAGATCGGGGATATCCTCGGCTGGCACGAACAGGCGGCGTTCGCGGGCGAATTCGTCGATGATCTCGCCTTCGCCGGAATAAATGCGGCTGATCGTGGCAGGCGTGTATTGCGCCAGGCTTTCATAGCTGGGCAAGTCACGGGAATACATGTAGAAAATGCCGCCCAGCGTGAGCGCGGCAAAGACCAGGCCCAGCGTCACCGCCGAAAAGATGCCGCCCAGAACATTGCCGACGAAACGAAGCACGCGCGCCCCCGCAGATTGCCAGCCTCCCCTATACCAGACGCCGGGGCCCGTCAAAACCTTGACCGGTCACTTTTTCAGCAGCAGCGGGCTTTTGCGCCGATGCCGGGCGCACTCAGGGGGCAACCAGTGCGCGCAGTTCGGCATCCTCTTGTGCCCATGCCACCAGGGCGCTGCGCAGGGCCTCGGCCATCTGGGCCCGCCACTTTGCATCGGTAAGCCGCGCAAAGTCGCGTTCCGATGACAGGAACCCCAGTTCCAGCAGAACGGAAGGGATATCGGGGGATTTCAGAACAGAGAAGCTGCCGGTCTGGCGCGGCCGGCGATGCATCCGCAGACCTTCCGCCCGGATCGCTTCCACGATGGCACCGGCCAGTCTATCGGTCCTGGGCGAGGTTTCGGTGCGGGCCATGTCCATGAGCACCTGCGCTACCACGTCATCCTGATCCGACAGGTCAAGTCCCGCCAGAAGATCGTCGCGGTCGTGCCGTTCGGCGAGCGCCGCGCTTGCGGCATCTGTCGCCTTCTCGTCCAGCGTATAGACCGTAGCCCCGATCGCATCGCCCTGCGCCAGAGAATCGGCGTGAAGCGATATGAACAGGTCGGCGCGGGCATCGCGCGCCACCGAAGTCCGGGTTTCAAGCGGCACGAAGATGTCTTCCTCGCGGGTCATCACAACGCGGAAGCGGCCGTCCCGGACAAGCACCTCCTTCAGCTCACGCGCGAAGGTCAGCATCAGTGCAGCCTCGGTATGGCCCTCACGCTCGGCCCCGGGGTCGATGCCGCCGTGGCCGGGATCAAGGACCACGGTGATCGGCCCGGCGCCTTCAGGCAAGGGGGGCGGCAGGTCGGCAGCGGCAGGCGCCACCCATTCGGGCAGCTCCGGCTGGGCGGCAAGCGCGGCAAAACTTTCCGGGTCGGTCGCGGCCAGCCGCACCCGGATTGCCGTGCCGCCTTCGGTGGTCATCTCGGACGACACGATCCTGCTGGGTGCGGACATCTCGACCACCAGCCGGGACCAGCCCGGCCGGAAGCTGCCCGCCCGCAACGCAACCAGCCCTTCGGGCAGGTCAAGATCGGCCGCGCCGGTCCAGTCCACCTCACGGGTGTCGATGACCAGACGCGGCGGCCCGTCAAGGAAGCGCATCCGCCACGGAACGGGCTGGCTGAGCGACAGCACAAGATCGACCTCATCCCCCGACCGGGTGACCGACGAGGCCGCGCGGTCAAGGCGGGCCAGCGCCGAAAGCCCCTGCGCCTGCACCGGCAGGACCAGCGAAAGCAGCAGAAGAACGGGCCAGAGGGCGCGGAACGGGATCGGCATGGCTGGACTTATTCCCGCCCGGAAAGGAAAAGTAAATTCCGCACCGCAAGGCCATCGGCACCGTTCACAAACCGGCGATGGGCAATGCCCTGCCTTGATCTTTGCCGGCAGCCACCGCATCCTCCGCCCGACGACGCAGGGGTGTCCTTGTCTTGCATCCCGCCGCGAGCAGAAAGGATTACCCATGCGCCGCCTTGCCGCCATCGCCGCCCTGGCAACCGGCCTTCTTGTGCCGCCCGCCGTGGCCGAGATCACCGACCTTGATCGTGCTGCCCTGCGCGAAGAGATCCGGGCCTATCTTCTGGAAAATCCCGAAGTGCTGATCGAGGCGATGAACGTGCTGCAAACGCGCGAGCAGGACGCCATGGCGCAGCGCGACCTGATGCTTCTGGCCGAAAATGCCGACGCAATCTTTGCCAGCCCCGATGACTGGGTGGGCGGTAACCCGGACGGCGACGTGACGCTGGTGGAATTCATGGACTACCGCTGCGGCTACTGCCGCAAGGCCTATGCCGAGGTGGCGGAGCTGGTGGAATCCGACGGCAACATCCGCTTTGTCGTGAAGGAATTCCCGATCCTGGGTGAGGCCTCGCTACTGTCTGCGCAGTTCGCCATTGCCGTCCGGCAGCTGCATGGCGATGCCGCCTACGAGACAGTGCATGACGCCCTGATCGCCCTGCGGGGCGAGCCGAACACCGAAACGCTTTCCCGCCTGGCAACGGATCTGGGCCTTGATCCACAGCCGATCCTGGATCGCATGGGTTCGGAGGAGGTGATGGCGGTCATCAAGGCGAACCATGCACTGGCCGACACGCTGGAGATTTCAGGGACGCCGACCTTCGTGCTGAAGAACATGATGCTGCGCGGCTACATCCCGCTGGATGCGATGCGAAACATCGTGGCCGAAGTGCGGGCCGACGGCTGAAGCGACAAGGCAGCACGCGTGCCGCCCTGAGACAGCCGCCCGGCGGTAGCCTGCGTCTAGCGCCCTGCCGCGTGTTCGGCAACTGGCCGCGCTATTCCGCCGCCAGTTTCTCTGCCGCCTCGATTTCGGCTGCCTTCTTCTCGACCAGTTCGACGATATGGTCGATCATCCGGTCGTTGGACAGCGTATGGTCCTGCTTGCCGGCGATGTAGACCATTCCCTTGCCCGCCCCGCCCCCGGTGAAGCCGATGTCGGTCATCAGGGCTTCGCCAGGGCCGTTCACCACGCAACCGATGATCGACAGGCTGATCGGCGTCTTGATGTGTTCCAGCCGCTTCTCCAGCGCCTCGACCGTCCTGATCACGTCGAACCCCTGCCGCGCACAGCTGGGGCAGCTGATGATCTGCACGCCCCGCGTGCGCAGGCCAAGGCTCTTGAGGATTTCGTAGCCGACCTTCACCTCTTCCACCGGGTCGGCCGACAGCGACACGCGGATCGTGTCGCCGATGCCGAACCACAGAAGGCTGCCCAGACCGATGGCCGATTTCACCGTGCCGGACATCAGCCCCCCGGCCTCGGTGATGCCCAGGTGGATCGGCGCGTCGGTGGCAATGGCAAGCTGCTGGTAGGCTGCCGCCGCCAGGAACACGTCGCTGGCCTTGCAGCTGATCTTGAACTCGTGGAAATCGTTGTCCTGCAGCAGCTTGATGTGATCCAGGGCCGACTCCACCATCGCATCCGGGCAGGGCTCGCCGTATTTCTCAAGCAGATGCTTTTCAAGGCTGCCGGCATTCACCCCGATGCGGATGCTGCACCCGTGGTCCCTGGCGGCCCGCACCACCTCGGCCACGCGCTTCGCGTCGCCGATGTTGCCGGGGTTGATCCGCAGGCAGGCTGCACCGGCCTCGGCCGCCTCGATGGCGCGCTTGTAGTGGAAATGGATGTCCGCGACGATCGGGACCGGGCTCTCGCTGACGATCTTGCGAAGGGCGCGCGTGCTGTCTTCGTCCGGGGTCGAGACACGAACGATGTCGGCCCCGGCGATCGCGCAACGCTGGATCTGTTCGATGGTCGCCGACACGTCCGTGGTCAGCGTATTGGTCATGGTCTGCACGCTGATCGGGGCATCGCCGCCCACCAGCACCTTTCCGACCCGGATCTGCCGCGACTTGCGCCGGTCGATATTGCGCCATGGACGGATCGGATTGTGGGTCATCTTGAAGCCTTGGCTGCACCTTCCCCGAAAGGATAGGGTCTGCCGGGCGCGGCGGCAACCAGCCTGACGCCTCGGCAGATGCTTATTCGGTGGCGCCTTCAGCCGGAGCCAGCGCGCCCGCATCGGCCGTGGCGAAGCGCGCAAGGTCGTCATCGCGACCCGGATCGGCCTGCGCAAAGGTCTGGGTCAGGGTCTCGGCCGACAGCGAGATGTCACGTACCACATTCGCCCCCGGCGCAGCAGGGCCGTATGTCTTACCATCGACGACGAAGTACACGGCACCGGAATTTCCGGTGCGGAACACCGGCGGCTCTTCCAGAGCGGGCACGGCGTAACGTTCGCCTGCATCCAGGATCTTCTCGAACAGGACGGTGCCATCCGCCGCATTCACCCGAACCCAGGCTGGACGCACGGCAAGAACCTCGATGCCCTGCTTGGCTTCGGCCACGACCTGCACATCGCTTCCCAAGGCCTCGGCAAGGGCCGCATCCACGGCCGAGGCCGTGCTGGCCGCGCCCGCCAGAACGCCCGCCTCGCGCGGGTTGATCGCCGCGATCGGACCGTCACGCGAGGTCAGCACCGGAACGTCCAGCGCCTGCGGACGGTAGAGTCGGTCCATCACCTCGGCGGATGCGGTGCCCTTGGCAACCGTTTCCGCCGCGGGACGTGTGGCAACCAGGTTCGTCGCCGCCGGGCCGATACTTTCCAGCGGGTCGATCTGCGCCACGACCTTCGGCGCCTCGTCCACCGGGGCAAGCTGCACGCGTTGCACCTCTTGCAGGACCGACCAGCCACCGTAGCCAAGGGCAGCGATCAGAGCAACAAGCACCGCCACCGAACCAACGGCACCGGGTTCGATCTGCGACCAGACAGCCTCGGCACGCGGAATGAAGGTCGCGTTCGGATTGGCCAGCGGCTCGGAAAATTCGGTCCGCGGGCGGGTCTTGACGATCATCTGCGGTGCCGCAGCCGACGACAGACCGTGCGACACGGTATAGCCGGCCTCTGCGCAGAACCGCTCGAACGCCCACTCCGGGTCCATGCCCAGATAACGCGCATAAGACCGGACATAGCCTGCAACGAAACCGGGGGTCTCGAAGGCCGAAAGGTCGGCATTCTCGATTGCGGCGATGTAGGTGGCCTTGATCTTCAGCTCGCGCTGCACGTCGAGCAGGGACTTGCCCAGCGTGGCACGCTCGCCGCGCATGAGATCCCCCAGCCGCAACTCAAAGTCGTCAAAGCCTTTCGGCTTGTCCTCTTCGGTTGTCGAAGGTTTCGACCTCCAACCGATCATGTCCGCCCTGTCCCCTTAGGTGCGCCGATTTCGTGAAGTCGCCTTCCCGAACGACTCACTCATTTTTCGTATTGGCGAAACGGTAGCATACGGCAAGGCCTTTTGCACACGCAGTATGGCTCAGGCAACCGCTTCGGCGCGATTCAGCGCACAGTGGCTCCACAGCTCATCCATGGCCTTCACAAGGCGGTCGATGTCCTTCGGACCATGCACCGGAGACGGGGTGAACCGCAGCCGTTCCGTGCCCCGCGGGACGGTGGGGAAATTGATCGGCTGGACATAGATTCCATGCCGTTCAAGCAGCATGTCCGAGATCAGCTTGCAGTGCACAGGGTCGCCGACATGGACCGGCACGATGTGGCTTCCGTGGTCTATGATCGGCAGCCCCATGGCCTTCAACCGTGCCTTCAGGATCCTTGCCTGCGTCTGATGCTGTTCGCGCAGCGCCTGTCCACCCTGCCCTTTCAGGAAGCGGACCGAAGCCGCCGCCCCCGCCGCCACCGTCGGCGGCAGCGAAGTGGTGAAGATGAACCCCGGCGCGTAGGAACGCACGGCATCCACCATCTTCGCACTGGCGGCGATATACCCGCCGAACACGCCATAGGCCTTGGCCAGGGTGCCGTTGATGATGTCGATGCGATGCATCTGGCCGTCGCGTTCCGCAACACCTGCCCCGCGCGGGCCATACATGCCGACGGCATGCACCTCGTCGATATAGGTCAGCGCGCTGAATTCAGCCGCCAGATCGCAGATTTCCGCGATCGGGCCGAAGTCGCCATCCATGGAATAGACCGATTCGAAGGCGATCAGCTTCGGCGCCTGCGGGTCGTCCCTGGACAGCAGCTCGCGCAGATGGGCCACGTCGTTGTGGCGGAAGATACGCTTCTCGCCGCCCCCGCGGCGGACGCCCTCGATCATCGAGGCGTGGTTCAGCGCGTCGGAATAGATGATCAGGCCGGGAAAGATCGTCCTGAGGGTGGAAAGCGTCGCGTCATTGGCGATGTAGGCGCTGGTAAAGACGAGAGCGGCCTCCTTCCCGTGCAGGTCGGCCAGTTCCGCCTCCAGCCGCTTGTGATAGACCGTGGTGCCGCTGATGTTGCGCGTGCCACCCGAACCTGCGCCGGTCGCGTCAAGCGCCTCATGCATCGCGGCCAGCACATCGGGGTGCTGCCCCATCCCAAGGTAATCGTTGCCGCACCAGACCGTGATGTCCTTCTGCGTGCCGTCCGGCCTGGTCCAGACCGCGTGCGGAAACTGGCCCTTCCGCCGTTCGATGTCGATGAAGGTCCGGTAGCGGCCTTCGTCGTGCAGGCGTTGCAGGCTGGCCTCAAGCGCGCGCTCGTAATCCATGGTCTTCCTCGGTCCCTTGTGCCCCGATCCTGCCGGACCCGCGGGCGTGGTGCCTTGATTTCGGTCAATCGGCCCCGCAGTCCAAGGGGGCGAATTGTCACCCCCTTGTCACGGTCGCGGTGTTCTACCCCAACCCGGCCGCTCTGGACAGCCCCCCGCCGCCTGATAGGCTGCCCGATAATCACAATCCGGAGAGACGACATGAGCCCCGCCCCGCAGATCGACGCCGTGCTGGCACGCATCGACGACACTCTGCCCGAAAGCCTCGAGCGGCTGATCGAGTTGCTGCGCATTCCCTCGATCTCGACCGATCCGTCCTACAAGGCCGATTGCGCCCGCGCCGCCGACTGGCTTGTCGCCGACCTGCAATCCCTGGGCTTTCAGGCCCGTGCAGCCCCTACGCCGGGCCATCCCATGGTTGTCGCGCATTGCGACGGACCGGGACGGCACATCCTGTTCTACGGCCACTATGATGTGCAGCCGGTCGATCCGCTGGAACTGTGGCACCGCGCCCCCTTCGATCCCGAGGTGCAGGATACCCCGAAAGGCCGCGTGATCCGCGCGCGCGGGGCATCCGATGACAAGGGGCAGCTGATGACCTTCATCGAAGCCTGCCGCGCCTGGAAGGCCGTGCATGGAACACTGCCCGGCAAGCTGACGATCTTCCTGGAAGGCGAAGAGGAATCGGGTTCGCCATCGCTGGTCCCCTTCCTGCAACAGCACCGGGACGAACTGGCCTGCGACCTGGCGCTGATCTGCGACACCGGGCTTTACGACGAACATACCCCGGCGATCACAACCATGCTGCGGGGCCTTTGCAAGGCCGAATTCACCATCCGCGCGGCGAACCGCGATCTGCATTCCGGCATGTATGGTGGGCTGGCACGGAACCCGCTGCATGTGATGGCGCGGCTTCTGGCGGGCCTGCATGATGGCCAGGGCCGCGTGCAGGTGCCGGGCTTCTACGACGATGTGGACGAGTTGCCCGAGACGCTGCGCCAGCAGTGGCAGGCGCTGGCCTTCGACCACGCTGCCTATCTGCGCGATGTCGGCCTGTCGGTCCCCGCGGGCGAACAGGACCGCACGCCGCTGGAAATGATATGGTCGCGTCCGACCGCCGAGGTGAACGGCATGTGGGGCGGCTATACCGGCGCAGGGTTCAAGACCGTGCTGCCGTCCGAGGCCCATGCCAAGGTCAGCTTCCGTCTTGTCTCGCGCCAGGACCCGGAAAAGATCATCGCCGCCTTCAAGGCCTGGGCCGAGGCACAGATGCCGGCCGACTGCCAGATCTTCTGGCACGGCGGCAGCGACGGCGCGCCGGCCAGCGTGATGGAAATCTCCGACCCCGCCTTCGAGGCCGCCCGCCAGGCCCTGTCCGACGAATGGGGCAAGCCTGCGGCCTTCATCGGCTCGGGCGGGTCGATCCCGGTCGCCGGCTATTTCAAGTCGATCCTCGGGATGGACGCCATGCTGATCGGCTTCGGCAAGGATGACGACAACATCCACAGCCCGAACGAGAAATACGATGTCGAGTCGTTTCACAAGGGTATCCGCGCCTGGGCGCGCATCCTGGCTCGCATCGCATGAGCGTCGAGATCCGCGATGCAACCCCTGCCGACGAGGCCGCCTTCCTGCGTCTCTGGCAGGGGTTTACCGAAGGCTACAACCTGACCCTGCCCGAAGGGGTGACTGCCTTCACCTGGACGCGCCTCATGGATCCGGACAGTCCGCTGAAGGCCAGGCTGGCCTGCCTTGACGGAATTCCGCAAGGATTTGCCATCCACCAGCACCATCCCTCGACCTGGGTGATGGGCGACGACGGCTATCTGGAGGATCTCTATGTCGCGCCCGAGGCGCGGGGCCGGGGTCTGGGCCGGGCACTGATCGAGGATCTGATCGCCATCGGCCGTGCGCGCGGCTGGCGGCGACTTTACTGGCTGACCGAGATCGGCAACACCACGGCCCGGCGCCTTTACGACCAGTTTTGCGAGAATGACGGCCACATCCGCTACCGCATGACGCTCTGACCCGCGTCCCTTGTCGCCCGAACCTTGCCGCCTTGCCGGGCAGCGCCCCGAGCAAGGCGTTCACTGCCCTGCCTAACCTCGTGCCAGGGCCATGCGGGCCAGCTTGGCCGCCAAGAGCAGCCAGGGCGCGGCATGCATCAGCAGATCGAAGATGTCGATGGGACGGACCAGATTGCCCGCGGCAAGCATCTTGAGCTTTTCCCACAGATGCGGCTCGGGCACGAAGGGCGCAAGGCCGAGAGTCAGCGCCGCGATCACTAGGATCGCCAGGGGAAGTTGATCAAGAAACGACATGGTCAGGCCTCCTGGTGCAAGTCCGGCGCCCGGCGGCGCAGACGGGGCGGACCCTGACCCAGACGCCGTTCAAGCGCAATGCAGCCTATTCGCAGCGACGCAGGCGCAGGGACATGCCGTCCATGAAGACCATCTCCAGCATGCCTTCGTCCTCGTCCAGCGTGATCACCGCCGAATCGAAACGGTCGCCGCGACGGTCGCGCACGAACAGGGTCGCCTCGACCCGCCCCACAACGCCGGGCGTCTCGACAAGTCCAGTCACCACGATGGCCGAATCGGCACCCACCATCGTGCCCTCCTTGACCACGAACATCTCGGCCGAGCCGCACTTCGTGCCCTCGGGCGCATAGAGACCATCGAACCCGTATGGCAGATCAACAGCCTCGGCCAGAACGGGCCCGCACACGAGACTCAGCACGACGGCAAGCTTGCGGTGAACCATCCGACACCTTCTGCAACTGCTTCTGGTTTATCCAGCCACAGGAACAAATCGCAAGCCGGTATTCGGGGTCGGGAACGAAATGGCGCGGTGGACGGGGCTCGAACCCGCGACCCCCGGCGTGACAGGCCGGTACTCTAACCGACTGAGCTACCACCGCGCATGGGCGACCGGGACGATTTCAGGAAACTGGCGCGGTGGACGGGGCTCGAACCCGCGACCCCCGGCGTGACAGGCCGGTACTCTAACCGACTGAGCTACCACCGCGCATGGGCGACCGGGACGATTTCAGGAAACTGGCGCGGTGGACGGGGCTCGAACCCGCGACCCCCGGCGTGACAGGCCGGTACTCTAACCGACTGAGCTACCACCGCGCGATCTTTCCTCCGGTCCCCCGGACGTGGGGGGCGTGANGATCTTTCCTCCGGTCCCCCGGACGTGGGGGGCGTGATACTGAACCCCTTCGCCGCCGTCAATGGGCACGACAGCGAAATTTCACCGCTCGGGTGCCGGGATGAATTCCTGGTCATCCCCCGGCGGCAGGCTGAAGCGGCCGTGCATCCAGTCACCCGCACGCCAGGCCTCGCGCGCGGCCTCGATCTTCTCTCGGCTCGATGCGACGAAGTTCCACCAGATAAAGCGCGGCCCGTCCATCGTGGCGCCGCCCAGAAGCATGATCCGCGCGCCCCTGTTGCCTGCCCTGACCGAAACCCGGTCGCCCGGCCGGAAGACCAGCATCCGCCCCGAATCGAAGACCTGCCCGCCGACGGAGACCTCGCCCTCCAGCACATAGACGCCTCGATCCTCGTGATCGTCCGGCAGGGGAATCGCCGCGCCGGGGGCCAGCCGCGCGTCGGCGTAGAAGACCTCGGAGGGCATCTCCATCGGTACGCGCACCCCCCAGGCGTTGCCCAGGATCAGGCGCACCTCCTTGCCCTCGCCTTCCAGTTCGGGCAGCGCGGATTTGGGCAGGTGCACGAAACCCGCCGCGTCTTCCTCGCGGTCCTTCGGCAGCGCCAGCCAGGTCTGAAGCCCGAACATCGACTGAGGGGCCTTGCGGGCCTCGCCATCGGTGCGTTCGGAATGGGTGATGCCCTGGCCCGCCAGCATCCAGTTCACTGCGCCAGGCTCGATCCAGGCGTCGGTGCCAAGGCTGTCGCGGTGGTGCAGGCGTCCCTTCATCAGATAGGTCACCGTGCCCAGCCCGATGTGCGGATGCGGCCGCACGTCGATGCCCTGCCCGGTCAGGAACTCGGCCGGGCCCATCTGGTCGAAGAAGATGAACGGCCCGACCATCTGGCGCTGCGCCGAAGGCAACGCACGGCGCACCTCGAAGCCACCCAGGTCGCGGGCACGAGGGACGATGACGGTTTCGATCGCATCGACGGCGTCGCCGATCGGGATGGACGGGTCAAGCAGCGGGTTCCACATGGGCGGATCTCCTTTGTCTGACAGGTAGGGGCGACAGAGCGGAATTGCACCCCCGAAGCCCCGCGCGAACCCTGTGCAGGGGCGAACACGCGCCGCCACGCTTCCGCGGACAGTGGCCCACGCCTCACCGGGGCAAAGGAGGGGGCCAGGCCCCGCACCCCCGGGATACTTGTGCAGAGAGGAAGGCCGGAAATGCCTCGCGTATCCGTCCGCTCGCGCGACGATTCGGGTGGCAAGACGATCGGATGGGAAATGGTGGGCGGTGAGGGATTCGAACCCCCGACATTCTCGGTGTAAGCGAGACGCTCTACCAGCTGAGCTAACCGCCCCCGCCTTTGTCCCTACCCTTTTGCAGACGGGCAGCGCAAGCCCCGCCGAAATGAAGAAAACGCGCCCAAGGGGCGCGCTTTCGGAAAGGATGGTGGGCGATAACGGATTTGAACCGCTGACATCTTCGATGTGAACGAAGCGCTCTACCGCTGAGCTAATCGCCCGATGTCCGCGCTTTTATTCGTCCTCGCCGTCGTCTGCAAGGGGCTTTCCGGCCGGAACCTTTCCAGTCGGCACGCGCAGTTTCAGTGTCATCGCGCCACCGGTGGATTTCGCGACCCGCAGCTTGCCAAGCGGTGGCAGGACAAGAGTATGACCAGAGGCCAGCGCCGAAGCCATCGCGGCAAGCGTCGCCTCGACCGTCTTCTTGACCTGTGGTTTCTTGCCCCCGGTGGCAGCGGCCGCGCGATCGACCAGGTTCTTGAGCCTCAGGATGCCGACTTTACCGTCTGCCGAGGCAGCCTTCTCGGCGACGGTCAGCGCCGGTTTGGCAGGCTTCGCCGCCGCTGGGGGATTCGCTGCCGGTTTGCCTGCAGACCTGGCCTTGGCCGAGGACTTGGCCGGTTTCATCTCGGGGGTCTTGGACGTGCGCGGTGCCATGATGCCTTCTGAAAGACTCTCGCGTCAGCGCCGAACTGTAGTCGGCGTTCCGTCCCTGTGCCAGCGGCATTGCGACCCTCGCGACAGAAAGGTTTGTCACGCCGAACCTCAAGGGATTAGCCTTCATTGCACGCCGCGAAAGCGCGCGTTTCAGTGACAGGAGTAGACATGCGCAAGGCCCTTCTGTTTTCCACCGCCCTGACCCTGGGCACCCTCAACCCCGCCAGCGCCGGCGGACCAGTGGCGATCCAGGACGAGGTCGAGGTCGTCCAGGAAAAACCCGCATCCTCCAGCGGCGCGCTGATCCCGCTTCTGCTGGTGGCGGCTATCCTGGTCGCCGTCGCCTCGGGCGACGATGATCCGCAACCGCCGGTCGAGGTCAGCGACATCCGGCTCAAGGAGGATATCCGCCGCGTCGGCACGAACCATCTGGGCCTTGGCGTCTACCGGTATCGCTACAAGGGCATGGAGGGCGTCTGGGAGGGCGTGATGGCGCAGGAGGTCGAAGTGATGCACCCCGGCGCCATCAAGCCGCTGCCCTATGGCTACAAGGCGGTCGATTACGCAAAGCTCGGCCTGGAACTGCGCCGCATCGAATAGCACAATGCCGGAAAGGAAAAGGCGCGCCCCATGGGCGCGCCTTCTGCCTGGCTAATGCGCGGTCTGCGCTGGCGGCTGGTTCTGCGCCGCCCTGGCCGCAGCGGCCGCTTCTTCCGCCGCCTCGTCCCATTCCACGGGTTCGGGCTGGCGCACCAGCGCCTGGGCCAGAACCTCGCGCACGTGGCTCACGGGGATGATCTTCAACCCTTGCTTCACGTTCTCGGGGATTTCTGCCAGATCCTTGGCGTTTTCCTCGGGGATGAAAACGGTCTTGATTCCCCCGCGCAGTGCGGCGAGCAGCTTCTCCTTCAGGCCCCCGATCGGCATGGCGTTGCCGCGCAGGGAGACCTCGCCGGTCATGGCGATGTCCTTGCGGACCGGAATGCCCGTCAGCACCGAGACGATCGACGTCACCATGGCCAGACCCGCCGAAGGGCCATCCTTGGGCGTCGCGCCATCCGGAACGTGGACGTGAATGTCGATCGTGTCAAACTTGGGCGGCTTCACCCCGATCTGGGGCGCGATCGAGCGGACATAGCTCGACGCCGCGTCGATCGATTCCTTCATCACGTCGCCCAGTTTCCCGGTGGTCTTCATCCGGCCCTTGCCCGGCAGTTTCAGCGCCTCGATCTGCAACAGATCGCCGCCGACGCTGGTCCAGGCCAGCCCCGTCACCACGCCGACCTGATCCTCCTTTTCGGCAAGACCATAGCGGTATTTCTGCACGCCCAGGTATTCCTCGACCTTCGCCGGATCGACCTCGACGCGCTTGGCCTTGCCCTTCAGGATGTCGGTCACGGCCTTCCGGGCCAGCTTGGCGATCTCGCGTTCCAGGTTCCGCACGCCCGCCTCGCGGGTATAGTAGCGGATGACATGGTTCAGCGCCTCGTCAGTGATGCTGAATTCGCCCTTCTTCAGGCCGTTCGCCTTGATCTGCTTGGGCAGCAGGTGCTGCTTGGCGATCTCGCGCTTTTCATCCTCGGTGTAGCCGGCCAGCGGGATGATCTCCATCCGGTCCATCAGCGGCCCCGGCATGTTGTAGCTGTTGGCCGTGGTGATGAACATCACGTTCGACAGGTCGTATTCGACCTCCAGATAGTGATCGACGAAGGTCGAGTTCTGTTCGGGATCCAGCACCTCGAGCAGCGCCGACGCGGGGTCACCCCGGAAGTCCTGGCCCATCTTGTCGATTTCATCCAGCAGGATCAACGGGTTGGTCGTCTTTGCCTTCTTCAGGGCCTGGATGATCTTGCCCGGCATCGACCCGATATAGGTCCGCCGGTGGCCGCGGATTTCCGATTCATCCCGCACGCCGCCAAGGCTGATGCGGATGAACTCGCGCCCCGTGGCCTTGGCTACCGACCGCCCCAGCGAGGTCTTGCCCACGCCCGGAGGGCCGACGAGGCACAGGATAGGCCCCTTCAGCTTGGTCGAGCGCGCCTGCACCGCCAGGTATTCAACGATCCGTTCCTTGACCTTCTCAAGCCCGTAATGGTCGGCGTCCAGCACCTTCTGAGCGGCCGACAGATCCTTTTTCACGCGGGACTTCACGCCCCACGGCACACCCAGAAGCCAGTCGAGATAGTTGCGCACGACCGTCGCCTCGGCCGACATCGGCGACATCGACTTCAGCTTCTTCAGCTCGGCCTCGGCCTTTTCGCGCGCCTCCTTGCTGAACCGGGTCTTCTTGATCCGCTCTTCCAGTTCGGCGATCTCGTTCTGGCCGTCTTCGCCGTCACCCAGTTCACGCTGAATGGCCTTCATCTGCTCATTCAGGTAGTATTCGCGCTGGGTCTTCTCCATCTGGGTCTTGACGCGCGACTTGATCTTCTTCTCGACCTGCAGGACCGAAAGTTCGCCCTGCATGTGGCCATAGACCTTCTCCAGCCGCTCGGCGATTTCCAGCGTCTCAAGGATCGCCTGCTTCTGGTTCACGTCCACGCCCAGATGGCCTGCCACCAGGTCGGCCAGACGCGCCGGGTCGCGCGTGTCTGACACCGCCGCCAGCGCCTCTTCGGGAATGTTCTTCTTGATCTTGGCGTAGCGCTCGAACTCTTCGCTCACGGCGCGGACCAGAGCCTCGACGGCGGTCTTGTCGCCCTCGGTCTCGACCAGCGGCTCGACCGTCGCCTCGAAGAAAGCGGGGTTGTCCAGGAAGCCGGTGATCCGCACGCGCTGCTTGCCCTCGACCAGCACCTTCACCGTGCCGTCGGGCAGCTTCAGCAGTTGCAGGACATTGGCCAGAACGCCCACGCGGAAGATCCCGTCGCTCTGCGGGTCATCTGCGGTGGGATCCTTCTGCGAGGACAGAAGGATCTGCTTGTCGTCCTGCATCACCTCTTCCAGCGCGCGGACCGATTTTTCGCGGCCGACGAAAAGCGGCACGATCATGTGGGGAAAGACCACGATGTCGCGCAGCGGCAGGACGGGATAGCTTTCGGTGCTCATGTGACTACCTTCACTCGCGGCAACGCGGCGGGGCCCCGACCATCGGCAACCCGGCCCGTTCCGCCTGTTGGCTGTTATTTGTGGTCCCGGCTTTCGGGATTCAAGCGGCGTTCGGAAGGCTCAGTCTGAACCTCTGCGCAGGCAGGGACAAGACCATTTGCGCCGCCTTTGCGATGAGCTGCCCCAGTCAGGCCGCGCATCCACGATCAGCTAAGACCGTCGCGCGCCGAGTTGATGACAGGCTTACACCGATTGGCGGCACTTCCTCGACCAGATCATCAAGAAGCGCCAGGGTTTCCCGGTGGGTAAGCGTCTGCAAGGCGTCAGTCCTTGTCAGCATCGCGTCGCGGCCCAGAACATCCAAGACCGCCTCAAGCGATGCGCGCGCGGCGGTGTCCATGGCCTCTACCATGCGCCGCGCCGGCTGGAAGCTTTCCGTGGAAAGGCCATTCGACAACAGGATATCGTGGTTTTCCAGCAGGATGTGGTAGTAGACCACGTCGTCCTCTGGTTCTGGTGCGCTTGCAAGGGTTCCGATCAGGTGACGGGCCGTGACGAAAGACCTTCGAATGGCCGAACAGAAGCTCGCAGGCGCCACCCTGGACGACGATCCTGTGCTGCGGCGACACGACAAGTGCACGATCCGGGCAGCCGGGCCCGAACGCATTGGCATGAATATGCACCGGGCGCAAAGCAGAGGAAGCAACAGCCTCCTCTCTGGTGTAACGCGACATTCCGATCCAGGCGATGGTGACGGTGCGGTCATCCGCGGTGAGAACACAGTCACCCGCACGCAACGTCTCGACCTTGCGCCGGCCCGATGGTGTCGCAATCTCTGTCCCCATGCCAAAGCAGTAGGGCGGCGGCGTGGTGTTGACATTCTGAAGGGGAATGGCGCCGCTGCCGATAGCGTTCATCTGGGCGAACGTCGCCGGTGGTTGACCAACAACGTAGAAATACTCGCGCACCGTTCCGCCGACCGTCACTCGCAGAAGAAGCACCGTTCGCCCGACAAGGGACGCCGGCACTTGAGAGTTGCTGGGCAGAGTGCCGGAAAGCACCACGGTAAAATTGTAGGAGGTGCCATCGATTATGACTTGGGTATCCGGGTCGGGCAACCCACCATTGTATTCGATATTCAGGTCACCGGCACCGTTGTTGTCGGTAAAGGTAAGTTCCGTGGTCGGCGCCTGATTAGTCCCGATGGGGTTCAGGGTCGCATTGTTGGCTGTGATCGAGTCCTGTCGAGCCCATACAGTAAACGTCCCCACTGCCCGATCTCCCGTTCGACGATCCTTTGCTCGAACAAAACAAGCACGGCCCCCTGCTGTCAACATCGGGACCGATAAGCCTTGCCCGAAAGGCACTCTTACCGAGGCTACTGCGGCCAATCAGTCACATTCCCATGATCTTCCGCCAGTGCCCGCCGATCCCAACGGCATTCGCACACCAAGCCGCTTTGCTGCAGAAGGCGGACAACATTTCACACCCTTTCTGCCTCAATCTTTCCGCAGTCAGATGACACCAAGGCGGCATGAAACCGCGCTTGGATCAGGTCAGGGTAAGGCTGAGGGGAATTGCCGCGCAGCGGCATCGGGCCCTGCGGGTTGCGGTTCTTTCCTTCCTAGCGGGCCTGCTGCTGCACGTCGATCGCACGGGCCATGTGGGCAACCTGCCGATACCGCTGTTCACGGGGCTGCTTTACATGGCATTCGTGACGCCGGCCGCGGTGGCGACAGCACTTCTGCTTCCGGGTCTCACCGCGCTTTCGGATGCCGTTCAGTGGGCGAGGCTGGCTTTCGCAGCGGCGGTCGCGGCCTTTCCCGCCGTGCTGCGTCCGGTTGCCGATCAGCCCCTTCTCGGTGCAACCGTCGTCATTCTGGGCGGCATGGCCATCGTTGCCACGCGCCAGCGCCAGCGGCGCCCGGTCACGGCAACGGCCTAGACAGGCTCCAGGTCGCCCGCCGCGCGCGTTGCATGAAATTCGGCCACGAATGCGGCAAGACGCTGCCCGGCAATCGCGTCGCGCAGGCCCTGCATCAGGGTCTGGTAATAATGCAGGTTGTGCCAGGTCAGCAGCATCGAGGCGATGATCTCGTCGGCCTTGACCACATGGTGCAGATAGGCGCGGGAATAGCCTGTGCAGGCCGGGCAGGTGCAGGCCTCGTCAAGGGGACGCGGGTCGTCCTTGTGTCGCGAGTTGCGCAGGTTCACCTGACCGCGCCGCGTCCAGGCCTGACCGGTGCGACCGGACCGTGAGGGCAGGACGCAGTCCATCATGTCGATCCCGCGTTCGACCGCGCCCACGATGTCGTCGGGCTTGCCCACGCCCATCAGGTAGCGCGGCTTGTCCGCCGGCAGGAAACCCGGCGCATAGTCGAGCACGCCGAACATCGCCTCCTGCCCCTCGCCCACGGCAAGGCCGCCGATCGCATAGCCGTCGAAGCCGATGGATTTCAGCGCCTCGGCCGATTCCTCGCGCAGCTCGCGCGTGACACCGCCCTGCATGATCCCGAACAGCGCATGGCCCGGCCGGTCGCCGAAGGCGTCGCGCGACCGCTGCGCCCAACGCATCGACAGGCGCATGGCGCGCGCGACCTCTGCCTCGGTCGCCGGCAGCGCGGGGCATTCGTCAAAGCACATCACGATGTCCGACCCCAGAAGGCGCTGGATCTCCATGCTGCGTTCCGGCGTCAGCATGTGCCGAGAGCCATCAAGATGCGAGGAGAAGCGCACCCCCTCCTCGGTAAGCTTGCGCAAGGGGCCCAGCGACATGACCTGGAACCCGCCGCTGTCGGTCAGGATCGGTCTCGGCCAGTTCATGAACCGGTGCAGCCCCCCCAGAGCCGCGATCCTTTCGGCCGTGGGGCGCAGCATCAGGTGATAGGTATTGCCCAGCAGGATGTCAGCCCCCGTGGCACGCACGCTTTCGGGCAGCATTGCCTTGACCGTGGCGGCGGTGCCCACCGGCATGAAGGCGGGGGTGCGAATCTCTCCCCTCGGGGTCTGGATCACCCCGGTCCGTGCGGCGCCGTCTGTCGCCGAAATCGAGAAACTGAAGCCTTCGGCCATGGCGGAAACGTCCCCTTTCTGCCGACCCTTTGGGCCAAAACTTCGGAAATGCCAAGCGGAAGACATCCGCAGCACCCACTGCTGCGTATTCCACTTGACGTTCCCGTGCAGTTGTCTATTTGCGTGAATGAACGTTCATTCCCAACCAGGTCACTCCTCAGACATGGCAGGTTTTCCAATCCCCAGCGCGCCGCAAGGCTCTGAAGAACGCACGATGGAGATCCTTGGCTCCATCCGGCAGGCGTTTGCCGAAAAGGGGTTCGACGGGGCCTCGATGCAGGATCTCGCCCGTGCCGCCGGCATGAGCGTGGGCAACTTCTACCGCTATTTTCCGTCCAAGGCGGCCATCGTGCAGGCGATGTGCAGCTACGACCTTGCCGAAATCCAGGCCGATTTCGCGGAAATCCAGACATCGGATCAGCCGATCGCGTGCCTTCGGGAACGGATCCTGTCGCATTTCCACGAGGACAGCCTGAAAGATGGCCAGCTCTGGGCCGAGATCACCGCTGCGGCAATCCGCAAGCCCGAGATCCGTGCCGCTGCCGGCCAGATGGAGGAAACGATCACCCGGCTGCTTTGCTCAATCTTCGCCCGGGTAACCCGCCGCAGTCAGGAGGATGCCTGTGCCCGCTATCTCGGGCAGTGCCAGTTGCTGGTGATGCTGGTGAAGGCCATGGCAACACGCACCGCACAGTGCGGGCCGGCCTCTCCGGCGCTACGGGAACAGGTTGTTGCGGTGATCGACCGGATCCTTGCCGACATTTCCAACGATATTGCAGAAGGCTGACCGCGTGATGCGTTCCTCTCATTTCCTGACACTTGCCTTGTCCCTTGGTCTGGTGCTGCCGGCCCCCATGCTGTTGGCGCAGGAAGCTGCGGCCGAACCGGCGATGTCGTCGCTTCCGGCGATCACCGTGACCGAGGTGCGGTCGCGCACGCTGACCGACCGCGTGATCGCCTCGGGCCTTGTGGCCGCTGTCGAGGAGGTCCAAGTCGCGCCCCTGATCGAGGGCCAGCCGCTGGAAGAATTGCGGGCCGACGTGGGCGATACGGTCGCTGCAGGGCAGGTGCTGGCGGTCCTTTCCCGCACGTCGCTGGAGCTGCAGAAGTCCGAGGCCGTGGCATCCCTGGCAGCCGCTCGGGCGGGAATCGCCCAGGTCGAGGCGCAACTGGTCGAGGCCCAGGCCGCCGAGGCCGAGGCCGTCCGCGTTGCCGATCGCACCGCGCGGCTGCGCGAACAGGGCACCGCCCCGCAGGCGCAACTGGACGCCGCGAACGCGAACGCCACCGCGGCAAAGGCGCGGGTGCAAGTGGCGAAAGAGGCCCTGGAATCGGCACGGGCCCAACTTGCCCTTGCCGAGGCCCGGCTTGAGAACGTGGATCTTATGCTCAGCCGGACCGAGGTGAAGGCACCGGTTGCCGGCAAGATCATTGCGCGCAACGCCAGGCTGGGCGCCATCGCGACGGCTGCGGGACAGCCGATGTTCGTGCTGATCCGCGACGGGGCACTGGAGTTGCGCGCCGATGTATCCGAGGGCGATGTGCTGCGGCTGAAGGAAGGCCAGCCCGCCCTGCTGCGTGCCGTGGGTGTGCCCGATACCCTGTCCGGCATTGTGCGGATGGTCGAACCCACCATCGACCCGGTCACCCGCCTGGGGAGGGTACGGATCCACATCGACGAGCCGGACCGGCTGCGCGTCGGCATGTTCGTCGAGGCAGAGATCGTGGCAGACGAGCATCAGGCTCTGGCGGTGCCGCTGACCGCAGTCGGTTCATCCGCCGAGGGCCCCACGGTGATGCGCGTCCGGGATGGGCTGGTCGAACGGGTGGTGGTCACCACCGGCATTCGCGACGGCGCCTTTGTCGAGATCGTCAACGGTCTTGCGGCCGGCGACCTAGTGGTTGCCAAGGCCGGGGCCTTCGTGCGGGCAGGCGACCGGATCAACCCGGTGCCGGATGCCGGCGCCACCAACTGAGGATCGCATCATGAACTTTTCCGCCTGGTCGATCCGAAACCCGGTTGCGCCGCTTCTGGCCTTCTTCCTGCTGATGGTGCTTGGCTGGCAGAGCTTCAATACCCTGCCGATCACGCGCTTTCCGAACATCGACGTGCCGCTTGTCGCCATCAGCGTGGCCCAGTCCGGCGCTGCGCCGGCCGAGATGGAAAGCCAGGTCACCAAGGAAATCGAGGATGCCGTCGCCGGCATCACCGGGGTGAAGAACGTCACCTCGAACGTCACCGACGGGCTGTCCACAACGGTTGTCGAATTCCGCATGGAGGTGCCCACCGACAAGGCCGTGCAGGATGTGAAGGATGCGGTAGACCAGATCCGTGGCGACCTGCCCGGCGGCATCGAGGCGCCCATCGTCAGCCGGATCGACGTCGAGGGCCAGGCGATCATGACCTTCGCGGTCAGCGCCCCCGACATGACGATGGAGGAAATCAGCTGGTTCGTGGACGACACGGTGACCCGCGCGCTGCAAGGCCGCCCCGGGATCGGCCGCGTCACCCGGATCGGCGGGGCCGACCGGGAAATCCGCGTCGAACTCGACCCGGTCAAGCTGGACAGCTTCGGCGTTACGGCCCAGGCGGTCAGCGCCCAGATCGCGGCGACGAACACGAACCTTGGCGCGGGCAAGTTGAGCCTCGGCTCGGGCGAACAGGTGATCCGCACCCTGGGCGACAGCGGCACGGTCGAGCAATTGGCCGCCACCACTATCGCCCTGCCATCAGGTCGGTTCGTACGCCTGTCCGACCTCGGCCAGGTCATCGACAGTTACGAGGAACTGAAAAGCTTCACCCGCATCGACGGCGAGCCGCAGGTCAGCTTTCTTGTGTTCCGCGCCAAGGGCGCATCGGAGGTCAGCGTTGCCGAGACCACCAACAGCGTCGTCGAGCAGCTGCGCAGGGACAATCCGAACGTCAAGATCACGATGATCGACGATTCGGTGTTCTACACATACGGCAACTACGAAGCGGCGATCCATACGCTGCTGGAAGGGGCGCTGCTGGCGGTTCTCGTGGTGCTGGCCTTCCTGCGCAACTGGCGCGCAACGCTGATTGCGGCGGTTGCCCTGCCCCTTTCTGCCGTGCCGACCTTCTGGCTGATGGACATGCTGGGGTTCTCGCTGAACCTTGTCAGCTTCCTTGCCCTCACCCTTGCAACCGGCATCCTGGTCGATGACGCGATCGTGGAGATCGAGAACATCGCCCGGCACATCCGCATGGGCAAGACGCCCTACCGCGCGGCGATCGACGCGGCGGACGAAATCGGCCTTGCGGTCATCGCCACAAGCGCAACCATCGTGGCAGTCTTCGTGCCGGTCAGCTTCATGCCGGGCATTCCGGGTCAGTATTTCCGGCAGTTCGGCCTGACCGTGGCGATTGCTGTCCTGTTCTCGCTGGCGGTGGCGCGCCTCATCACGCCGATGATGGCCGCCTACCTGATGCGCGCAAAGGATGCCGAGGGGCATCGCGAAAACAGCCATCGCGACGGCTTCATCATGCGTGGCTATCTGGGACTGGTGCGCCTCACCACGCGGGTCTGGCGCTTCCGCAAGCTGCCATGGCTGGGCCTGCCCACCTATTACCTGACCGTCGTGGCCGCCATCGGACTGGTGATCTTCTCGGTCCAGGCGATGCTGGGGGTTCCGGGCAGCCTGTTCCCGCCCGAGGACGAAAGCCGCATCGTCGTTGCCGTGGAGCTGCCGCCGGGCGCTACGCTGGAGGATACCGACCGGACGACCGAGGCGATGCGCCAGGTGGTCGCGGACATAGACGGCGTGAAATCGGTTCTCGTGGTCGGCGGCTCGACCCCGCTGGGTGATCGAGACATCCGGCGGGCAAGCTTCACCATCATCCTGGACCGCCTGGACAACGGGCTAGGCCGCAAGCTTTCCGATCTGGGTCAGAAACTGCCGCTGATCGGCGCCCTGCTGCCAGAGACACCGTTGCAGGGCCGGATCCGGCCGCAATCCGAAATCGAGGAAGAGGTTTTCCTTGCCCTTCGCGCCATCCCCGACGTCCGCGCCTTCAAGGTGGGCGGTCCCGGCGGCGGGTCGCGGCCCTTCAGTTTCGACATCCTGTCCTCTGACGAGGCGGCGCTGAACCATGCGGTGCAGAAGATCGAAACCGCGCTACGGGACGAGCCGATGCTGGTGAATCCCTCGGCCGAGGCCGCCCTGCCCCGTCCCGAGGTGCAGATCACGCCCAAGCTGGAAGAAGCCGCGCGCCTGGGAGTCACGGTGCAGCAGATCGCCAACGTTGTCCGCGTCGCGACGATCGGTGACGTGTCTGCCGCGCTGGGCAAGCTTTCGATCGACAATCGTCTGGTGCCGATCCGCGTGCAGCTTGACGAGGTGTCGCGCGACAGTCTGGCCCGGATTTCGGCGCTGAAAGTGCAGACCGCAAGGGGCCCGGTGCCCTTGTCGGCCGTGGCGACCGTGGAAGTGGGCGAAGGGCCCTCGATCGTCAAGCGGCTGAACCGCCAGCGCGTGGCCACCATCGGCGCCGACATCGCACCGGGCTATGTGCTGGACCAGGCGACCGAACGCTTCATGCAGATCCTGCCGACACTGAACCTGCCGTCTTCGGTCGTGGTGCGCCCCTCGGGTGACGCCGAGATCCAGGCCGAACTGGTCGGCAGCTTCGTCAATGCCATGGTGCTGGGCGTGCTTCTGATGATGTTCGTCCTGATCCTGCTGTTCCACTCGGTGCTGCAACCGCTGACGATCATCTTCTCGCTGCTGCTGTCGGTGGGCGGGGTGGCCGCGGCACTGATCCTGACCCAGAATCCGCTGTCGATGCCCGTTCTTATCGGCATCCTGATGCTGATGGGGATCGTGGCCAAGAACGCCATCCTGCTGATCGACTTTGCCATCGAGATGCGGGCGCGCGGCCTGAAGCGGATCGACGCCGTGATCGAGGCCGGGCACAAGCGGGCGCGGCCGATCGTGATGACATCGATCGCGATGTCGGCCGGGATGCTGCCCTCGGCGCTGGGGGTGGGCGAAGGCGGCGCGTTCCGTTCGCCCATGGCCATCGCCGTGATCGGCGGGATCATCGTCTCGACCGTCCTCAGCCTTGTGATCGTGCCGTCGATGTATCTGGTGATGGACGATCTGTCGCGGCTGCTTTCGTGGGTGCTCGGTCGGTTCATCGGCAGGAAGGAGGCCGAGCCTGAAACCCCCGAGCCGCATGTGCTGGCCGAACGGATCGAGCGCGGGGAGATGGACCTTGCCCTGCTGCAAGGCCGCCTTGCCGCGCTGGAAGCAGCGCTTGCCGCCCGCAAGCCGCGCCCACACGCGGCAGAATGAGGCACCTCCCCCTCCCCCCTTGTGTGTGGGGAGGGGATGGGGGCGTGGGCACTGGTCGCGGCACCCCGCACGATCCCTGACGCTCCCCATTGAAGATCATGGCGGCAGACGATTTGCGATGCAGGTCGGTCAGCAGGCTCTGAAATGGGGACGCGATACGCCCGCCCCCCCCTGTAGGGATCCATGCGCAAGGATGTGTCAGCGGCTGCTTCAATCGGCCCCGAACGCAAAGCTGAGCCGGCAGCTTCCGGCCCGGCCTAGCCGCCTGACCATTCCTGGTGGCGGGCCTCGAAGGCGGCCACGTCATCCGAGGTGGGCGGCACACCGCAGAAGGTCAGAACATAGGCCGGGATCCGTGCCATCCGCTGTTCGAGGGTCTCGTTCGACCGAAGTGCAATATAGCCCACCTGGGTCAGATACAGCGTGCGTGCCCGGGTGTCGGCTTCGCCCTCTGGATAGCCGAAGCGACGGAAAAGCGCGGTAATCGCGGCGATGCGTGTGGCATCTGCATCGGCCATCGCCTGCTCAACCGCCCTGTCGGTCAGCGCCCAGGTCCGCATGGCAAATTCCAGGCGGCTATCGAACAGCGCAGAGTCCAGCCAGCAGTCGCAGAGATTCAACATGGCCTGGGCTATGGTCTGGGCCGGGGCCTCACATCGTGCGACCAGATTGCCGGTATTCTTTGCCTGCCACCGGTCGATCAACCCGGCCAGAAGCGCCTCACGGTCGGGGAAATGCCAGTAGAAACTGGTGCGCGACAGGCCAAGGCGCTGGGCCAGCGGCATGACCTTGACGGCCTCGACCCCGCCTTCGACAAGCAGTTCGTAGGCGGCATCCAGCCAGAGGTCCGGACTGCCACGCCAGCCGCGTTCGTTGCGCTCTGCATCCATGGCGGCACCCTATGCGCGGGCCGGCTTCCGGCACAAGGCCAGAAAACTCGACACACATGTCGATTTTTCTTGAGCCGACTCCATCCCCGGTCTAGCGTTGGCCCAGACTTCCAAGCCAGAGGCCCCGGCCCATGTCGAACGACCCGCTTCTTCAGCCCTATCAACTGAAGCACCTGACGCTTCGCAACCGGATCATGACCACCAGCCACGAACCGGCCTACCCGGAAGAGGGCATGCCGAAGGACCGTTACAGGCTGTATCATCTGGAACGGGCCAAGGCGGGCGTGGCGATGGTGATGACGGCCGGCTCGGCCGCGGTGTCGAAGGACAGTCCGCCAGCCTTCAACAACGTTCTGGCCTACAAGGACGAGGTCGTGCCGTGGCTGAGGCGGCTGGCCGACGACTGCCACGAGGCCGGGGCCGCCGTGATGATCCAGCTGACCCACCTTGGCCGCCGCACGCGCTGGGACAAGGGCGACTGGCTTCCGGTGGTGGGGGCGGGGCCATCCCGGGAACCGGCCCATCGCGCCTTTCCCAAGGTGATCGAGGATTGGGACATCGGCCGCATCATCACGGACTATGCCGATGCCTGCGAACGGATGCAGGCGGCGGGGCTCGATGGGGTGGAATTCGAATGCTACGGCCACCTGATGGACCAGTTCATGTCGCCCCTGACCAATGCACTGCCTGCGCCCTGGGGGGGCAGTCTGGAAAACCGGGCCCGATTCACGATGGAGGTGCTGGCCGCCTGCCGCAGGCGCGTGGGGCCGGATTTCCTGCTGGGCGTGCGCTATACGGCAGACGAGGACGCGCCCGGCGGGATCGACCCCGAGGAAGGCATCGCCATCGGAAAGATGTTCCGCGACAGCGGCTTGGTGGACTTTCTCAACATCATCAAGGGCCGCATCCATACCGATCCGGCCATGACGGACGTGATCCCGATCCAGGGCATGCGATCCGCCCCGCATCTGGATTTCGCAGGCCGCGTGCGGGCCGAGGTGGGGATGCCCACCTTCCACGCCGCGCGGATACCCGACGTGGCGACCGCCCGGCATGCAGTGGCCACGGGGCAGCTTGACATGGTGGGCATGACCCGCGCCCACATGGCCGACCCCCATATCGTGCGCAAGATCGTCGAGGGGCGCGAGGCCGACATCCGCCCCTGTGTCGGTGCGACCTACTGCCTGGACCGGATCTATCAGGGGGGCATGGCGCTGTGCATCCACAACCCCTCGACCGGGCGCGAGGAAACGCAGCCGCACGAGATCGCGCCAGCTTCGGTTAAGAAGAAGGTCGTTGTGGTTGGCGCGGGCCCCGCAGGCCTGGAAGCCGCGCGCGTGGCGGCCGAGCGCGGCCACCACGTCGTGGTGTTCGAGGCAGCGGCCGATCCGGGCGGGCAGGTGCTGCTGACCTCGCTGACGCCGCGCCGGCGCGAGATGATCGGCATCATCGACTGGCGCATGGCGCAATGCGCCGCACGGGGGGTAGAGTTTCGCTTCAACACCTTTGCCGAAGCCGCCGACGTGACGGCAGAAAACCCGGACGTGGTGGTGATCGCCACGGGCGGGCTGCCCACGACCGATGTGCTTGGTGCCGGCAACGATCTGGTCGTCTCCACCTGGGACATCCTGTCAGGCGATGTGAAGCCGGGGGCGAACGTGCTGCTGTTCGACGACGCCGGGGACCATGCGGCCCTGCAGGCGGCGCAGGTCATCGCCGAGGCAGGCTCGAGGGTCGAGATCATGACACCGGACCGCACCTTCGCGCCCGAGGTGATGGGCATGAATCTGGTGCCCTACATGCGCGCCTTGCAGGACAAGGACGTGACCTTCACGGTGACCTATCGCCTGCTGGCGGTGGAAAGGGCCGGAAACCAGCTGAAGGCCACCATCGGGTCGGACTACATGAAGCTGGCGAAAACGTCGCTGTACGATCAGGTGGTGGTCAATCACGGCACCCAGCCGCTGGCAGATATCTACTTTGACCTCAAGCCCTTGTCAGGCAATCTTGGCGCCGTGGATTATGAGGCCCTGATCGGCGGACGGCCGCAACCCGAGGTACCCGGCTTTGCGCTTTACCGGATCGGCGATGCGGTGGCCGCGCGCAATACCCATGCGGCGATCTACGACGCACTCAGGCTTTTGCGCACAGTCTGACCGGCAGATCTGACGTTGATTGTCGCGGACGTCGGCATATCTGGTAGGGCCCATGAACGGACCTGCCATGCCTGACGGAACAGCTTCGACCGACCTGCTGCTTGACCCTTCCGACCCGCGCGCGCTGCGCGACGCCTTCGGGCGCTTTGCGACCGGCGTGACGCTGGTCACGACGCTGGGGCCCGAAGGGCCGGTGGGCTTCGTGGCCAACAGCTTCTCGTCGGTGTCGCTTGACCCGCCACTGGTGCTGTGGTCCCCTGCCCGCGCCTCGTCGCGGTTTGCCATCTTCACCGGGGCACGGCATTTCGCGATCCATGTACTGGAGGCAGGGCAGCGCGACTGGGTGGCTCGCTTCGCCCGGGGCGGGGCCGGGTTCGCCGGGCTTGACCATTCGCTGACGTCGGAAGGACTGCCCGCGCTGAGCGGGGCGCTGGCCCGGTTCGACTGCGCGCGCCATGCCGTTCATGACGGTGGGGATCATGCGATCATCCTGGGCCGTGTGCTGCGCATGGCGGTGCGGGCGGGCGAGCCCCTGGTCTTCAGCCAGGGCCGCTATGGCAGCTTTGCCGGCTAGGGCTTCTTCCGGCAGTAAAGTTCCATCCGGTGATGGACGATCTCGTAGCCAAGCTCGGCGGCGATCTCGCGTTGAAGCTGCTCGATCTTTTCGGAGTGGAACTCCATGATCTCGCCACTGTCGAGGTCGATGATGTGGTCGTGATGCGCGGTGTTCGCCACCTCGTACCGCGCGCCCCCGTTTTCCAGGGCAAGGCGCAGAACCACGCCTTCCCTCTCCAGCACCGAGAGCGTCCGATAGACGGTGGCCAGCGACAGGCTGTCGTCTAGCTCCCGCGCCCTGCGGTGCAACTCGGCCGCGTCGGGGTGGTCCTGGGCCTCGGTCAGGACCTTGAGCAATGCCTCGCGCTGGCGCGTGACGCGCACGCCGGTGTCGCGGAGGGCCTGAGTCATCTTGCGGGCAGGATCGGGCTTCATGCCGGGATGGTAGCGGCTGGGCTGCCGGGGGTCAAACCTTCGGGCCGGAAGGCATATCCCCCACCCCATCCCTCCCCCACCGTGGGGGGAGGGAGGTCCCAGGCTTTCAGTCATTGCGCCGGATGGCTGGTCGAGGACCGGGGGTTTCACACCCCCGGACCCCCCGTGGGATATTTGGGGAGGGAAAGGTCTACTGAAGCTGGCTCAGAACCCGCGACGCTTCAGCGCCCGCTCCACAACCTCTTTCGAGAACGCGAAATGGCGAGACAGCGCGTCCAGATCCCTCCCGTATAGCCCAAGGGCTCCCTCCAGAGCGTGGTTGCCAAAAATGACAGCGTCGGCCCATTGATTTGCCTCGCTCTCTTCGAGCATCCCGGCAAGGTCATATACTTGGTCCAACGTATCGCCAGTCGCCCTATGCTTGACGGGCGCAAGAGGATCGCACGGGTCGACATGCAGGTAGTAGTGGCCCACTTCGTGCAAAGCGCTGAAGCGCTGCCGCAAGCGCGGGTGCCGACTATTCAGGACCACCTCGTAGCTTTTTTCGGCCCAGGTATCGGGCACGAGTTTGCCAGAGACGGCATGGGGCATAGCTTCAAAACGGCAGCCAAACCCGAGTTCCCGCAGCAAGTCACCCACCGAAGCAGGTAGCGATTTGTTCATGAAGTTGAACTGCCTGAGCGCATGCGCATCGGCGCCGGTGCGAACGACACTCAAGGCATCATTGAGGGTGAGAAACTGCTTCTTGCCCATCAGCTGCACCCGGTCGTGGCGCCACAGCTGTTGCACTTCAGGCAGGTGCCGTTGCGGACCAGCGTATAGTTGCCGCATTCGCCGCAGCTGTCACCGGTATAGCCCTGCAGCTTGGCCTTGGTGCGCGCATCCGCCGTGCTGATCGCAAAGCTGCTGGTGGTTTCCGAGAAGCCCGAGACCCTTGTCTCCGACAGGACCGCCGTCAGGGGCGCGGCGCTGTCGGTGCCGGTCGCCAGCCCCCCGCCGAAGCCGGTGGCCCCCTGCCCGCCCTGCAACACCACCAGTTCCTGCGGCAGGCGCTTGCGCATGTAGCCGGTCGAGGCGACCTGCTTCAGCACCTCGAGCGATTTCGAGGCCGCGATCTCGCTGGGTTCGGCGAAGTTGCGCTTGCCTTCCTCGTCGCCCCGGCCGAGGTCATCGAAGCTCGCCCCCTTGGGCGCGACATGGGCAAGGTCGGTGCGGTCAAGATAGCTGATCGCCAGTTCCCGGAAGATGTAGTCGAGGATCGAGGTCGCGTTCTTGATCGAGTCGTTCCCCTGGACCATACCGGCGGGTTCGAACCGGGTGAAGGTGAAGGCCTCGACGAATTCCTCCAGCGGCACGCCGTATTGCAGGCCGACCGAGACCGCGATGGCGAAGTTGTTCATCATCGCCCGGAAGCCCGCGCCTTCCTTGTGCATGTCGATGAAGATCTCGCCCAAGCTGCCATCGGCATATTCGCCGGTGCGCAGATAGACCTTGTGCCCGCCCACGATCGCCTTCTGGGTATAGCCCTTGCGGCGTTCCGGCAGCTTCTCGCGGTGGCTGCGGACGATCTCCTTGACGATCACCTTCTCGACGATCTTCTCGGCCACGACCTGGGCCTTTTCGGTGACCGTGCCCGAGGCGAGCAGCTCTTCGGCCTCGTCGTCGTCCTCGATCAGCGCAGAGGCGAGCGGCTGGCTGAGCTTGGAGCCGTCGCGGTAAAGCGCATTGGCCTTGATACCCAGCGAATGCGACAGTTCGTAGGCTGCCAGCACATCAGCGATGGTGGCGGAGTTCGGCATGTTGATCGTCTTGGAGATCGCGCCCGAGATGAAGGACTGGGCGGCAGCCATCATGCGGATGTGGCTTTCCACCGACAGATAGCGGGTGCCCTTCTTGCCGCAGGGATTGGCGCAGTCGAAGACCTTGTAGTGTTCGGGCTTGAGGTGCGGAGCGCCTTCCAGTGTCATGGTGCCGCAGACATGATCGTTGGCGGCCTCGATCTGCGCCCTGGTGAAGCCGAGGTGACGCAGCAGGTCGAAGGTCGGATCGGCAAGTTTTTCGGCGGGGATGCCGAGAGTGCCCTTGCAGAAGTCCTCGCCCAGCGTCCACTGGTTGAAGACAAAGCGTATGTCGAAGGCCGAAGGCAGCGCAGCCTCGATCTTCTCGATCTCGCGCGGGCCAAAGCCGTGGCCGATCAGCGCGGTGTGGTTGATCGCCGGGGCCTGGCCGAGCGAGCCGTGGCCGACGGCATAGGCGACGATCTCGGCGGCTTGCGACGTGGAATAGCCGAGGGCCTCCAGCGCGGCAGGGACCGACTGGTTGATGATCTTGAAGTAGCCGCCGCCGGCGAGCTTCTTGAACTTCACCAGGGCGAAGTCGGGCTCGATGCCGGTGGTGTCGCAGTCCATGACGAGGCCAATGGTGCCGGTGGGCGCGATCACCGTGGTCTGGGCGTTACGGTAACCGTAGGCCTCGCCCAGGCGCAGCGCCTCATCCCACGCGGATTTGGCAAGGGTAACAAGGCTTTGGTCGGGGCAGTTCGCATGATCCAGCGGGACAGCCGGGACGTTCAGCCCTTCATACTGGCCGGTCGCATGGGCCGCGGCGCGGTGGTTGCGGATGACGCGCAGCATGTGCTGCTTGTTCCGCTCATAGCCCGCGAACGGCCCCAGTTCCTTTGCCATCTCGGCGCTGGTGGCATAGGAGATGCCCGTCATGATCGCGGTCAGCGCACCGCAAAGGGCGCGGCCTTCGTCCGAGTCATAGCCGAGGCCCATGTTCATCAGAAGGCCGCCGATGTTGGCATAACCCAAGCCAAGGGTGCGGAAATCATTGGAGAGCTGGGCGATTTCCTTCGAAGGGAACTGCGCCATCATGACGCTGATTTCCAGCGTGACCGTCCACAGGCGGGTGGCATGCACATAGGCCTGGGCGTCGAAGCGGCCGTCCTTGTAGAAGGTCAGCAGGTTCATCGACGCCAGATTGCAGGCCGTGTCGTCGAGGAACATGTATTCCGAGCACGGGTTCGAGCCCCGGATCGGCCCGTCCTCGGGGCAGGTGTGCCAGGCGTTGACGGTGTCGTGGAACTGGATGCCGGGGTCGGCGCAGGCCCAGGCGGCATGGCCGATCTGGTCCCACAGATCGCGTGCCGAGACGGTCTTGGCCACCTTGCCGTCGGTGCGGCGGATCAGCTCCCAGGGCAGATCCTCCTTCACCGCGCGCAGAAATGCGTCGGTGACGCGGACCGAGTTGTTGGAGTTCTGGCCCGAGACCGAGATGTAAGCCTCGGAATCCCAGTCGGTGTCGTAGGTCGGGAATTCGATCGAAGTGAAGCCCTGCCGCGCGTATTGCAGCACGCGGTTGGTATAGGTGTCGGGGATCATCGCCTTCTTGGCTGCCTTGATCGCAGCCTTCAGCGCGGAGTTCTTCGCCGGATCGGTGGCATCCCCGTCCGCGCCGTCCCACTGGCGGATCGCGGCGAAGATGTCGTTCAGCCGCGCCTCGTGCATCTTGGATCCGGCCACCAAAGAGGCGACCTTCTGTTCCTCGATCACCTTCCAGTTGATGAATTCCTCGATGTCGGGGTGATCCATGTCCACGATCACCATCTTGGCCGCGCGGCGCGTGGTGCCGCCCGACTTGATCGCCCCCGCCGCGCGGTCGCCGATCTTGAGGAAGCCCATCAGGCCCGAGGACTTGCCGCCTCCCGAAAGCTTTTCGCCCTCGCCCCGAAGGCTGGAGAAGTTGGTGCCGGTGCCCGAGCCATACTTGAACAGCCGCGCCTCGCGCACCCAGAGGTCCATGATGCCGCCTTCGTTCACAAGGTCGTCCTTCACCGACTGGATGAAGCACGCATGGGGTTGTGGATGTTCGTAGGCGCTGTCGGACTGGGTCAGCTTGCCGGTCCTGTGGTCCACGTAGAAATGGCCCTGGCCGGGGCCGTCGATGCCGTAGGCCCAGTGCAGGCCGGTGTTGAACCACTGCGGCGAGTTCGGCGCGGCCATCTGGCGGGCCAGCATGAAGCGCATCTCGTCATAATAGGCACGGGCGTCGGCCTCGGTGGTGAAATAGCCGCCCTTCCAGCCCCAGTAGGCCCAGGCGCCTGCCAGACGGTCAAAGACCTGCTTGGCCGAGGTCTCGCCAGTGTAGCGCTGGTCCTCGGGCAGGCTGGCCAAGGCCTCCTCGTCTGCGACCGAGCGCCACAGGAACTCGGGCACGCCCTTTTCCCTGACCTTCTTCAGCGCCGCCGGCACACCTGCCTTGCGGAAATACTTCTGTGCCAGAACGTCGCTGGCGACCTGGCTCCAGCCTTCGGGGACTTCCACCGCGTCGTTGCGGAAGACAACCTTCCCGTCGGGGTTGCGGATTTCCGAAACGGTGGTCGTGAAGGCCATGGCCCCATAGGCGCCGGTGGCCTCGGTGGTGAAGTGCCGCTCGATCTTCATGCCCCTGAACTCCCGTTCTTGCGGCCAATAAGGCCGATGAATGCTGCAATCTTGCGCGGGGTACCGATCCGGTTGCAGCGAAAGACAACAACCCACCATCCTGCCGGCCTGCACCGGCTGGAGGGGCGCATCCGTTCCGGATGCCCTTTCTACTGGGTCAATCTGCCTGTCCACTGCGGCACTAGATTTTGTGGTTTCCCCTGCCGCTTTATCAAACTGTCGTAATCATGACAGTCGATCAACGGGAAAATTTTGCCTTCATCGAAATTTTCTCCCTTGACGTTGGGCTGCCACACCACCCTGTCAGCGGTGCAGCAGACGCCCCCCTGTGGACAGGTTTGGGGACAAGGTTCGAGCAGTTTGTGAAGTGTCCCCGATTTCGCAGAAATGCAGCGCGCTTGACCGGCCGCCTTGCAGCCGGAGGGCCCACGCCAATTCGGCGGCGGGCGATTCTGCACAGGCCTTCAGAGCGCCGGGCGCGCCGGCCGATTGATCAGCACGATTCCGGCCGCGACCAGACAGGCCGCGCCGAGAATCGGCCAGGTGACGGATTCGCCGAAGATCAAGGCACCCAGCAGAATGGCCAGGATCGGGGTCAGGAACGAGAACGAGGCCACGGTCGAGGCCGGATAAACCGACAGAAGCCAGAGCCATGTGACGAAGCCCCCGGCCACCACGACCGACGCCTGGAACACCAGCCAGAACAGATGGGCCGGTTGCAGATCGCGGATCAGCGGGCCGAACGCCGGCGCCGCCAGCAGAAGAATCGGTCCAGAGACAAGGACCATCCAGAACAGCTGCATCTCGGGCCCCTCGTCCCGCATCACCGGGCGGCGCGCGATGAAGGCAGTCCCCGCCCAGCCCCAGGAACCGCCCAGGGCGAAAAGGTCGCCGATCAGACTGCCTTCGCCCGAAGCACTGCCAGCCAGGATCGCCCAGGCCGCCCCGGTGAAGGCCATTGCAAGCCCAAGCGCCCGGATCGGCGTGATCCGTTCGCCAAGACCGAAATGCGCGATGATCGCGAACCAGACCGGCATGGAATAGAAGATGACCGAGGTGCGCCCCACCGTCGTCAGGTCGAGCGCCATGAAAAGGCAAAGGAACTCGGCTGCGAAGACGGCGCCCATCAGCAGGCCCGGGCCAAGGGCCCTGCGCCTCAGTCGCGGTGGACGGTGCCGGAAAAGCAGCAAGGCCCAGACGAACAGCACTGCCAGCGCTGACCGCAGACCCGCGAAGAACACAGGCTGCAAGCCCTGGTTCACCTGCTTCACGATTACCTGGTTGAAGGCCAGAAGCAGCGTCACCCCCAAAAGGACTGATCCGCCGAAGGCATCAAGCCGATCCTTGCGCTGCATGCTCTTGCTCCTTGCCGCCCGGCACTTGTGCATGGCCTGCGCGGCGGGAACAAGGCCGCGATGCCCAAGCGTGGCGGGATCAGCCACCTTGATCGAGGTGCAGACGCTTTCCTTCGCTCCGCGGCGGGCATAGAACGGCCCGATGGCCCGCAGCGAACCCCGAAGCGATAACCTGACAGGCATCCTTCTGATGCTGGCCGCGATGGCGCTGTTTGCGGTCGAGGACCTGTTCCTGAAACTTGCTGCCACTGGCCTGCCCGTCGGTCAGATCGTCCTGATTTCAGGTGCCCTTGGCGCGCCGGTGTTCTGGGTCATGGCGCGCAGGCAAGGGCGGGGAATCTGGGTGAAGGAAGCGCTTCATCCCGCTGTCATTGCAAGAAATGCCGGAGAAATGATCGCTGCGGCAAGTTACGTCGCCGCCCTTGCCGCAGTGCCGCTTGGCACCGTTGCCGCAGTGTTGCAGGCGCTTCCGCTGGCCGTCACCATGGGCGCTGCCCTGGTCTTCGCAGAGCGGGTTGGCTGGCGGCGCTGGACGGCGATTCTGGCGGGCTTCGCAGGGGTTCTGCTGGTGATCCGCCCGGGCAGCGATGGCTTCCGGGTGGAAACGCTTCTGGTGCTGATCTCGGTCGCCGGGATCGTGCTGCGCGACCTTGCAGCGCGCGCTATTCCGGCCTCGGTCACGACGGCGCAGGTCTCGGCCTGGGGGCTTCTGTCGGTGACGCTGCTCGGCATCGGGATGATGCTGGCCAGCGGCCAGGCAAAGGCGGTTTCCGGACCCGAGACGATCATCCTGCTGGGGGCTGTCGTCTTCGGCACCGCGGGCTACTGGGCGGTGACGGCGGCCACGCGCACGGGCGAAGTCGCGGTCGTGGCACCGTTCCGTTACAGTCGTCTGGTCTTTTCGATGAGTCTCGGGGTGGTGTTCCTGGCTGAACGCCCCGACGGCCCGACCCTTGCCGGCGCGGGTCTGATCGTCGCTTCGGGGCTTTACGCCTTCGCCCGCGAACGGCGGCTCAAACGCGCTTCCCTCGTCGCCTGAGCCGGGGTAAAGGGGCCGGGAGAGCACCCTTCGGCCTTGAGGAAACCGCCCATGAGCACGATCATCGACATTCACGCCCGCGAAATCCTGGACAGCCGCGGCAACCCCACGATCGAGGTGGACGTAACGCTGGAAGACGGCAGCATGGGCCGCGCGGCGGTGCCCTCGGGCGCCTCGACCGGCGCGCATGAGGCCAACGAGAAGCGCGATGGTGACGCCAAGCGCTACAAGGGCAAGGGCGTTCTGGAGGCCGTCGCCGCGGTGAACGGCGAGATCGCCGAAGAGATCGTCGGTTTCGACGCGACCGAGCAGGTCGGCATCGACCGCACGATGATCGAGATGGACGGCACGCCGAACAAGTCGCGGCTCGGCGCAAATGCGATCCTGGGGGTCAGCCTTGCGGTGGCGAAGGCAGCGGCGGAATATACCTCGCAGCCCCTGTATCGCTATGTGGGCGGGACCAGCGCCCGGGTGCTGCCGGTGCCGATGATGAACATCATCAACGGCGGCGAACACGCCGACAACCCGATCGACATCCAGGAATTCATGATCATGCCGGTCGGTGCCCAGGACATCCGCGAGGCGGTGCGGATGGGGTCCGAGGTGTTCCACACGCTGAAGAAGGAACTGTCGGCGGCCGGGCATAATACCAATGTCGGCGACGAGGGCGGCTTCGCGCCGAATCTGAATTCGGCCCGAGATGCGCTTGATTTCATTCTGAAATCCATAGAAAAGGCAGGCTACAAACCTGGCGAGGACATTTACCTTGCGCTCGACTGCGCCTCGACGGAATACTTCCGGGGCGGCAAGTACGAGATGAAGGGCGAGGGCCTGTCGCTGAGCCCGGAAGAGAATGTCGAATGGCTGGCCAGGCTGGCGGCGGATTATCCGATCGTTTCGATCGAGGACGGCTGCGCCGAGGACGACTGGGAAGGATGGAAGCTTCTGACCGACAAGCTCGGCCACAAGCTGCAGCTGGTGGGCGACGATCTGTTCGTGACCAACCCCAAGCGCCTGTCGCGCGGGATTGCGGAAGGGGTAGCGAACTCGATGCTGGTCAAGGTCAACCAGATCGGCACCCTGACCGAAACATTGCAGGCCGTCGAGATGGCGCACCGCGCGCGGTATACGAACGTCATGAGCCACCGGTCAGGCGAGACAGAGGACAGCACCATCGCCGACCTCGCCGTGGCCACGAACTGCGGGCAGATCAAGACCGGCTCGCTTTCGCGGTCTGACCGGCTGGCGAAATACAATCAGCTGATCCGTATCGAAGAGATGCTGGGCGAGACGGCAGAGTATGCCGGGCGGTCGATCCTGAAGGGTTGACCGCGTGCTGACCCTGGTCAACGGCGCACTGGCCTTTGCGGTCGAGATGGCGCTGCTGGCCGGGGTCGGTCGTGCAACCTACCTGACCTTCGAGAGCGGGCCGGCGGGATGGCTGATTGCCGCAATGGCCATTGCGGGCGTGACGGTGGTCTGGGGTCTATGGGCGGCCCCTGCCTCGCCCCGCCGCCTTGATCCCGGGGCACTTCTTGCACTCAAGGCAGGCCTTTTCCTGCTTGGCACGTTGGCCTGGCGGGCCGGGGGACCCGGCTGGGCCTGGCCCCTGTTTGCCGGAGCAGCCGCGCTGTCGCTGATACTCGGGCTTGCCGACCGGCCCTGACGGCTTTTAGCTGTGCCTGCGGCGGGTTATGGCAAAGACATGGCGCGGGTTATCCTTCTGAACAAACCGTATGACGTCCTTTGCCAGTTCACCGACGGCGAGGGGCGCGCGACGCTGGCCGATTTCGTGCCGGTCAAAGGGGTCTATCCGGCCGGGCGGCTGGACCGCGACAGCGAGGGGCTGGTGGTGCTGACCGACGATGGCCGGTTGCAGGCGCGGATCGCGGACCCGCGGTTCAAGCTGGAAAAGACCTATTTCGCGCAGGTCGAGGGGCTGGTGACCGAGGCAGCGCTGGAGCGTTTGCGGCGGGGTGTGGAGTTGAACGATGGCCCGACCCTGCCCGCAAAGGCCCGTGCGGTGGGGCCGCCGGGCTGGCTCTGGCCCCGGACGCCGCCGATCCGGGTGCGCAAGACCGTGCCGGACAGCTGGATCGAACTGACGATCCGCGAGGGGCGCAACCGGCAGGTGCGGCGCATGTGCGCAGCTGTGGGGTTGCCCTGCCTGCGGCTGATCCGCTGGCGGGTCGGGGACTGGACGCTGGAGGGGCTGGCCCCCGGCGAATGGAGACAGGCATGAGCGCAGAAGACATCATCCGCAAGCTCGAACTGGAACCTCACCCGGAGGGGGGCTGGTATCGACAGACCTGGGCCGGACCGGACATCGGTGGCCGGGCCAGCGGAACCGCGATCCTGTTCCTGCTGCGCGCCGGAGAGCGAAGCCATTGGCATCGCGTTGATGCGGACGAAATCTGGCTGTGGCACGCAGGTGCCCCGCTGGTCCTTTCGCTGGGCGTGACAGCCGCAGCCGATGTGCGGCTGGGCCCGGACATCCTGGGGCGCGAGGTCGTGCAGACGGTGGTGCCGGCAGGCTGGTGGCAGGCCGCACGGTCCACGGGGGAATGGACCCTTGTCAGCTGCACGGTATCGCCCGGCTTCCGTTTCGAGGGGTTCGAGCTTGCCCCGCCAGGCTGGACGCTGCCGCGCCAGATCTGAGACAAGACCTGTCTGGCGCATTGTTCCGGGCACAAGATTGTCATGGTGGCCGGCGGGCGCATTGGGTAGGGGAAGCCCATGGTCGATACCCCTGCCCTGACTGCAAGGAACGAGGACAGCCTGTCGGGCTTTCTGTTCGCGCTGACGGCCTATCTGCTGTGGGGCTTCCTGCCGCTGTACATGAAGGCGCTTGCGCATGTCCCGCCGGTCGAGGTGATCGCCCACCGGGTCATCTGGTCGGTGCCGGTGGCAATGGCAGTCTTGCTCTGGCTTCGGCGGACGGCCGATCTGACGGCCGCGCTGCGCAGCCCCCGGATGCTGGGCATGGGCGCAATGACGGCTGCGCTGATCAGCGTGAACTGGGGGATCTATGTCTGGGCCATCGGATCCGGCCATGCGCTGGATGCGGCGCTGGGTTATTACATCAACCCGCTGTTTTCCATCTTCCTGGGCGCGGCACTTCTGCGCGAGCGTATCGGGCGGATGCAGGGTGTGGCCATTGGCCTGGCTGCCGTTGCCGTGGCAATCCTGACGTGGGAGGCAGGGCGCCTGCCGCTGGTCGCACTGGGGCTGACGGTCACATGGGGCTTCTACGCCTTCCTGAAGAAATGGCTGCCGATCGGACCGAACCAAGGGTTCGCCCTGGAGGTACTGATCCTGCTGCCCGTGGCGCTGGGCTACATGATCTGGCTTTCCGCAACGGGGGGCGGGCATTTCCTGCAAGGGGTGGCCTGGGACGACGCACTGCTTCTTGGCTGCGGGATCGTCACCGCGGGCCCGCTGATGATCTATGCCAACGGGGCAAAACGGCTGCGACTTTCGACCATTGCGGTAATGCAATACATCGCCCCCACGCTGATCTTCCTGACAGCGGTGTTCATCTTCGACGAACCGTTCAGCGGCATGAAGCTGCTGGCCTTTGGAATGATCTGGAGCGCGCTTGCCCTCTATTCGCTGCCGGTCCTGAGGGCACGCCTTCGCTGAGCTTCGGCAGGCCGTTCCAGGAACGATCAGGGACAGCTGCCCAAGAGCCGGATGGCCACACCGGCGCAGGGTCGCCGAGGCAGCGGCCTAGCCCTCGGGGCGGCTGATCTGGCCGCCACCGACCAGGGCCGGTGCGCCCGTCGTGTCGGGGCCCGACGTGGCCATCTTGCGCAGCACCCGCACGGCCAGAAAGGCAAAGGCCTGTGCTTCCAGCATGTCACCGTCGAGACCCAGATCCTCGACAGGCTGGACAGGGCATGGCAGACGGCGGCGCAACTCGGCCATCATCACCGGGTTGCGCCGCCCTCCGCCGGTCACCAGGATGCGGCTGACCGGCGCGGGAAGGTGCAGAAGGCCCGCACCGACGCCCGCAGCTGCCACCGCTGTCAGCGTGGCGGCGGCATCGGCGTCGCCAAGGTCGTCAAGTGCCTCGACCATACTCTGGAAATCGTTGCGATCCAGCGACTTGGGCGGGGGCAGGTCGAACCATGGGTCCGACAGAACCCTGGCGACAAAACCTTCGTCAACCCGGCCCCGAGCCGCAAGCGCGCCGTCGCGGTCAACCGGCTGGCCGGTTCTAGCCAGCATCAGGTCGTTCAGTGGCGCATTTGCCGGCCCGGTATCGAACGCCAGCAGCGCGCCCGGCGTTTCCGGCCTGTCGGCGGTGGGGTTCACGCAGGTCAGGTTGCCCACCCCGCCAAGGTTCAGGAAGGCCACCGGCTCGGTCAGGCCCAGATGGCGGGCGAGGGCGAAATGATAGAAAGGCGCAAGCGGCGCGCCCTGCCCGCCCATGGTGACATCGGCACTGCGGAAATCCCAGACGATCGGCAGGTCCAGAACCTGCGCCAGAAGCGCACCGTCCCCGCACTGGTGCGTACCGCGCCCGGCCGGGTCATGTGCCAGGGTCTGGCCGTGGAAGCCCACCAGTTCCGCCCCGGTGAACCGGGCCAGAAGCTCGACATGCGCATCCTCGACAACACGGGCCGCCTCGGCGACGCCCGGCTCACCAGGCCAGCGCCCCAGGGCGGCACGGATCGTGGCCTGTTCCTTCGTGCTGTAAGGGCGGAAGGCCGAGGGGCCGAAGCTCTCGATCGTGATCCCGTCTGTCCTGATCATGGCGGCATCGACACCATCGAGCGAGGTGCCGGACATCGCGCCCAGCGCCCACAGGGCCCCTTCCTTGCGCATCTTCCCTTAGGCTCCCGCCAAAGATATACCGCGCGCATCCTAGACCGAGGCACCCATGCACTACCATCCGAAATCTGACTTCATGCGCGTGATGTTCGAGCGCGGCTTTGTTGCCGATTGCACGGACTATCAGGCGCTTGACGAGGCATTGTTGAAGGGTGTGGTGCCGGCCTACATCGGCTATGACGCGACCGCGCCCAGCCTGCATGTCGGGCATCTGATGAACATCATGGTGCTGCGCTGGTTGCAGAAGACGGGCCACAAGCCGATCACGCTGATGGGCGGGGGCACGACCAAGGTGGGCGACCCCTCGTTCCGGTCGGAGGAGCGGCCGTTGCTGACGCCCGAGGCGATCGACGCCAACATCGCCGGGCTGAAGAAGGTCTTTGCAAACTATCTGACCTATGGCGAGGGCCCGACCGACGCCATCATGTTGAACAATGCCGAATGGCTGGACAATCTGAACTACCTGGATTTCCTGCGCGACATCGGGCGGCATTTCAGCGTGAACCGGATGCTGTCCTTCGAGAGCGTGAAGTCCCGGCTGGACCGCGAACAGTCGCTGTCGTTCCTGGAATTCAACTACATGATCCTGCAGGCCTATGATTTCCTGGAACTCTACCGGCGCTACGGCTGCCTGTTGCAGATGGGCGGGTCGGACCAGTGGGGCAACATCATCAACGGGATCGACCTGACCCGCCGCGTGGTGGACAAGGAGATCTATGGGCTGACCACGCCGCTGCTGACCACCAGCGACGGGCGTAAGATGGGCAAATCGGCGCAGGGCGCGGTCTGGCTGAACGGCGACATGCTGAGCCCCTATGAGTTCTGGCAGTTCTGGCGCAACACGACCGACGCCGATGTGGGCCGGTTCCTGAAGATCTTCACAGAACTGCCGGTCGAGGAATGCGACCGCCTGGGCGCGCTGGGCGGGGCCGAGATCAATCAGGCAAAGGTTGTTCTTGCGAACCATGCCACGACCCTTCTGCACGGGGCCGAGGCAGCGGCGGCGGCCGAGGCAACGGCACGCGAAGTGTTCGAAAAGGGCGGAATCGGCGACGACCTGCCCACCGTGGCTCTGGAACCCGAAGAGCTGGCCGAAGGTGTGGGCATTGTGCAGCTTCTGGTGCGTGCGGGCCTGGCATCCAGCGGCAAGGAGGCCAAGCGTCTGATCGCGGAAGGGGGCGCGCGGGTGAACGACGAGCTGATCACCGACCCGGGCCTGCGCTTCGGCGCAAGCCATCTGATCGAGCCGATGAAGCTGAGCGCAGGCAAGAAACGCCACGCATTGGTGGTGATGAGCTAGCAATCGGGGTGGGTCATGCGCCCACCCCGCGCAGGTCTCATTCCTGGACGGTGACCTTCACCATGACATCGGCGGGGGCGGTAACTTCGCCGTTCCGCCCCTCGCCCCGCTTGATTGCGTCCACGACCTCCATGCCGGAAATCACCCGGCCGAAGATCGTATACTGCCCGTCAAGAAAGCTGCCGTCATCGAACATGATGAAGAACTGGCTGTTGGCCGAGTTCGGATCCTGCGCCCGCGCCATGCCGACCATTCCCCGCTGGAAGGACAGCGCGTTGGTGAACTCTGCCGGGATGTCGGGCATGGCAGAGCCGCCCATGCCGGCCATGGAAAGGTCGCCCCCGGCCTTGCCGTATTGCACGTCGCCCGTCTGCGCCATGAAGCCGTCGATGACGCGGTGGAACACCACGTTGTCATAGGCGCCCTCTTTCGCCAGCGCGACGACTTGCGCCACGTGTTTCGGCGCCACATCGGGCAGAAGGTCGATGACCACGGTGCCGTTGGCCTGACCGGCGATCTCGATCACGAGGTTCGGGCCGGGGCCGTCAGAGCCCTGGGCAAGCAAGGGCGTCGCCGCAAGCGTCAGGGCGACGACAAGTCTGCGCAGCATGAGATGTCCTTTCGAGATGTTGGATCGGAGGCCTTGTCCATGGCCTTGGCCCCTGCGTCAACCGGGGAGGCATCACATCCGCGGGGGCTGTCCGGCAGGCCTGCCGCATCCCGCCAGGGGTGGGCGGGGCAAGGCACGATGGCCTGCCCCACGACCAGCCGGTCACGCCGGAACTGCCGTCACAGAACGTCGGCCACCACGCGGACCGAGATCATCCGGTCCGGGCTGGCCGGCGGCTCGCCGCGCGTGATCTTGTCCACATGCTCCATCCCCGAGATCACGCGGCCATAGACGGTATATTGGCCATTCAGGAAATGATTGTCGCGGAAGTTGATGAAGAACTGGCTGTTGGCCGAGTTCGGGTTCTGCGACCGCGCGGCGCCCAGCGTGCCCCGGTCATGCGGCAGTTTCGAGAATTCCGCCGGCAGGTCGGGATATTGCGACCCGCCCGTGCCCGACCGGCGAGGGTTGTAGTTCGGGCTGGCCATGTTGCCATGTTCCACATCGCCGGTCTGGGCCATGAAGCCGTCGATCACCCGGTGGAAGGCCACGTTGTCATAGGCCTTGTCGCGGGCAAGCTGCTTCATCCGCTCGGTGTGCTTGGGCGCGACGTCGGGCAGCAGCTCGATCACCACCTCGCCGTCCTTCAGGGTCATGATGATGGTGTTTTCCGGGTCCTTGATGTCGGGCATCGGGGTCTCCTTCGGGTTTGCGGTCGGGCGCGACCGTAGCGGCGGCATCCGGCCAAGGAAAGCACAAAGCGTCGCAACCTGTTGACGCGCGCGTGATAAGGGCGGCATGTGCTGGCAGGCTTTCAAGGAGGATGATGCGATGCCCTGGAAAACGCTGGACGAGATGGACCTGGCCGGCAAGGTGGTGCTGGTGCGGGTAGACATCAACGTGCCGATGGAAGCCGGCCGTGTCACCGACATGACCCGGATCGACAAGATCAGGCCCACGGTGGACGACATCATCGCCAAGGGCGGCAAGGTCGTGCTGCTGGCGCATTTCGACCGGCCCAAGGGCAAGGTCGTGCCCGAGATGAGCCTTTCCCATGTCGTCGATGCCCTGGCCGGCTCGCTGGGGCGGAAGGTGGTCTTCGGCACCGACTGCGTGGGGGCACCTGCCGCCGAGGCCATCGCCAAGGCCGGACCGGGCGAGGTAGTGCTTCTGGAGAACACCCGCTTCCATCCGGGCGAGGAGAAGAACGATCCCGCGCTTGCCGCCGAGATGGCCAAGCTGGGCCAAGTCTATGTGAACGACGCATTTTCTGCTGCGCACCGGGCGCATGCCTCGACCGAGGGGCTGGCGCGGCTGTTGCCGGCGGCGGCGGGGCGGCTGATGGAGGCGGAGCTGAGGGCGCTGGAGGCGGCGCTGGGGTCTCCCGAGCGGCCGCTGGTCGCGGTGGTGGGGGGCGCGAAGGTCTCGACCAAGATCGATCTTCTGGCGAACCTGGTGACCAAGGTCGATCACCTTGTGATCGGCGGGGGCATGGCGAACACCTTCCTTGTGGCCGAGGGGATCGAGGTCGGCCGGTCGCTGGCCGAACGCGAGATGGCCGAAACTGCGCGCGAGATCCGGCACCGGGCGCAGAATGCGGGTTGCCAGATCCATCTGCCGGTCGATGTGGTGGTGGCGCGCGAGTTCAAGGCCGGAGCCGAGAGCCAGGTGGTCGATGTCCAGATGTGCCCACCGGATGCGATGATCCTGGATGCGGGGCCGAAGACGGTCGCGGCGCTGGAGGCGGTCTTTGCCGGGGCAAGGACGCTGATCTGGAACGGGCCACTCGGCGCGTTCGAGATCAAGCCCTTCGATGCAGCGACCAATGCGGCCGCGCAGGCGGCGGCGCGGCTGACGAAGGCGGGCAGGCTGATTTCGGTCGCGGGCGGCGGCGACACGGTTGCGGCGCTGAACGCGGCGGGCGTCGCGGGGGATTTCACCTTCATCTCGACCGCAGGCGGGGCCTTCCTGGAATGGATGGAAGGCAAGGAACTGCCAGGTGTGAAGGCGCTGATGGGTTGAGCGGGCGGCCCCCGGGGGCTATGCCACAGGGATGTTGCGGGAGAGGACCATGATGAACACGAAGATGCTGGAGAAGGTGCGGAACGGGCGGGGCTTCATCGCCGCGCTGGACCAGTCGGGCGGATCCACGCCCAAGGCGCTGAAGCTGTATGGAATTCCGGAAACCGACTATTCCGGCGAGGCGCAGATGTTCGACCTGATCCACGCGATGCGGACGCGGATCATCAAGTCCCCCGCCTTCAGCGGCGACAAGGTGCTGGGCGCGATCCTGTTCGAGCAGACCATGGACCGCACCATCGACGGCATCCCCACCGCGACCTACCTGTGGGAGAAGCGCGGCATCGTTCCCTTCCTGAAGATCGACAAGGGGCTGGAAGCGGAAGCCGACGGGGTGCAGCTGATGAAGCCGATCCCGGGCCTCGACGCGCTGCTTGAACGGGCGGCGAAGGCGGGGATCTTCGGGACCAAGGAACGCTCGGTCATCAATGCGGCCAACCGCAAGGGCATCGCCGCCATCGTCGCCCAGCAGTTCGAGATCGGCCGCCAGGTGGCCGCCCACGGGCTGATGCCGATCCTGGAGCCGGAGGTCACGATCTCGATCCCCGACAAGGCCGAGGCCGAGGCGATCCTGCAGGAGGAGATCCTGAAGGCGCTGGAGGGCTACGAGGGCCAGGTGATGCTGAAGCTGTCGCTGCCCACGGTGCCGGATTTCTACCAGCCGCTGGTGAAGCATCCCAAGGTGCTGAAGGTGGTGGCCCTGTCGGGCGGCTACAGCCGGGACGAGGCGAACCGGATCCTGGCGCAGAACCACGGGATCATCGCCAGCTTCAGCCGCGCGCTGAGCGAAGGCCTGTCGGCCCGGCAGACAGACGCGGAATTCGACGCGGCCCTGAAAGAAGCGATCGACAGCATCTACGCTGCCTCGATAACCTGAGACGGCGGCCAAGCCGTTGCCCCAAGCATATTTTCGGGATTCACAAGCCGATCCTGATATGCCATGCTTTTTCTAATGCCCCCGACGGATGAGGGGGTTTAGGGGCTAGGGCATGGCGTCGGCAGGTGTTCGCCGCGGTTTTGGTGGGGTGATCTATCTGATCCTGGCCTTCGGACTGGGCGTGTATTTCACTTTCGCGGCGGTGCAGGGCGACTACGGGATGTTCGCCCGCATCGCCATCAATGCTGAAGCCGCCGATCTGACCGAAGAGCGTGACCGTCTTGCCGCCGAACTTGCCGAGATGCAGAACCTGACCCGTCGGCTGTCGGACGACTATCTGGACCTCGACCTGCTGGATCAGCAGACCCGCGATGTCCTGGGCTACATGCGGGCCGACGAGATCGCCATCCGCTGACGTGCCTCTGGCCACCATCCGGGGCGGAGCAGTCAGTTGCCACCTTGCGCCTGCCCTGTACCTGGAAGCGAGGGGAAGCAGTTCCCCTGATGCGACGAGGCGGCTCACGCCCGGGTATGCAGCCGGGTTTCGCGTGCTGCATGGGGGCATGACCTGCAAGCATGGCGCCGGGCAAATTTCCGTTGGCCCAATAATCATCGATGGTGTATGGATGGTTTAACGCTAAACCATTCCGCGACCCATGGGAGGAGCCCGATGGCGAAAAAGCCGGAGACGAGACCGAATGTCTCGAAGGAAGAACTTCTGAAATATTACCGCGAGATGCTGCTGATCCGGCGGTTCGAGGAGAAGGCGGGCCAGCTTTACGGCATGGGGCTGATCGGCGGGTTCTGCCATCTCTATATCGGGCAGGAGGCGGTGGTCGTGGGCCTGGAGGCGGCCGCGAAGCCCGGCGACAAGCGGATCACCAGCTATCGCGACCACGGCCACATGCTGGCCTGCGGGATGGATCCGAAGGGCGTGATGGCCGAACTTACCGGCCGCATCGGCGGCTACTCCAAGGGCAAGGGCGGCTCGATGCACATGTTCTCGAAAGAGAAACATTTCTACGGTGGGCATGGAATTGTCGGTGCACAGGTGCCGTTGGGCGCGGGTCTTGCGTTCGCTGACAAGTATCTGGGCAATGACAATGTGACCTTCACCTATTTTGGCGACGGCGCGGCCAACCAGGGCCAGGTCTACGAGACCTACAACATGGCCGAGCTTTGGGCGCTGCCGGTGGTATTCGTGATCGAGAACAACCAGTATGCGATGGGCACCAGCGTCAAGCGGTCCACCAAGTCCACGACCCTGTATGGCCGGGGTCTGGCCTACGGCATCCCGGGCGAGCAGGTGGACGGAATGGACGTGCTGGCGGTGAAGGCTGCGGGTGAGAAGGCTGTAGCGCACTGCCGGGCGGGGAACGGGCCATACATCCTGGAGATGATGACCTACCGTTACCGGGGCCATTCCATGTCGGACCCGGCCAAGTATCGCACACGAGAGGAGGTCGAGAAGATCAAGACCGAAAAGGACTGCATCGAGCATGTCCGCGATCTGCTGACGCAGGGCGGGCTGGCGTCGGACGAGGAGCTGAAGGCCATCGACCGTGAGATCAAGGCGATCGTGAACGAAAGTGCGGAATTCGCCAAGGAAAGCCCCGAGCCACCGCTGGACGAGCTCTGGACCGACATTTACGCCTGAGGGAGGAGACGTAATGGCCACTGAAGTTCTGATGCCCGCGCTGTCCCCGACCATGGAGGAAGGCACGCTGGCGAAATGGCTGGTCAAGGAAGGCGACCGGGTGAAGTCCGGCCAGATCATCGCCGAGATCGAGACCGACAAGGCGACGATGGAGTTCGAGGCGGTCGATGAGGGAATCCTGGGGAAGATCCTGGTTCCCGAAGGGACGGCGGGCGTGAAGGTGAACACGCCGATCGCGGTGCTGATGGACGAGGGCGAAAGCGTCGGTGATACGACCCCAGCCCCGGCAGCGGCGTCTTCGGTGGCGACTGCCCAGGTGGCAGCGCCTCCCACCTTGGTGGAGGTTAGGGCTGAAGCCCGACCTGCGCCAGTTGCCGCAGCGGGTTGGCCGCATTCCGACCTGCCCGAAGGCACGCCGACGAAGACCATGACGGTGCGCGAGGCGCTGCGCGAGGCTATGGCCGAGGAGATGCGCGCCGATCCGACCGTCTTCCTTATGGGCGAGGAAGTGGGCGAATATCAGGGCGCCTACAAGATTTCCCAGGGCCTGCTGGACGAGTTCGGCGCGCGCAGGGTGGTCGATACGCCGATCACCGAGATGGGCTTTGCCGGGATCGGCGTGGGTGCCGCGTGGGGCGGACTGAAGCCGATCGTCGAGTTCATGACGTTCAACTTCTCGATGCAGGCGATAGACCACATCATCAACTCGGCTGCCAAGACCCTCTACATGTCGGGTGGCCAGATGGGCAGCCCGATCGTCTTCCGCGGCCCGAACGGGGCAGCGGCGCGGGTGGCGGCACAGCACAGCCAGGACTTCGCGGCCTGGTATGCGGCAATCCCGGGGCTGAAGGTCTGCATGCCCTATACGGCGGCGGATGCGAAGGGTCTGCTCAAGACCGCGATCCGCGACCCGAACCCGGTGGTCTTCCTGGAAAACGAGATCCTTTACGGGCGGTCCTTCGAGGTGCCGGCCGAGGGCGATTTCACCATTCCCTTCGGCAAGGCCTCGATCCTGCGGCCGGGGTCGGACGTGACGGTTGTCTCGTTCGGGATCGGGTGCAGCCACGCCATGTCGGCAGCGGAGGAGCTGGCGAAGGACGGCATCAACGCCGAGGTGGTGAACCTGCGCACCCTGCGGCCCATCGACTATGACACGGTGCTGGCATCTGTGATGAAGACCAACCGCTGCGTCACGGTCGAGGAAGGCTTCCCGGTGGGGTCGATCGGCGACCATCTGGCCAGCACGATCATGCAGCGGGCGTTTGATTATCTGGACGCGCCGGTCGTGACCTGCACGGGCAAGGACGTGCCGATGCCCTATGCCGCGAACCTGGAGAGGTTCGCGCTGATCACCCCGGCGGAGGTTGTCGCCGCGGTAAAATCCGTCTGCTACCGGTGAGGTGAGGCCATGGCGACCGAAATTCTGATGCCGGCCCTGTCTCCGACCATGGAGGAGGGCACGCTGGCGAAATGGCTGGTGAAGGAAGGTGACACGGTGAAGTCCGGCCAGATCCTGGCCGAGATCGAGACCGACAAGGCCACGATGGAGTTCGAGGCCGTCGACGAGGGTGTTATCGGCAGGATCCTGGTGGCCGAAGGGACCGCCGGGGTGAAGGTCAACACGCCCATCGCGCTGCTGCTGGACGAGGGCGAGGATGCCACCTCGGCCGCGGCGGGGCCTGCATCGGCGGCGCCCGCGAAGAGCGAGGCGAGGGCGAGCGATGAGCGGCCGGTTGCGGCGCCCGCTGCGGCGGCATCCCCTGCCCCGGCGGCCCCGGTTGCCGCGAACGGGGCGCGCGTCTTCGCGTCGCCGCTGGCGCGACGAATCGCGAAGGAGAAGGGGATCGACCTGACGACTGTCAGGGGATCGGGCCCGCATGGCCGGATCGTCCGCGCGGATGTCGAGGGGATGCAGCCGGGCGCGGTGACGCCAGCGGCGGCTCCGGTTGCGAAAGCGCCCAAGGCGGCCCCTGCCCCGGCAGCGGCCCCAGCTGCCACGGCGATGCCGACCGGTCCGGCGACCGAGACGGTGCTGAAGATGTATGCCGACCGCGTTTACGAGGAAGTGCCGCTGGATGGCATGCGCCGGACCATTGCGGCGCGGCTGACCGAGGCCAAGCAGACCATCCCGCATTTCTATCTGCGGCGCGAGGTGCGGCTTGATGCGCTGATGGCCTTCCGCGAACAGCTGAACCGGCGGCTCGAAGGGCGCGGCGTGAAGCTGTCGGTCAATGACTTCATTATCAAGGCCTGTGCGATGGCGCTGCAGGCGGTGCCGGCGGCCAATGCGGTCTGGGCCGGAGACCGGATCCTGCGGCTGAAGCCTTCTGACGTCGCGGTAGCTGTGGCGGTGGATGGGGGGCTCTTCACGCCAGTCCTGCGCGATGCGGAGAAGAAGTCGTTGAGCGCACTGTCGGCCGAGATGAAGGATCTGGCGTCACGGGCGAAGACGAAGAAGCTGGCTCCGCATGAGTATCAGGGTGGCAGCTTCGCGATCTCGAACCTCGGGATGATGGGGATCGAGAACTTCGACGCGGTCATCAACCCGCCGCATGGCTCGATCCTGGCGGTGGGCGCGGGAGTGAAGAAGCCGGTGGTGATGGCGGACGGGACCATCGGGGTGGCGACGGTCATGTCGATGACGCTGTCGGTGGATCACCGGGTGATCGACGGTGCCTTGGGCGCCGAGTTTCTGAAGGCGGTGATCGAGGCACTGGAAAACCCGATGGTGATGCTGGCGTGACCACCACATTGAAGCAGGGGTTCTACCCACCGCACACCCTTGGGATACTTGCGGACAGATGAATTGGGGGGCTTTGGCCTCCCAATTCTTTCAGCGGGAGTTCAGCCTTCCGATGAGCGTCCGGGAGCGGCGAATGACCGTGACGGCGGTGCCGATGACGATGATCCATAGCGTGACAGTCAGCGTCAATTCAGCGGTATAAAGCGCTGCAAGGACGCTGCCCGCAGTCAAGACTGCCATGCGTTGCGGCTTGGCAAGGGGGCCGGAGAAATCGGCCGGGAAACCTTCGGCGCGACCGAATTCGCGAATATAGGCGGTGGCAATAGCCAAGGCTGCTGCAAGAGCACCGAGACCGGGGTTGCCGGCGGCGATTCCTGCTCCGGTCAGAAGGAGAAGGTCGGACAGCCGATCAGGCGCCTCATTCCAGAAGGCGCCATCCTTTTCGCCCTGCCCGCCTTCGACCGCGACCATCCCATCGATCAGATTGCAGATCAGCCGCATCTGGATTGAAACGGATGCGAGGATCAACCACAGGATTTGCAGGTTGCGCGGGCCGAACTGTGATAGTGTGTATAGCAGAAACCCTATCGCAGCGAACCCGACAGAGGCGCGCGAGATCTGGTTCGCCTTATAGCCCCTCTGCACGGCCAGGGCGGAGAGACGCCTTGCCCATCCCGAGTTGCGCGACCGGAGTGGCCGGCGAGGAGCGGGCGCACCCGTCATGTCAGCGACCAGTAATAGCGGGTGACGTGAAAGAAGATCGGCGCGGCGAAGATCACACTGTCCAGCCGGTCCAGGAAGCCGCCGTGTCCGGGGATCAGGTGGCCCCAATCCTTGACCCCGCGGTCCCGCTTGATCGCCGACATCACAAGGCCGCCGAAGAAGCCCATTGTTGTCAGGATCAGGCACATCAGCGCAGCCTCTGCCGGCGTGAAGGGCGTCATCCACCAAAGAGAAGAACCAACGAAAACCGCGGTCAGGGCACCACCTACCAGCCCCTCCCACGTCTTCGATGGCGACAGCGCAGGGGCAATCCTTGTTCTGCCGATCATCCTGCCCCAGATATACTGCATCACGTCGGATAGTTGCACGACGAAGATCAGATAGGCGATGAGAATGACATTGCGCCCTTCGAAGCCAGGAATCTGCAGATAAAGCAGTGCCGGAACATGGCTGACACAATAGACGCAGATCATCAGCGCCCACTGGGTTTCCGAGACGCGGACGAGAAAATTCTGGGTGGACCCCCGCAGCGCCGAGAGAACGGGCAGCAGCAGGAACACATAGACCGGCACGAAGACAGCTTACATGCCGTACCAGTCGATCAGGATGAGGTAGTAATGAAACGGCAGAACCAGGAAGAAGCAGGCCAGAAGCGACCAGTGGTCGGCACGGTTGTGGGTGGTAAGGGTAAGAAACTCCCGCAGGCCCGCAAATGAAGCAAGTGCGAACAGTATCACGACGCCCGGTTTGCCTGCAAGGAAGGCGATCGCAAGCAGGATCACCATAACCCACCAGGCCGCAATCCGGGCATTCAGGTTTTCGATGACCGGGTTGTCACCAGCGGGCGACAGGCGCTGCCGCAGTATCTCGCCGACGATGGAGGCGAGGATCAGGATTGCAGCCACGCCGGCTAGAAGCCAAATCAGGTGGGGCGTCGCAGTCATGCCGGCACCTGCGGCCGCAGTTCCAGAAGGGCGGCCGAGGCCCGGGACAGGAAAGCCTCCTTGGTTTCTTCAGGTGACAGGTGGATGGGTGCGCCGAAGGTCAAGGTGCAGATCAGCGGCACCGGAATGACTTCCCCCTTGGGCATGACCTTGTTCAGGTTCGCGATCCAGACCGGGACAAGATCGACCTTTGGCCGAGCCTTAGCAAGGTGGTAAAGGCCAGTCTTGAAGGGCAGCAGCGGCTCGTCCGAGCTGTTGCGCTTGCCTTCTGGGAAAAGGATCAACGAGGCACCCGCGTCGAGCGCCTCGACCATCTGTTGAATCGGATCGCGGGTCCGCGCCTCGGGGCGGCGGTCAATAAGGACGGCATTGAATACATCACGACCTATGAAAGCGCGAAGGGTAGAGGCAAGCCAGTAGTCCAGCGCGGCAACCGGTCGGGTGCGACGGCGCAGCGGTGCTGGCAGAACCGTCCAAAGCAGGACGAAATCGGCATTGGAAGAGTGGTTGGCGAAATACACGCGCTGGAGCGCCAGTGGCTCGATGCCCTGCCAGATGGCGCGAGGCGCGGTCATGAACCGCGCGAGGACAGAGATCGCCTGGCCGGCAAGGCCGGCCACGGCGGCGCGCAGGGTTAGCGTCATTCCGAGCGCTTCATTCAGCCTTGAGGATCTGATCCATCGTCAATGCCGGCTGGGCGCAACCTGCCTTCCCGACAACCCTGGCGGGAACACCGGCTACGGTGGTATTCGGCGGCACGTCCTCCAGAACGACCGACCCGGCAGCGATGCGCGAACAGCGGCCTACATGGATATTGCCCAGAACCTTGGCCCCTGCCCCGATCAGGACGCCATCGCCGATCTTCGGATGCCGGTCTCCGTCCTCTTTCCCAGTGCCGCCAAGCGTCACGGAATGCAGCATGGACACGTTGTCACCGACGACTGCCGTTTCTCCGATCACGATGGAATGAGCGTGGTCAATCATGATGCCCTTGCCAACACGGGCCGCCGGATGGATGTCGACACCGAATACCTCGGACACCCGCATCTGGACGAAATAGGCCAGATCAATGCGTCCGGCCTGCCAGAGCCAGTGCCCGATGCGATAAGCCTGCACTGCCTGATAGCCCTTAAAGAAAAGGATCGGCTGCAAGAAGCGGTGGCACGCCGGATCGCGTTCATAGACCGCCATCAGGTCCGACCGCGCCGCTGCACCAAGTTCGGGATCGGCGTCATAGGCCTCGTCGGCGATTTCCCGCAGGATCTGCTCGCTCATCTCACCAGAGGCCAGCTTGAGCGAGAAGCGGTAGGCAAGTGCCCGCTCCATGTTGATGTGATGCAGCAGGCCGGAATGGATCAGCCCGCCGAGAAGCGGCTCGTTTCGGATCGCTTCCTCCGCCTCCTCGCACACACGCCGCCACACCGGATCGACAGCGGTTACTTTCGGCTTGGTTTCCAACATGGCGGTGCCTCCTGTCTGGCGCCTTTTTAACACAGCGGGCCGTTGTTGCGACACTCAAAGTTGTCGGCAGTGTCATCACGCCTCGGAATGGACAAGCAGGGCGCGACAGGCAGTTCCCAGAGAGTGAAGAAAATCCGGGTCATCGGCCATCGGTTCAATGGCAGGGCAAGCCTGATGGCATCGCGCCATGAGGCTGCCGTCACCGAAACGCGGATCTGCCTTGCCGGTCTCGCACTGTCGTCTCGCAGCGATCTCGACTTCGGCCAACAAGGACTTTGCCACGCCAAACCTTCGCCGAGGCGGATGCCGCATCAGCACGCGCGCGAGTAATACGACCTCATGAGCAAAAGGTGGCCGCATCTCAGTTCATCAGGTCGATTGCGCGGAAAGGCCCGGGCCCATAGCTTGCCGATACCTGCGCAACCTCGACCCGAAATAGGCCAGTCACCAGATCAGCTGAACGCCTGTCAGCCGGATAGACGAACTGCGGCATCGTCACGACGAATTCCGAACAGATCGCACCAGACTGGACAACACGAACCATATAGGCCTCGCTTTCCTCACCCAGAGGGGCTTCAAAGGACTGCCAGGTATCGCCATCGATCCTTGTCCGGCGTATCCAGCTGACGGTCAAACTGTCATTCCGGTCACGCCGGGCCCGCAGATGCGCGACCGGATAGGGGCGCAGACCGGCACCATCAAAGGCCTCTACCCGCAAGACCACGTTGGCATCGTCGATACCCCGGCCTGCGGCACCGACGCGATAATAGCGGGCAAGGCTTCGCGCCGACAGTGGCAATTCGACCTGAAGCACGGTGGGGTCCAGCAGAACCACGGTGCTGCCCGCCGGCCAGACGTCCGGCATCAACCCGTCAGTTCCGGCTTGGCCACGCAGTCGCAGGGATACTTCATAGGTATCGGGCGCCACGACCTCGGCCCGCGCGAACTGGAATACCTCCCACTTCTGGCTGCTTCCGTCACCGATCGCCATTGCGTTCGCCCCGTTCAGGACTTCGTTCATGCCGACCGAGACCAGTTCGCCGCTAGCCAACCTGATCCGTAGCGGTGCCCCGCGGTCCCAGACCCCTGGCCGCGCACGAGCCATTGGGGTCTCGGTGGTTCCGACAACCGCCGCCGCCGCAAACAGGCGGTTCAATTCGTAGCCGGAGTCCTGACCAGCCGACCAAAGGGCAACCGGTCCGGGCCAAGGCGACGCCGCGATTGCGACGTGCGGCGCATGCGGAACTTCCTGCCCGGAAAGCAGTGGCAGGTCCATGAATACCGGAAAGACGGGAACCGGCCCAAGGTACGGGCGGGTCATGGTGGCTTCGCCGTCACTGTCCGAAGGCATGTAGACGCCCGGCTCAACGCGGACGGCATCCAGCAGCTGGGCCTCTGCCTGTTCCACGCGATCGATCCGATAGCGCCGTCCGGCAAATTCCACCACGTCACCCGCCCCGATCATCAGACGAGACTTTGGCAGTGCAAAGCGTGCGCTTTCCCTGGCGACTCTCGACTCGGCCAGCCAGCGTTCGACTGTGGCAATTCCTTCGCCGCCGGTCATGGCCAGAGGCAGTTCCGTCTGCGCCACGCCGCGTGCCTCTTCATCCGGAAAGCGTGCCTCGGCCGAGCGGACCTCGTAGCTGGACTGCGCATCGAAAAAGCTGACCCTTACCTGACCCGCGGTCTCAGCATCCGGGGCCCGAACACTCTCGAACGACCCCTCCATGTCGGGCAGGACGACAAGTTCTTCTTCAGTGATTGCAGCCTCGGCACGACCGCTGCGCGTTCTGAAATACAGTTTGCCATCGCGTTCCAGCGCATCGAAGCCGAAGGCAAGAAGCAACGGCTGCAGGGTCGCGCGTCCTGTGGTGATATCAGACTGGGCAAACCCCCGGACCAACCCGAAAAGCGCCCGCGTATCGACGGCATCAACCCCTGATCGCGCACAGATCTCGGTCACGACGGCTGGCAGCGGCTGATTGGTCGCCCTTCCGTTAAGCCAATGTCCGCGCGCATAGTTTGGCCCGTCGCTCCATATCGCAATCTGACCCGGGAACTCGGGAAAGGGCCGGGCATCCCACGCCCAGGCATGCGCACGGGCGATGTCGACCATCGGACCACCGTACAGCGCCGAAACCGGGTTCCGTACCGGATCAGACCAGTACGAAGTGACCGCAAGAAAGTACTGCATCTGAATCAGATCGTCTCGCCGCCCGCTCGACCAGGCCGGCAAGCCGGACTCCGACGATTTGTCGTCCACAAACTTGTTGGGCTGGTTGGTCCCCCTGTCGACCGCAGGCGCTCCGAACTCGGTAAAGCGGAAGGGCTTGGAGCCAGGCACCCATGCCGTGGGGCTGGTCTGCCGGACACCTCCGATCCGTTCGTGATGCAGGTTCGACCACCAGGACCGCAGATCCTTGTAGCGGAAGACCCATGGCTCGTCATGGTCACCGTCAGTGATCGGCAACCGCCGCTGGGCAAGGGCACCTTCCGGGCTGTCGTAATACCAATCGAAACCTTCGCCACCCTCGATGTTTGCCCGCAGATAGTCGAGGTTGTAGATTGACCCCCAACCTGCATCCGCATGGTCTTCGCCATCCCGCCAGTCAGACAGCGGCATGTAATTGTCGATGCCGATAAAATCCACGTTCGGATCAGCCCACAGCGGATCGAGATTGAAGTAGAGGTTCCCGTCCGCCCGGTGTCCAAAGTATTCCGACCAGTCCGCCGCGTAGCTGATCTTGGTTTCAGGCCCAAGAATCTGGCGCACGTCCTGCGCCAGTTGCCGCAGGGCTTCGACCGCAGGGAAACTGTCGCCTGCACCGCGAATCTGCGTCAGCGACCGCATCTCAGAGCCGATGCAGAAGGCATCGACCCCTCCGGCAACGGCGCAAAGCCGGGCATAATGAAGGATGAACCTGCGATATCCCCAGTCCTCAGGGCCGGAATATGCGACCGTGTCCCCGACCGCAGTGAAATGCTCCGGCCGGGCGGCTCCGAAGAAGCGTGCCACTTCGGCTTCAGCCGCTGCGGTGCGGTCCGGAGAACCGGCGCGGCCTGGTGCGATAGAAAGAGTAATGCGGCCGCGCCAGGGAAGCTTCGGTTGCGATCCTGCACCAGTCCAGGGATCAGGCAGAGCATTGCCCTCCACCTGGTCCATCAGGATGAAGGGATAGAACATCACCTCCTTGCCGCAACCCCGGACAGCTCGGATCGCTTCGATCACCGATGCATCAGCAGGTGTCCCGCCATAGATCGATGAATCCTCCACCCTGGGCACCTCCTGGGCGGCGCTGCGCCCGATGCCGCCTGCCCGCCAGGGCATGCCCACGCCGTCGCGCGCCTTCTGTTCGACCTTCGGCCGCAGCTCGCACGATCCACAGCGCAGATCATTGCCGAACCAGGAAACGACCAGCGACACCGAACCGACGGCTGGCATTTCCTCACCAAGCTGCCTCAGGCTTGTCGCAAAATCCGTAAGGCCCGAAGCAGAATGCATGTTCGCCGTGCGGTTCCGGCCAGGTCCATCAGCGTAATGGACAGGCGTTGTCGCCAACCCGTATTCGCCGGTGCCCGGAATCATCGCGACCGCCCGGATGGCACCGGCCAGGGTCGACCCCGGTTCCACTCCCGGACCCTGCGCCGAACGGACCACCTCGAAACTGAACTGTGGAACGCGATTGCCGTAAGAACCGAGGTCCAGATCCTCGATCAGGACATAGGCGACACCGCGATAGGCAGGTGCTCGTCCGGCACCCTCGACTGCTTCAATCTTCGGATCCGGGAGCTGCGTTTCGCTGCCGCTGTAGAGCCGCAGATTCAAATCGCGCGGCGAAATTTCGTTGCCATCGGCCCAGATGCGCCCGACGCGCAGGATTTCGCCCTCGCACAGCGCGATCGCCAGACTAACGGAGTAGCTGTATTCGTTGACCCTGGGTTTCGGCGCCCCCTTTCCCGATCGGCGACGGCGCACGGTTTCGGTGAATTCGGTCGCCCAGATGACCTGGCCGGCAATCCGCATGCGTCCCCAGACCTGGCCTATGGGGGCACCTTCACTAGCGCCGGTAAGCCGCAGGCGGTCGATCCGCCCCACGTCCACGGGTTCCGAACCTGATCCCATAAGCCGCTGGTCGATCACCCGGCCCAGCGTCGCGCCGATGGTTCGGCCGATCACGGCACCGGACAGCCCGAGGATCGTACCCCCGAATCCGGCGCCGATGGCCGCTCCGGCCGCAGACAGAAGTAGCGTGGCCATTCATTCGGCTCCTTCAGGAAAGCAGAAGCGCGCCGCGATCCGGCGCTGCCATGGAAGGGAAAGCGGGCTCTCGACCACGCCGTGTCCGGCATAGGCGTGAACGAAGGCAGCACTGGCACCGATCACGGACTGAATGCCAAGATGCTTGGCGATGCCCCCTTCGCGCATCCGGAACAAAAGCACATCGCCAACCGCAATCTCTTCCAACGGCTTGCGCCGCAGCCAGCGCGCGGCGGCCTCCATCAGGACCTCCTGTCTGGAAGGCTCGGCCCAGTCGTCGCTGTAAGCCGGCATCGGCTCGGGCTCCTCGCCGACGATCTGACGCCAGACCCCGCGAAGCAGTCCGAGACAATCCGTCCCGGCGCCACGAACGGAAGCCTGATGCAGATATGGCGTTCCGATCCAGTCCCGGGCCACCTCGACAACGCGTTCGGGCCGCGTCATGACCCGGAACCACTGGAAAGCGTGGAAGGCAACCGGGCTGCCAGCGACTTCCCGGTATTCGGACGACCGGGCACCGGATACGAAGCCAGCCAATCCTCGCCAGGAACATGGGGAAAGCCACGGAAGTTCAGGGAGTTGGCGAACTTGGCCCGGCAGGTTTCAGCATGCTTATTGCACCCTGCCCCGATCCTGACCAGATCCCCCGCCGCAAGGCCAGCTCCGATCGCCTGCCACAGCTCAATCCTGCGACCGGCCCCAATGGCACGGTCTTTCTTAACCACCCCGATCAAGCCCGTCGCCGCGCCGCTCACAACTTCGACCCGGCCATGCTCGAACCAACGGTCCTCAAAGGCTTCGAACCTTTCAAAGGAAAGGACCCGGCCCTCTTCCACCGTCTCGACCGGAAGCTGCACCGAATAGCCCGGCGTCGCCAAGTCGAATCGGCAGCGACCGTCACCCAGAACCGCGGAACATGACGGCTGATAGGCAAGCCCCTGCGGCTGGTTCAGGGCTTCGCTCAGGCCGCGCAGTTCGGCCCGAAAGGCGCCGCCCGACCGCTGGATTTCCCCGAACGAGCCCCGAAACTGCTCGACCCAGTCCTCCGGCTTCGCCCAGTTGACCAGAAAGGATCGCACAACTGCCCCGTCGAACCGCCCCGACAGCAGATCGGCCTCGCTGATAGCCGCGTCACTCAGGGCACCAACCACTTCCGAGTTGTCCACCGACAGGCCTGTCGTCTGTTGTACAGCCCTCGCCGTCAGCCCGGTGTCCGCCCGGCACAGCACGCCGTCCACGACAAGATCACGGTCATGGTCGGTAAATCCCAAGACCACGCCATCCCGGCGCGTAACCGTCCAGACCCGGCAGACAGTCGTGGCACCCGTTGCAAGATGTGCACGCAATTGATCGGTGCTCATAGCCGGATCTCCAAGATGGGAACGCTCGGAACGTCACCCGCCTGAAACGAGGCCACCGAGACCTGGATCGCATCGCTGTCAAAACGTACCGGCACGTCGAATTCGAAGCCTGCCGTTACCCGCACCCCCGCATCTGGCGCGATCTCGAAGGCGACTTCGCCGGTCTCGGCATTCACCACGAACTCCAGCTCCTCGATCTTCGGATCCCCGGCCAGCGCCACCTGCACGGTGCCCGCCACCGGCTTGCGGATCGGCCGCGCATATTCCTGCAGCCCCGAACGATAGGTCTTCTGCAACTGGAACACGGTCGTCACCCCGTCGCCGATGCCGATCAGCTGGTCCAGAGGACCCGGCGTTCCGCTGGGCTGGCAGGACTTGTAGTCCGACCAGTCCTTCCAGCGAAAGCCATGCAACTGACCGGCCCTCGCCTCGAAGAAGGCGATCAGGGTCTCGATGTCGTCCAGCGACCGCAGGCCCAACCCGGCGTCATAGCGCCGGCGCGAATGCGCCCAAGGCGTGTTGCGTTCCTCGAAGCCATTGGTAAGGGTGACGATTTCCGTCCGCCGTTCCGGGCCCCCGATCGAGCCGAAGCTCAGGTTGGCCGGAAAGCGTATCTCGTGAAAGGCCATGTTCGTCCTCACCGGTTGCGTTGGCCGCGGGCCAGGGCGCGGCTGACCTGGGCGGCAATCTGGCTCTGACTACGCTGAAAGCCCTGGACGTCCGGCGTGGAGATGTTCATCACCACGTTCACGCTGCGCCCGCCCCCGGCCTGCACCCCCAGCCGACCGTCAGGTCCCCTTGCCAGGGGCATGATTGCCTCCGGCCCCGCCTCGCCCATCAACCCGGTTCCTCCCCGCATCGGAAAGCTGGTCGGCGCCGATATGACGCCGCCCTTGGCGAAGGGCAGCACACGGCCCTGCGAGAAGGCGCCGCCATCGGCAAACGGCATTCCCGCGCCCATGACTGACGAAACCCCTTGGGCAAGAAGGCCCCCCACCGCATCGGTGATCGGCTTCATGGCGATCGCATAGACCGTATCCACGATAGTCTTCGCCACCGACTTGAGCGCGTCCTGCAATTTCGTGCCATCAAGGACCAGCCCGTCGAACGCTTTCCTCAGCCCCCCGCTGATTCCGTTCGACAAGGTGTTCACCTCTCGGCTGGCAAAGATCATCGTCTCGCGCATCCGGGCGAGTTCACTGTCGAACGCCGTCACCATCGACACCGACGACCCAAGCTGCGCCTCAAGCGCCTGGAGCTGCTCCTGCATCGTTCCGATATCCGGCATTGCAATCTTCCTTTGCTGCATCGGGAAACGCGGCGACCAGTTCCGCCAACCGCGCGCGTGTCAGGGGCGGAACCAGTCCCTCCCGCCCCAGCATGATCCGCAACTCTACCGGCGTCAGACGCCAGAAGACCGCTGGCTCCAGCCGCAGGCCGTGCAGGCCCGCCTGCATCAGCCCGCGCCAGTCGATTCCGCGCGCGCGGGCAGTCATGGATCTTCCGGCAGGGCAAAGGCCCGCGCCAGCAGTTCCGCCGCGGTCCGCGCTGCCCCGACCGGCCCGCCGCCGATCTCGATCTGCAGAAGGTCGGCCGCCGTGCCCTGCCAGCCACCGCCCCGCAGCCCTGCCACGATCAGCGCCAGCACATCGCGGGTAGAAAAGCTCCGCTCCTCGAACCGCCGAACCAGATCCAGAAGCGAACCCGCCTCCAGCGCTGCCTCCAGCTCGGCCAAGGCACCCAACGTCAGCTTTGCCACATGGCGCTGACCGTCCAGCCAGATCGCCACCTCGCCTGTCCAGGGGTTCGCCATGTCAAAGCGCCGTGAAGGTCAGGGCACCTGCCGAGGCCATCGCCATCTCGTAGCTCGCCTCGTCATTGTGGCTGCCCGCATACTCGATCGAGGTGATCTGGAACGGCCCCTCGATCACACCGAAACTCGGGATCACCACCTGGAAATCCGGGATCTCACCGTTGAAGAACACCTGCCGGGCACGTTCGTCCGTCGCCTCGTCCCGGAACACACCCGATCCCGAGATCTGCGCCGACTTGACCCCAGCCCCAGCGAGCAGCTCGCGCCAGCCGCCCTGGCTTTCCAGACTGGTGACATCCACCGATTCCGCATTGAAGCTGATCCGCGTGGCCCTCAGCCCGGCGATGGTGACGAACTGGCCATCACCCGTCTGGTCTATCTTGATCAGCAGATCCTTGCCGCTTTGCACCGCCATGTTCGCTCTCCGTCAGTTGGTTTCAGGGGGCGTCAGAGTTGAACTCGTGCCCGGAAGGCCAAGTCGATCCGCCGCGTCTCGCCTTCCTGGATCCGGCGGGCACTGGCCCGCAGGAAGAACAGGCTGACCAGCACGCCACGGCTCAGCGACAACGGGGCGTCGGCCAGCGCGTCCGAAATCTCGGCGGCGATGGCCTTGATCGACAGAAAGCCCGTTGTATCGGTGATCACGCTGATCACCAGCTGATGCTCGGCCCCCGCGCCCGACTTGTCAGACTGGTCGCGCGCCTCCTCCGGCCCGATCAGCACGAAGGTCCCGCTGACGTTGGGCGGCACGGCGTCATGGATCGGGACGCCCGCCAGTGCCGGCCAGCCCGACAGGCGCTGAAACACCGCCGTCTGCAAGGCGGGGGCTGCTCCATAGCTCATCTCTGCACCTCCTCGCGCCCAAAACAGGTCAGATAACGGCCCGACCGGTCCCGCTCGGCCACTGCCTGGATCAGGAATAGCCGCGTTCCCTCGCGGAACCGCTGGCCGGCAATGGGGCGCGACGGCGAACCCGCCGGCGCGGCCCGCACAGTGATCCGGCAAGGCACCGCCGACATCATCCGCTCCTCGCCTGGCAGATCGCCGCCCTGGCCCGGCATGACCTCGGCCCACAAGGTGCCCAGCGCCGTCCAGACCGACGAGAACCCGCCGGCGCCGTCAGGGGTCCGCTCGACTGCTTCAAGGACCAGCAGGCGGTTCAGATGGGGAGCGTTCATGTCCGCCCCCCGCCCAGTATGCGCACCGTCCGCCAGCGCTCGATCAGCGTCACCACCCCGAAGGGCAGTCCCGCGGCCTGGGCCCCGTCGTCGTGGCGATGCTCGTAATATTCAGCCGCAAGCAGCAGCACCGCCTGTCGCAGATCGACCGGGATATCAGTCCAGGCGGGCCCAAAACCCGCGTCGAAAACCACTTTTGCCACCCCGTCGCAGGGGATGGACGGCAGAAGGGAAGTCCGGCCCGCCAGTCGCGGCCGATGCAGATCCGTTTTAAGCCGGAAGGCGGCGGCCGGCACCACTGTCTCGCCACCGGCTGCATCGACCAGCGTCAGGCTCACGATCGCCGACACCGGTGCGACCGGCAACGCTTGGTCGGCTTCGCGCCAGCTCTCCAGCTCCCACAGGAAACGGCGCTGCAACAGGATCTTGCCGATCCGCCCCTCTATTGCCGCCATCGCGGCCCGCAGATAGGTCTCGATCAGCCCGTCCTGCATGGCGCCGTCGGCAAATCCGGACCCCATCCGCAGATGGTCCTTCATCTCTTCCACCGGCAGGGCCGTGGAGGGCACCGGGGTCTCTTCGATCAACATCATGGGTCAATCTCCGCCTGCGGCCGCACCGTCAGGAATTGCAGGGCTCCGGGAAGGCCCGGCCCCCGTTCGGGGACCGGGCCACATCATCACGACGTCGCAACGCGCAGCAGCTTGATCGCCCCATAGTCGGTAATGTCGCCGCCCACGCGCTTGTTGGCGTAGAAAAGGACGTTCGGCTTTGCGCTGAACGGATCACGCAGGATCCTCAGGTCCGGGCGTTCCGCGATGGTATAGGCCGACCGGAAATCGCCGAAGGCGATCGGGAAGGCATTCGCGGCTACATCCGGCATGTCCTCGCAGACCAGCACCGGATAGCCCATCAGCCGCGAAGGTTCACCCGCTGCCAGACCATCCGACCACAGGAAGCGCCCGTCGCCATCCTTCATCTTGCGCACCGCACCTACGGTCTTGGAATTCATCACGAAGGTGCCGTTCGCCCGATATTCCGCACCCAGCGCATAGACCAGGTTCACGATGCAGTCGGCCGGGTTGGTGGCGGCAAAGTCCGAGGCCGCACCCGTGGGCACATATCCGATGTTGCCCCAGGTCCACGAAGCATTCGCCACCTTGGTCGGCAGAAGGATGCCCTTGGGCTTGTCCACGCCATCGCCATTGATGAAGGCCGCGGCCTCGGCGCGAATGAAGCGCGTGGCGATCTTTTCGGCGAGCCAGCCTTCGACGTCAAAGGCGCTGTCGTCCAGCAGGCGCTGGCTGGCCTTGGGCATGGCGGCCAGTTCATGAAGCTTGATCGAGATGCGCTCGATGACCGGGGTCGCGGTCTCGGCAGTGGCGGCTGTCTCGGTCGCCCAGCCAGACCCCACTTCGCTGCGGTCCACGATCACGTCGTAGGAACCGGCCTCGACCTGCACGACATTGGCGATGGACCGCAACGACGACGTCGCGAACAGCATCGACCGGATGCGGTCCGCGGTCTGCGGATCGACCAGATAGCCGCCGTCGGCCGCCACGGCGGTGGACATCGCCTTGCCTTCCAGGTTCAGGCCGCGCAGGCCGTCATCGTCGCCGGTGCGCAAATAGGCGTTGAACGCCTTCTGATGCGGGGCCTCGGTTTCCGCACGGGCCGACAGCGCCGGGCGGCCATGGGACATCGTCTTCGCGTTCAGCATGGTCAGTCGCTCTTCCTGATGTTTCAGCTTGGATTTCACGTCGTCCTGAAAGCGGGCGAACTCAGCCAGGAACCCCGCCATAGCCGCCTTCGCCTCGGCGGCCGCCGTCCGGGTCCGGGGCAAACCTTCCCCGGCCCGAGCCTCAATCTCGGTCATCTCTTCATCCTTCTCTTCGGTAGGGACGCCGCGCTATCGCTCGGCCAGACTGCGGCGCGCGTTCTCGAAGACCGCCGCCATGTCGCGCCAGTCGTTGTCCAGGGCGTCTGCCTTGGCCGCGACCCGCGCCTCGGGAAGCATCGGGAAGGTCACCAGCGAGACCTCCCAAAGCTCCAACTCCGACAACAGGCGCTTGCCCTTGCCGTCGCGTTCCGCCTTGACGGTGCGGTAGCCGATCGACAGCCCGTCAATCGCCCCCGCCTGGACCAGCGCCGCCACCTCGCGGCCCTTCCCCACCTCGGTCAGGATGCGTCCTTTGACCCAAAGGCCGGTGGCATCCTCGCGCACCTCGTCCCAGACGCCGATGGGCTGGCCCGGATCGTGCTGCCACAGCATCTTGACCCGCCCGCCCCGCGCGGCCAGACGCTTCAGGCTCGCGGCATAGGCGCCCTTCTGCACGATGTCGCCACCTTGGTCGGCCTTGCCGAACAGCGACGCATACCCCTCCACCACATGCCCTTCGCTGACCGCCAGCCCGTGGTCGGGCCGGTGGAACTTGCGCTCGGGCGCCCCGTAATCCACGTTCATCCCTTCACCTCATCGCTGCCTGGACGACCGTCTCGGCCATCTGTGCCAACAGGAACGCCGCCACACCGTAGACGCCGACCCAGATCCGTTTCTCCAGCCGCTCCAGCGTCGCCTCGATCAGCCCCAGCCGATATTCCAGCCCCGCCCAGCGCTCGTTCGCCACCCGCTCGTTCGCCTCGATCCGCGCCGCCGCGACATCGAAGCTGTCATAGACGAAGCGGGAGCCGCCCTCGCTCCGCCGCGCCGTCATTCCGCCTCCGCAAGCTTCGGCAGACCCAGGATCCGCCGCTTTTCGGCCTCGGTCAGGAACTCGGCCGCCGCGACCCGGGACCACAGCAGATCACGCTCGCTCGCCAGCGCCGGAACATGGTCGAGGTCGGGCTTCAGCTCCACCGCCTCGCCGGCAAAACCCGAGAGCCAATGCGCCAGATCCGCCAGCACCTTGGTCGCCAGGGGCAGTACCGTCAGCCGGTAGAAGGCGCGGTTTGCTTCTTGATAGTTGGAATAGGTGGCATCGCCGGGAATGCCCAGCAGCATCGGCGGCACGCCGAAGGCAATCGCGATCTCGCGCGCGGCGGCTTCCTTGGTCTTCTGGAACTCCATGTCGCTGGGGCTGAACCCCATCGGCTTCCAGTCAAGGCCCCCCTCAAGCAGCATCGGCCGCCCCGCGTTACGCGCGCCCTGATGATGCGCCTCCATCTCCGCCACCAGCCGGTCGTACTGGTCCTGCGAAAGGCTCGCCGCCCCGTCCGCGCCCTTGTAGACGATGGCCCCCGATGGCCGGGCGGCATTGTCCAGCAGCGCCTTCGACCAGCTCGAGGCGCTGTTATGCACATCCACCGCCACCGCCGCCGCCTGCATCGGCGAAAAGCCGTAATGGTCATCCTGCGGATGGAAGGTCTTCAGATGGCAGATCGGGCTCTCCCCGCCCGTCACGTCATAGCGATGCGTCCGCCCGCTGACCGTGTAGTCATAGGCGACCGGCCAGCCGTCCGCGCCGGGAACCACGCTCATCCGGTCCGACCGCAGTACATGCAACTCGCCCGGCATGCGGCCCGCACCCGGTACCGCCTCGACGTAGGCGTTACCGGACAGAAGCAGATAGCCATAGACTGCCTCCAGAAACTCTGCCCTCCCCTGACCCGCGTTCGGTCGTTCGATCAGGTCCAGGACCGGATGCGCCTCGAACCGCTGTGCGGCACTCTGGCAGATCAGGGGCAGTGCCGCGGCCGACTCGGCAACCAGCCGCACCACGCGATAGCCCACGGGATTCGCCTGGAACCCCGTCCGTGTCAGGCTGGCCGTGTCCCGCGGGCTCCAGGCCACACGGCCCGCATTGCCCCAGGCAATCACCCGGCCCACGGCACTTGCCTTGCGTTCCGGCACAGCCCGTTGCGGCGCCTTCCGCAGAAAATCGAACACCATCTCGCGCTCCTTCATGCCCCCGGCAAGGCCCGGCCGTCCCGGGCTGCCTGATGCGCCCGGCCATATGACCCACCAGAAAAGAAAATCCGCTAAAGTGACCGCACGCTGGGGCGGCCGATGTGCAACGGGTCCAGCATCAGATCGGTCAGCGCCCATACCAGAGCATCCAGCCGGTCAGGGCTGCCCGCCCCCTGCCAGCCCGCCGCAGTCATCCGGCACATCTGATCCTCCAGCGCGCCCAGCCCCCGCGCATGCGCCACCCGGCCCTGTTCGTAAAGCGCCGCCACCGGCTCGGCCCGCAGCATCTTCGACCGCGTCGCATGCACCGCCCGGAACGGCACCAGAGGGTTGATCATCCGCACCAGCCGCTCCACAAGTTCGCCGCCCTGGTTCACTTCGGCCACCAGCCGGTCCGCGCTGTGCCGCTCCATCGCAGCCAGCGCGGCCCGGGCCCAGCCCTCGGGGCTGGCACCCTTGATGCTGGCATCCTCCAGCACTATCGCGCGCCAGTGCCTCGGCTCTCCCCGGGTATCGGCGCCTACGACCACGATCCCGCACTCGTCGCTTGATTTCATAGCGGTTACGGGAGGATCGACCGCCACCACCACCCTGTTGCACAGGGGGGGGCTGTTGTTCCGCGCCGCCTCCAGCATCGGCGTGGTCCACAGTGCGCCCTCCTCGTCCTCAACCAGCAGCCCTTCCAGCTCCTGCCGGCCGATCCGCGTGCCGCCATAGCGCGCCTGCACCTCGGCCAGAAAGCTTTCGGCAAGATAGGCCCGGTTCGCCTCGGTCGGGGCATGTGTGACAACCGTCGAGGGGTTCTTCAGGATCGCCTTCAGCACCGCCACGTTGCGCGGGGTCGTCGTCACCACGGCTTGCGGGTTCTTCCCCAGACGCAACGCAAACTGCAGCTGATCCCAGGCCTCCGCCCCCTTCTTCCACTTGCCCAGCTCGTCCGCCCAGGCGGCATCGAACTGCGGCCCGCGCAAGGCTTCCGGCTCGTGTGCCGAAAAGACCTGCGCTACTGCACCATTCGGCCAGACCAGCCGATTGCGCGAGGCCTGCCACTCCGGTCGTCGATCAGGAGGAGAGCAGGCCAGAATGCCGCTTTCGCCCATCACCATAACCTCGCGCGCCTGATCGACCGTCTCGCCGACCAGCGCCACCCGGCGCGCACGGCCAGCGTCCAGCGGCCCCGCACCTTCCACCTGCGCCCGCACCCATTCGGCGCCAGCACGCGTCTTGCCCGCGCCTCGCCCGCCCATGATGATCCAGGTCTTCCAGGCGCCGCGCGGCGGCAACTGATGCGCCAGCGCCCAGAACTCGAACATCCAGGGCAACGACAACAGCGCGTTCTGGCTCAGGCTCCCCAGAAATTCATCCACCTCCTCCGGCGTCGCGGAGGCAAGCCAGGCGGCGCCCGATCTCAGCTCGGGCCCCGTCGAAATCGAGCACGCCTCCGGCTCCGACCTGGCCGGCGATCTGCTTGCGGAGTTTGTCAACTTTTCCCCTTTCCTCCAGCACCTGCAGCGCCGTCGCGCGAAGATCGCGGATCGCCGTCTGTGCCGATCTGACCTCTGAGAACTCTCCCGCCCGGATCGCTGTGATCGTGCGGTAAAGCTCCATCACCGCTTCCCGGTAGAACCATTCCGTCGCTGCCAGGATGTCCTCTGGCGCCGCGCCGTCCCCCGTCATGACTGCTGTCATCTAGACCCGCCCACTCCTCATGCCCCCCGCACGAGCCAAATGGAAAAGCGGCCGACGGGTGACCCCGGGCCGCTTCGACACTTCTGCTAGCATAGCGCAAGTCCTACATCGGACCGCACGCAAAGTCAAGATTAAAATTCAATATCGTCAATGGCTTGCCGTGCGAACAGTTAATCCTTTCTCAACCTATTCCCCCTGGACCCCGGTCTGGCCTTCCGTGCCCTGCGACGCCTCGATCGCGCGCCAGCGGGCGACGTTGCGGTTGTGTTCATCCAGCGTAGAGGCAAAGGCATGTCCCCCGGTGCCATCGGCAACGAAGAAAAGATAGTCGGTCTGGTCTGGGTTCAGCGCCGCGCGGATCGACTCGCGGCCCGGGTTGGCTATGGGCGTGGGCGGCAATCCGTCTATCACATAGGTGTTCCAGGGCGTCTCGCGGCGCAGTTCGCTCTGGCGCAGGCCCCGGCCCAGCACGCCCTCGCCCTTGGTGATGCCGTAGATCACCGTCGGATCGGTCTGCAACCGCATCCCCCGTGCCAACCGGTTCACGAAGACGCTGGCGACGCGACCGCGCTCGTCCGGCACGCCGGTTTCCTTCTCTATGATGGAAGCCATGATCAACGCCTCTTCGGGCGTGTCATAGGGCAGGTCGGGCGCGCGCTTCTCCCATTCCTCGGCCAGGATCGCCGACTGACGCCGCGTCATCTCGGCAATCAGGGCGTTGCGCTCCGTGCCTCGCACGGCCTCGTAGCCACCGGGGGCCAAGGTACCCTCTGGCGGAACGGTTTCCAGTGAACCTTGCAGGAAATCCGCTTTCTTCAGCGAATCCACAATCTGCCAGCTGGTCACGCCTTCCGCCACCGTCACCCGGAATACCAGGGCCGGATCATCGGCCACCTCGGCATATTCCTGCGGCACCGGTGTTGCCCCGGCATCGAACCGCACGACCTCGACATAGGTGTTCGTGGACAGGTCCAGTTCCGACAGGATCACGTCCGACCGCGTCACGCCAATACGAAAGTTGAGGTCACGCCCGCAGGTCGATCGCCCGGAAGATGTGATCGCAGCCAGAACCTCCTGCATGCTGGCACCAGCCGGAATCGTGTAGCTGCCGAACTTCAGGTCATCGGCAAGATCGGCATATTCCGCCCCGATGCGGAAGATCCGCGCATCCGTGATCGCCCCGCGCTCGGCCAGGTTGCGGCTGACCGCACTCAGCGAGGCGCCGCGCTCGACCTGCAGGCAGATCGGCTGCGCCAGCGGCCCGGGCTTGATGAACTCGTTCCGCCCCCAGGCCACCAGCGCGGCCAGCGCGACAAGGATCACGATGAACAGGGTCAGCGCATTCGAGGCTACGGATTTCCACATGCCTCAGCGCACCTTGCCGACGATCAGGCTGGCATTGGTTCCGCCGAAGCCGAAGCTGTTCGAAAGCGCCACGTCGATCCGCCGCCGCACCGCATGGTGCGGGGCAAGGTCCAGCTTCGGCGTCACCGCCGGATTGTCCAGATTCAATGTCGGCGGTGCGACCTGGTCGCGGATCGCAAGAATGCAGAAGATAGCCTCGACCGCCCCCGCCGCGCCTAGAAGATGCCCGATCGAGGATTTGGTCGACGACATCGTCGCATTGACCGCATGGTTGCCCAGCAGCCGTTCGACGGCGGACAGTTCGATAGTATCCGCCATGGTGCTGGTGCCATGCGCGTTGATGTAGTCGATTTCCGCCGGCGACAGACCAGCGCGGGCCAATGCCGCCGACATCGACCGGAAGCCCCCGTCGCCATCTTCGGACGGTGCGGTGATATGATAGGCGTCGCCCGACAGGCCATAGCCCAGCACTTCCGCATAGATCCTTGCCCCGCGCGCCTTGGCGTGCTCGTATTCTTCCAGCACCACGACGCCCGCGCCCTCGCCCATCACAAAGCCGTCGCGGTCCGCGTCATAGGGACGGCTTGCCTTGGCCGGATCGTCGGCGCGCTTGGTCGACAGGGCCTTGCAGGCGTTGAACCCGGCAATCCCGATCTCGCTGATCGGGCTTTCCGCGCCACCGGCAACCATCACATCGGCGTCGCCGAAGGCAATCAGCCGCGCCGCGTCACCAATCGCGTGGGCGCCAGTGGAGCAGGCTGTCACCACGGCATGGTTCGGCCCCTTGAAGCCGAAGCGGATCGACACCTGACCCGAGACCAGGTTGATCAGCGCGCCGGGAATGAAGAAGGGCGAAACCCGCTTCGGGCCCTTCTCCTTGATCAGCACCGCGGTTTCGGCAATCGAGGTCAGTCCGCCGATCCCCGACCCGATCATGACCCCGGTCCGCAGCTTTTCCTCTTCGGATGGGGCCTCCCACCCGGCGTCGCGCACCGCCTGCGTCGCTGCCGCCATGCCATAAATGATGAAGTCATCGACCTTGCGCTGTTCCTTCGGCTCCATCCAGTCGTCGGGATTGAAGGTTCCATCCGACCCGTCGCCTCTTGGAATCTCGCAGGCATATTGCGTGACCACATTTGATGGGTCGAACCGCGTGATCGGGCCCGCCCCCGACTGGCCGGCGAGCAACCGGCTCCACGTCTCTTCCACGCCACAGGCCAGGGGGGTGACCAAACCAAGGCCGGTGACCACGACACGCCGCATGCTGCTCTCTCCCTCGAAGACAGGCTTTTGCCGGGTGATACACGCCGCCTTTCACCCGCGCAACCGTGGGGCCCCGGGATCGGCGGCCAGCGCAAACGCAAAAGGCACCCCGAAGGGTGCCCCGCTGTCCTGCAAAGGGAAGGGATCTCAGGCGGCTTCCGAAATGAACTTCACCGCGTCGCCGAAGGTCTGGATGGTCTCGGCGGCGTCATCGGGGATCTCGATGCCGAATTCTTCCTCGAAGGCCATGACCAGCTCGACCGTGTCCAGAGAATCCGCCCCCAGATCGTCGATGAACGAGGCCGATTCCGTCACCTTGTCCTCTTCGACGCCCAGATGCTCGACGACGATCTTCTTCACGCGATCAGCGATGTCGCTCATGTCCGTTCCTCTATCTTGGCGGGGCTCGTCCCGGCCTTGTCTCATTCTGCCCGTTGCCGGGCGGTTGTCTGCCTGGGCCGGGGCCCCTGCGGAAATCCTGCGCGCCTATAGCAAGGGTCGCGGCGCATGGCAAACGCTTTAACCTGACTTGTGGCGGGCCGTCATCACACCATCGCCATGCCGCCGTTCACGTGCAGCGTGGCCCCTGTCACATAGCCCGCCTCCTGTGAGGCGAGATAAAGAACCGCCGCGGCAATCTCCTGCGGTGTGCCCATGCGGCCCGCCGGCACCGCACCCAGTATAGCTGCCCGCTGCTGCTCGTTCAGCTTGTCGGTCATTGCCGTCTCGATGAAGCCCGGCGCCACGCAGTTCACGGTGATTCCCCGGCTGGCCACTTCTGCCGCCAGCGACTTCGACAGCCCCACCATCCCGGCCTTCGACGCCGCATAGTTGACCTGGCCGGGATTTCCGGTAGTCCCCACGACGGACGAAATGTTGACGATCCGCCCCCAGCGCGCCTTCATCATTCCCCGGACCGCAGCGCGACACAGCCGGAAGGTCGCTGTCAGGTTCACGTCGATGACGGATTGCCAGTCCTCGTCCGACATCCGCATGATAAGGCCGTCGCGGGTAATTCCGGCGTTGTTTACCAGAATGTCCACCGCACCCATCGCCTCGACCGCGCGCTTGACCAGACCCTCGACTTCCTCGGGGTTCGACAGGTTGCAGGACAGCACATGGGCACGCTCGCCCAGGTCAGCGGCGAGAGCCTCCAGCGGCTGTATCCGCGTGCCGGACAGGCCCACTGTTGCCCCCGCCGTATGCAACACCCGGGCGATCTCGGCACCGATGCCGCCACTCGCGCCGGTCACCAGCGCGCATTTTCCGGTCAGATCGAACATCTTGTCTCCTCTCAGCCCTTCAGGGCGGCAATGTCTTCGGGCGTGCCGATCGCACGGGTGACGGCACCGGGCGCAATGCGCTTGATCATCCCCGACAGTGCCTTGCCCGCGCCGATCTCCCAGAACTCGGTCACACCCGCCCTTTCCATCCAGAGCACCGATTCCCGCCAGCGGACCGAACCGGTAACCTGCGCCACCAGCAAGTCCATGATCCGGTCGGGTTCCGTCACCGCCTCGGCGCGGACGTTCACGACGACAGGCACGGCGGGCCTGGCAATAGGCACCGCCGCCAGCGCCTCGGCCATCACGCGCGCGGCCGGCTGCATCAGCGCGCAATGGAAGGGGGCGGATACCGGCAGCATCAGCGCCCGCTTCGCCCCCCTGGCTTTGGCGATCTCGACCGCCCGTTCAACCGCTGCCTTGTGGCCCGACACCACCACCTGCGCCGGATCGTTGTCATTCGCTGCCTGGCAGACCTCGCCCTGGGCCGCCTCGGCCGCAACCGCAGCCGCCGTCTCGAAGTCGAGCCCCAGCAGCGCCGCCATCGCCCCGATACCCACCGGGACTGCCTCCTGCATCGCGCGACCCCGGATCCGCAACAGCCGCGCGGTATCCGAAAGCGTCAGCGACCCCGCCGCGCATAGTGCCGAATATTCGCCAAGCGAGTGCCCGGCAACGAAGCTTGCCTGCTCGATCCCCAAACCTTCCGACTCAAGCGCCCTCAGCGCCGCGATGGAAGTTGCCATCAGCGCGGGCTGGGCGTTCTGCGTCAGCGTCAGTTCGGCAATGTCGCCTTCCCAGATCAGGGCCGACAGCTTCTCGCCCAACGCCGCGTCCACCTCGTCGAACACGGCCTTCGCCACCGGATAGGCTTCGGCCAGGGCCTTCCCCATGCCGATGGTCTGGGCCCCCTGCCCCGGAAAGACGAATGCGCGGCTCATGGCTTTCTCCCCTTGCTTTGTCACCGGATAGCGCGGTGGAAACCAGTGCGCAATCGCCCGCACAAGTCCTGTGCGGCCTGCGCCCTGTGCGCAGGGTGAAATAGGGGACTAGATGGTCAACACACCATCGCAGGAGTCCCGATGCCCGCCCGCAACTCCGACACACGCTTCGGCACCGTCACCCGAACCTTTCACTGGCTGGTGGCGCTGCTGATCCTGACCGCGATCCTGCTTGGCGTCATCGCCAACCGGCTGCCCCACGACACGGCCGAGGCACTGGCGCGCAAGGCACAGCTTTTCTCGTTCCACAAGACACTGGGCCTCGCAGCCTTCTTCCTCGGCTTGGCCCGCATCCTATGGGCGCTTGTGGAACGGCGCCCCGTGCCGCTTCATCCCCAGCGCAAGGTGGAACTGACGCTTGCATGGCTGGTCCACTGGATTCTTTACCTCTCGCTTGTCGCAGTGCCGCTTTCGGGATGGGTGCATCATGCCGCGATGACCGGCTTCGCCCCGATCCTCTGGCCCTTCGGACAGACCCTTCCCTTCGTCCCGCAGTCCCAGGCCGTGGCCAATGCCGCAGGTGCCGCGCATTGGGTCTTCACCAGGCTCCTTGGGCTGGCGATCCTCTTGCACATCGCCGGCGCGATGAAACACCACCTCATCGACCGCGACGCTACCCTGTTGCGCATGCTGCGCGGGGTCAGCGCCCCCGACCGCCCGCATCCGGTGCGCCACGCCGCCCTGCCGGCCATCCTTGCCCTTGCGCTCTATTCCACAGCCGCAGGCCTTGCCACCCTTCTGGTGCCGAATACAGAAGCCGTGGCCAGCGCCCCACCGCCCCCGCCGGCCGCCGGCAACTGGACGGTCGAGGATGGTACACTTTCGATCACCGTGCGCCAGATGGGCGCCGAAGTCACCGGCAGCTTCGCCGCGTGGACCGCCGGGATCACCTTTGATGAAACCCCGACCGAAGGTCGCCACGGCAGCGTCGTCGTCACCATCGACACCGGCAGCCTCACCCTGGGCAGCGTCACCCGGCAGGCGCAGGAGGCCGAATTCTTCGACGTCGCCACCCACCCGACCGCCACCTTCAGCGCTGACATCCTGCCCGCGCCCGATGGCTATGCGGCCCAGGGCACCCTGACACTGCGCGGGGTTGACCGGCCCGTAACCCTGCCCTTCTCGCTTCTGATCGATGGCGACACGGCGCGAATGACCGGAACCGTCACCCTCGACCGACGCGATTTCGGCATGGGCCAAAGCTACGACGACGAGGCCGCGGTCGGCTTTCAGGTGGTGGTTGATGTCGTCCTGACGGCTGCCCGCAGCTGACCCGCGAGAGACGGGCAAAGCGCGCGAACAGCCGCCCGAAAAGAAAGGGGCCGCCCGGACTACCGGACGGCCCCTTCGCCACTGACAGATGGCTCACTCGGCCTTCATCGCCTCGATCGAGATCTGCACCTCGACCTCGTCACTGACGAAGGGCGCGAACTGGCCAAGATTGAAGTCGCTGCGCAACAGCGTCGTCGTGGCCGAAAAGCCCGCCCAGGGCTTGCCCTCCATAGGATGGTCGCCGACCTGGTTCAGCACCGCCTCAAGCACCACAGGCTTCGTCACCTCGTTCAGCGTCAGATCCCCCGTGATCCTGGCGGTATTTTCTCCGGTCACCTCGATGCCGGTCGAGGTGAAGGTCACCATCTCGTCCTCGGCCGCTCCGAAGAAGTCGGGCGACATGAAATGGTCGAACCGAGCCTCCCAGCCGGTCAGCATCGTGCGCACCGGAAAGGCCACCGTGACCGACGAGGCCGCCGGGTTTGCCTGGTCGAACATGATCTCCCCGTCAAAGCCAGAGAACATGCCCCAGCTGGTCGAATAGCCCAGGTGATTGTAGCTGAAGACGATCTGGCTGTGGCTGGCGTCCAGCACATACCTTTCCGCTTCGGCAAGGGCGGGGGTTGTGACAAGGGCGGCCGACATGGCCAGGGCGAAAAGACGGGTCATGCTTCACCTTGTGATCTGCGGCCCGCAGGCCGTGGGTTGAGGCGGCGAAGGATGCGGGCGTCGCCGCAGCGCGGCAATCCGGCAGGCCGGAAGGCTGACTGTTCGAAAATGAACAACTGGCGCGGAAATCGGCGAACCGCGCGCAGCGCGGCCTTTTTCATTCCGCCCATTTCACTTGCAAGTGCGGCAAGTCCCTGTATAAGGCCGCATCCTTTCCGCTTATCCATGAACTGGCGATGCCTCTCGTGGACGGGCTGCGGAAAGGCCAATCGCCCGTCCTGTGAAGCCGCCCTGAAACGAAGGAAGCCCGCATGCCTCTTTACGAGCATGTCTTCATCGCGCGCCAGGACCTTTCCAACGCGCAGGCCGAAGGCCTTATCGAACATTTCTCCACCGTCCTCGCGGACAACGGCGGCAAGGTCGTTGATCAGGAGTACTGGGGCGTCAAGACGATGGCCTACAAGATCAACAAGAACCGCAAGGGCCACTACGCCTTCCTCAAGACGGACGCGCCCGCCGCTGCCGTGCAGGAAATGGAACGCCTGATGCGCCTGCATGACGACGTGATGCGCGTGCTGACCATCAAGGTGGACAAGCACGGCGAAGGCCCCTCGGTCCAGATGCAGAAGCGGGAAGACCGTGATGGCGACCGTGGCGGCTTTGGCGGCGAACGCCGCGAGCGCCCGTCGTTCGGCGAACGTTCCCCGGCCCCGCGTCGTTGATCTGAGAAAGGACACATCATGGCGAACAAACCGTTCTTCCGCCGCCGCAAGGTTTGCCCCTTCTCGGGCGACAATGCTCCGGCAATCGACTACAAGGACACGCGTCTGCTGCAGCGCTACATCTCCGAGCGCGGCAAGATCGTGCCGTCCCGCATCACCGCAGTCTCGGCGAAGAAGCAGCGTGAACTGGCCCAGGCCATCAAGCGCGCCCGCTTCCTGGCCCTGCTGCCCTATGCCGTGAAATAAGGAGCGACGCACATGCAAGTCATCCTTCTGGAACGCGTGGCCAAGCTTGGCCAGATGGGCGAGGTCGTGAACGTCAAGGACGGATACGCCCGCAACTACCTGCTCCCGCAGGGCAAGGCGCTTCGCGCAAACGAGGCCAACATCAAGGCCTTCGAGGCGAAGAAGGCCCAGCTGGAAGCCACCAACCTGGAAACCCGCCGGGAAGCCGAGGCCGTGGCCGAGAAGCTCGACGGCCAGACCTTCATCGTGATCCGCTCGGCTTCGGACGCCGGCGCTCTTTACGGTTCTGTCACGCCGCGCGATGCGGCCGAGGCCGCGACCGAGGCAGGCTTCACCATCAGCCGGACCCAGGTCGTGCTGGACAAGCCGATCAAGGAACTGGGGCTTCATACCGTTTCGGTGCGCCTGCACCCGGAAGTCGCGGTCAAGATCACGCTGAACGTGGCCCGGTCGGCCGAAGAAGCCGAACTGCAGGCCTCGGGCAAGTCGATCCAGGAACTTGCCGCCGAGGCCGAAGCCCAGGCAGAGTTCGAGATCGCCGAGCTGTTCGACGAAGTTGGCGCCGCCGCTTCCGAGGAATAGGCCGGTCCCCACGGGGCTGCAAACCGCGTCCGGGCTGTCCCGGGCGCGGTTTTCTCTTGCCGCGCGGCCGCAGCAGGCCGCCTTCGGTGTTGTGAAGGCCGATCCGTATCTGCGCGCATCATGTCATGCACGATCTTTCGGCAATATCGCGCAGCGACCCTGCGCGACCCACGGAACACGGCCCCTCCTGTTCAGGGCCCCGATCTCTCCACAGCTGCCGGTGGCCCCGTCGCGCACCCTGTCATGTTCCCGGCCGCGGGCCAGGCGCCGTGCGGTCCGGGGCGACCGCCCCCCTGTCATCCAATGGCTGGGTCAGCGTCACCTTAAGATACGCGCAGGACCGATAAGGAAGCGTGCCCTGCAGGCGCGATCAGCGCAAACGTAAAGGCCGCACCCGAAGGCGCGGCCTGATCCTCTCTGCCGGATCTGCTGCCGGCTTACATCTCGTCCAGCGCCTCGACGGCCTTCTGCAGCTCGTCCTTCGACACTTCCTTCTCGGTCACGTTGGCCAGCGAAACAAGGTGATCGACGACCTTGTCTTCGAAGACCGGGGCGCGCAGCTGCTGCTGCATCTGGACGTTCTTCTGCACGAATTCGAAGAACTGCCGCTCCTGCCCCGGGTACTGGCGGGCGGCGGCCAGCACGGCCTGGGTCATCTCGGCATCGGTCACGGTGACCTCGGCCTTGCGGCCGATCTCGGCCAGCAGCAGCCCCAGGCGCACACGGCGCTCAGCCAGCTTCCTGTGCTCGTCCGTCGGCTCGATCGCCCCGTGGTCATGGCCGTGCTCGTGCGGATGCTCCTCGTGCCAAAGCTGATGGGCAATCTGGTTTGCCTCGGCCTCAACCAGTTTCGACGGCAGGTCGAACTTGACCATTGCGTCCAGCTGGTCAAGCAGCGACCGCTTCAGCACCGCGCGGGCGGCGCCCTTGTATTCGGCTTCCAGCCGCTCGGCGATCTGGGCCTTCAGCTTGTCCAGATCCTCGGCACCGAACTTCTTCGCCAGCTCGTCATCGATCGCGGCAGGCTTCGGCTCCTTCACCGCCTTCACGGTGCAGGCAAAGACTGCAGCCTTGCCCGCCAGGTGGCTGGCGCCGTAGTTTTCCGGGAACGACACGTTCACGTTGACCTCGTCGCCCACCTTCGCGCCGATCAGCTGGTCCTCGAAACCGGGGATGAAGCTCTTCGAGCCCAGCACCAGCGGGTAGTCCTCGGCCGAGCCGCCATCGAAGAGCTCGCCATCGACCGAACCCTTGAAGTCGATCACAACCTGATCGCCCTCCTTGGCCTTCGAGCCCTTCTTGCGGTCCTCGAAGGTCTTGGCCGAGCTGGCCAGGTTCTCCAGCGCTTCGTCGATCGACTTGTCGTCGGCCTTCACGATCAGCCGCTCAAGCTTGATGCTCGATACATCCACCTCGGGGATCGGGGGCAGCGCGTCATAGGTCATCTCGACGACGACATCCTGACCTTCCTTCCAGGTCTCGCCGCCGACCATCTTCACTTCCGGCTGCAGCGCCGGCCGGTCGCCGGTCTTGTCGAAATGATCGCGCATCGCCGCGTCGATGGCTTCCTGCATCGCATCGCCCAGCACACGCGCGCCGAATTGCTTCTTCAGGATGGCCAGCGGCACCTTGCCCTTGCGGAAACCCTTGATCTCGACCTCGGGCTGCGCCTCCAGCAGCTTTTCCTGCACCTTGGCATCCAGTTCGGCCGCCGTGACGGTGATGGTATAGCCGCGCTTGAGGCCTTCGTTCAGGGTCTCGGTGACCTGCATGCTGGGGTGTCCTTCCTACGATCCAATCCGGGCGCGATTGCGCAATAGCCTACCGGCGCAAGGCGCAAGCCCCGCGCGGGTCGCGGGCCTTCTATCAAAGCTTTTCCGCGGTTGTAAGGGGGAATAAGGGGCAAATCGTCACGGCCGGGAACCCGGTGACGTGGTGCGGGTGAAGGGACTTGAACCCCCACGCCTTGCGGCGCCGGAACCTAAATCCGGTGCGTCTGCCAGTTCCGCCACACCCGCACGCCCGTCCTTCTAGCAAACCGGATGCACATGCGCGAGGGGCAATCGCCCGCCATCTTGTTGCCGCAAGCCCTGCGCGATGCCGCCACATCTGCCCCGAAATGACCGAATGTGGACCGAAGCCGGGTCACAAATCGGTGAAATTCCTGCACCAGGAAGGATCAGGTCAGGGTTTGCCATGGACACGACGTCGCACATTTCCGGCATCAGGGTGGACAGTGGCGCCACCACACTGACCGGCGTCCTGGAAGGCACCCGCATCGCGACGATGGATGGGCTGCTGCCTGTCGAATACCTGCAACCCGGCGACCGCATCGTGACGCGCACCGGGGGCCGCAAGCTTCTGGCCATTTCCGTGCTGCGCCGCCGCGCGATGGAGCTGGTGCGGGTCCGCGGCTCGGTCCTCGGTCACGGCCGACCCGAAGAAGATCTGCTTCTCGCCCCCGGCCAGTGCCTCTTGATCCGCGACTGGCGCGCCCGGGCGCTTTATGGTCGCGATTTTGCCGCCATTCCCGCCGCCCGGCTGGAAGATGGTGAATTCGTCCTTCGGGAGTTTCATGGCCAGGTCCGCCTCTATACCCTCCGCTTCGAGGAGGACGCGGTAATCTATGCAGAGGGGCTGGAACTCGCCTGCCCTGCCCTCGCGCATGAGGAAAGCGGGGTCTGATCCCCGGCCTGCCCCGCGGGCAGCACGGGAACCTTGGGTCGTCGCGCCCCGACCCGACCGGCGTCGGCGTCTTTCTCGCATCGACATCCCGAAGATGCGGCGCCAATGCCTTCGCCAGTGTCCCGGGCAGCGTAAGCCGCAGCAGACTTCGCCACTCCTGCCCGCGACCGCGCCAGCATCACATTTCGCGGTTCGGCCCACCGGGGCGTGATACAGCCGGGGTGCGGCCTTCCCGATCCGATTGCCTGTCCTGCCACGCGCACCGCAGACCAGGCGCCTGCCACCCCCTCGTGGGTAGGGGGTGGGGATGGGGGCCGGCGAAGCGTGCGGATGACGCCGCGTCCCACTACCCATGCGCGATTTCCTCGCTAATCTCGCCGCATGACACCCCTGTCCCCCATCCGCACCACCTTCGAGACCATGCGCGCCGGCAATGCCGAACGCCGCATCCGTTTCGGCCTCGGTGAACGACGCGCCGCGCTCGACCGGCTGGCCAGTGTGATGCGCGCCAACGAAAAGGCCATCGTGGAAGCCGTCAGATCCGACCTTGGCCGCCCCGAGGCCGAGACGATCCTTATCGACTACCTCACGGTGCTGCAGGACATCCGCCATGCCCGCCGCCGACTGCACGCGTGGATGCGGCCCCGCCGCGTTGCGCCCACATTTGCCACCTTCGGCGCCTCGGGCAAGGTGATCCCGCAGCCGCGGGGCACCTGCCTGATCATCTCGCCCTGGAACCTGCCATTCTGCCTTGCGCTTTCCCCCCTCGTCTCCTGTCTCGCAGCCGGTAATGCCGCGATCCTCAAACCGTCCGAGGTGACGCCAGCAAGCAGCGCCCTGATCGCAAGGATGATCGCCGCAGCCTTCCCGCCAGACCTGGTAAGCGTGATCGAGGGCGGAAAGGAGGTGGCGGAAGAGCTTCTCGCCCTGCCCTTCGATCATATCTTCTTCACCGGCAGTCCGGCAGTCGGAAAGATCGTGATGGCCGCAGCCGCGCGGAACCTGACGTCCGTCACCCTGGAACTGGGCGGCAAGTCCCCGGTCATCGTCGGCGAAGGCGCAGACATCGAACGTGCCGCTGACTGGATCGTTTTCGGCAAGTTCCTGAACGCAGGTCAGGTTTGCATCGCGCCCGACCACCTTTTCGTACACGTCAGCATCAAGGACCGCTTCCTTTCTGCCCTTCGGGCACGCATCGCGAAGGCATACGGCACCGCGGCAGCAAGCGAAAACCTTTGCCAGATCGTCAGTGACCAGCACGCAAGCCGCCTTTCTGCGCTCATCGCCGATGCGCTGGAAAAGGGCGCCGACCCCGTTCACGACAACGGAGGCGAAGGCCGGACCAGAGGACCCCTTCTGCTGCAAGGCATAACCCCCGAAATGCTGCTGGATCAGGAGGAAATCTTCGGTCCGATCCTGCCGATCCTGCCCTTTGACGACCTTTCCCCCGTGATCGACAGGATCAACGCCCGCGACAAGCCGCTTGCGCTTTACATCTTCGACCGTGACCAGGCACGAATCGACCGTATCATCAGCCAGACCACCTCGGGCGGGGTCGGGATCAACCTGACGGTGGTGCACTATACCCAGGCCAACCTGCCCTTCGGCGGGGTGAACACCTCCGGAATAGGTGCCGCGCATGGGGAATGGGGCTTCCGCGCCTTCAGCCACGAACGCGCCATCCTGCAGAACCGGTTCCTGGCCCTGCCCCTTCTGTTCCCGCCTTACGACCGGCACAAGATGCGATTGATCGGGCTGATCAAGCGGGTGCTGGGATGACCTGGCACTACATCATCGTCGGCGCCGGGTCTGCAGGCTGCGTCCTGGCCAACCACCTTTCCCGGAACCCCAGAACCCGCGTCTGCCTGATCGAGGCCGGACCACCGGACCGCAACCCGTTGATCCACGTGCCACTGGGCCTCGCCCTTCTTGCGCGGTCGCGGCACATCAACTGGGCCTATGATACCGAGCCACAGCCCCAGCTGGGAAACCGCAGCCTCTACTGGCCCCGGGGCCGCGTCCTTGGCGGGTCCAGCTCGATCAACGCCATGATCTACATGCGCGGCCATCCCGAAGACTACCGGGGATGGGCACAGGCTGCCGGTCCCGAATGGGACTGGCCTGCAGTCCGGCGGATCTTTCTCGAACATGAGGCGAACACCGCGTTCACCGAACCCCATCACGGCACCGATGGGCCGCTGACGGTCAGCGATCTTCGCCACCCCAACCCGCTTTCCCGGGCCTTCGTACAGGCGGGGATCGAATGCCTGCACGCCGAAAACCCCGACTTCAACGGCACGACGCAAGAGGGTGTCGGTCTCTATCAGGTCACGCAAGAAAACGGCCAGCGACACAGTGCCGCCCGCGCGTTTCTTGACCCCGTGCGCCAGAGGCCGAACCTGACCATCCTGACCGGTGCGCAGGTTCACCGTGTCCTTTTCGACGGGCGCCGGGCAACTGGTGTCCGCCTGAAAGGGCGCGACCTTTCTCTGGCCGAGGGCGGCGAGATCATCCTTTCCGGCGGCGCGATCAACTCGCCACAGGTGCTGATGCTCTCCGGCATCGGGCCGGCGGCACATCTTCACGCCATGGGGATCCCGATCCTTTTCAACGCGCCGGAAGTCGGGGAAAACCTGGCCGATCATCTCGACATCACCGTGCAGGCCGCGCTGAAAGGCCGCGAGGCGATCGGCATAACTCCCTCGTTCCTTCCGCGCGCGATCCGCGCTGCCTGGGCCTATGCCCGCCACCGGACCGGGGAACTGACATCTAACGTGGCCGAGGCCGGGGGCTTTGCGCGCTCCGATGCATCGCGCGACCGGCCAAACCTGCAATTCCACTTCATCCCGGCCTATCTGCACGACCATGGTCGCCGCACCTCGTTCGGCTATGGGCTCACGCTGCATGTCTGCGACCTTCTGCCGAAGTCACGCGGGCGCATCACGCTCTCCTCTCCCGACCCCACGGCCAAGCCCCGGATCGACCCGAATTATCTGTCCGACCCCGATGATCTGCCGGTGCTGCTTGCCGGCCTGAAACAGGCGCGCGCCATCACCCGGGCACCAGCCCTGGCGCGCCACATCGCCCGGGAAACCCAGCCCGGTGCCGACATCGCCTCTGACGAGGCCCTTGCCGCTGACATCCGGGCACGGGCCGAGACGATCTACCACCCTGTGGGCACCTGCCGCATGGGCCGCGATTCGGCTTCGGTCACCGATCCGGCAGGCCGTGTACGGGGGGTCGAGGGACTGCGGGTCGTCGATGCCTCGCTGATGCCGGCGATCATCGCGGGCAACACCAACGCACCGACCATGATGATTGCCGAGAACATTGCGCGCATGATGCCGACCCCGCACTGACAGCGCAGCAGCCGGACAGACTGTCATACAGTTTTTACAAAACTGATGAATAAGCGTCACGTGGCGGGGCTAGAGCCGGTCCCATGCAGCCATCCGAGGCCGCAGGTATTGCAGGAGTGCATCCATGAAATCCTTCCAGATCACCGCTTCGGTGCTGGCCCTTGCTGCCATCGCGCCGATGGCCGAAGCTCGTGACCAGATCCGCATCGTCGGTTCTTCGACCGTCTTCCCCTACACCCAGGCGGTCGCCGAAGAATTCGCCAACCAGGGCGGCGCGGCTCCGGTCGTGGAATCCACCGGCACTGGCGGCGGCATGCAGATCTTCTGCGCCGGCGTGGGCGCAGACCATCCCGACATCACCGGCGCCTCGCGTGCGATGAAGAAGTCGGAATACGAGCTGTGCGTGCAGAATGGCGTGACGGACATCACCGAAGCCATGATCGGCTACGACGGCCTGGCCATCGCCATCAGCCGCGCGAACGAAACCGATTGGGATCTGACGCTGGAACAGGTCTACAAGGCCCTGGCCGCCAAGGTGCCGGTCGATGGCCAGCTGGTGGACAACCCCTACAAGAAGTGGTCGGACATCGACGCCGCGCTTCCCGACACCCCGATTCTTGCCTACGGCCCGCCGCCCACCTCGGGCACCCGTGACGCCTTCGTCGAACTGGCGATGCATGTCGGCTGCGCCGCGACCGACTATGCCAAGGCACTGAAGGAAGCCAACGCCGACGACTACAAGAAGTTCGTCGAGGAAGACTGCTCGCGCATGCGTCAGGACGGCCCCTTCGTCGAGGCGGGCGAGAACGACAACCTGATCGTCCAGCGCCTCGAGGCGGATCCGAACGCGGTCGGGATCTTCGGCTATTCGTTCCTCTATGAAAACCTCGACAAGCTGAAGGACGTCAAGATCAACGGCGTCGAGGCCAACATGGACACGATTGCCAGCTTCGAATACCCGATCTCGCGGCCGCTCTTCATCTATGTGAAGAACGCCCACCGCGGCGTGATCCCGGGCCTGAACGAATTCCTGGCGACCTATGCCTCGGAAGACGCCCTGGGCAAGGGCGGCTACCTGGAAGAGCGGGGCCTCGTGGTCCTCAGCGACGAAGCCCTGGCTGCCGTGCAGGACGCGCTGACCAAGGGCGTCAACATGGCTGCTCCCCAGAAGTGATCCAACGCATCCGCCCGGGGCCCTGTGCCCCGGGCGGTGCTCTGCCCAGCCTACAAGGGGCCAACCATGACCACGCTTGCATTCCTGATCCTCTTCGCAGCCGTCGTCATCGGCTACCTCCTGAACCGTCATGCAGCCGCGCAGATCCGCGCCCACGGAACAAGGCTGCACTCGCTTGTCGGTTTTCATGGCCTCTATTCCGCACTGCTGATCGCTGTCCCGGGCATTGTGGTCATCCTGCTATGGCTGATGCTGCAAGGCAGCGTGATCGACCGCAGCGTTATGGCCTCGCTGCCCCCCGGGGTGCTTGAAGGCCTTGACAAGGGTCAGACCGCCCTGATCCTGACCGAAATCAAGTCCATCGCCCGCGGCCAGGTTTTCGGTACGCCCGAGGAATGGAAGCTTGCAGCAGCCGAGCTGCTGAAGGAACGCACCGCCGCGGCCCGGCTTGCCATGGTCGTAATCGTGGCGCTGATGTCGATCGCGCTGATGGTCTTCGCACGCACACGCGTTTCGGCCGAATTCCGCGCCCGGCACGGGGTTGAACGCATCATCTATGGCCTGATGATCTTCTGTTCCACCGTGGCGATCTTCACCACCGTCGGCATCGTCCTTTCGCTGGTCTTTGAAAGCATCAAGTTCTTCCGCATGGTGCCGATCCAGGAATTCCTGTTCGGCCTGCGCTGGGAACCGCAGATCGCCATCCGGGCCGACCAGGTGGCGGGCCAGGGTGCCTTCGGCGTGCTGCCCGTGCTGCTGGGATCGGTCGTGATCATGATGATCGCCTTGGTCGTCGCTGTGCCGATCGGCCTGTTTGCCGCGATCTACCTGAACGAATTCGCCTCTCCCCGCACCCGCAATATCGTGAAGCCGGTGCTGGAAATCCTCGCCGGCGTGCCGACCATCGTGTATGGCTTCTTCGCCATCCTGATCATCGCGCCCTTCCTGCGCTCGACCGGGGCCAGCCTGGGGCTGGATGTCGCGCCGAACACCGCGCTTGCGGCCGGTGTCTGCATGGCGATCATGCTGATCCCGTTCATCTCTTCCTTCACGGACGACGCGCTGTCGGCCGTGCCGCGGGCGTTGTCGGACGGCTCGCTGGCGCTTGGCGCCACGCGGGGCGAGACGATGATGAAGGTGCTCTTTCCCGCCGCCATTCCCGGCATCGTCGGTGGCATCCTGCTGGCCGTCAGCCGCGCCATCGGCGAGACGATGATCGTCGTCATGGCCGCCGGCATCATCGCCAAGCTGACGATCAACCCGCTCGACACCGTGACAACCGTGACCGTCCAGATCGTCACGCTGCTGATCGGCGATACCGAATTCGACAACCCCAAGACCCTGGCTGCCTTCGCGCTTGGCATGCTTCTCTTCGTCGTCACGCTGTTCATCAACATCCTCGCGCTCCGCATCGTGCGGAAATACCGCGAACTTTACGACTAGGCGGCCCCCCATGACCGATACCTCTCCCTCGTCGCAAACCGGAGCGGGGTTTGACTGGACCTCGGACGCCTACCGCGAAAGGCTGCGCAAGCGGCGGCGCAGCGAGCTTTTGCTGCGTATGGCGGGGCTGGTCTCGATCAGTCTGGCAATCGGCTTCCTGATGCTGATGCTCGGCTCTCTGGCGACGACCGGCTACAAGGCCTTCACCCAGACCCATGTCACCATTGATGTCCGCCTCGACCCGGCGCTGGTCGATGCCGAGGATGTGGCAGGCAGCAACTGGCGCCGGGTGATGCAGGCCGCCGTCGCCGAGATGTTCCCCGGCCTTGAAGACCGCGCCCTGCGCGATGTGCGCGCCATCCTGTCTGACGGGGCAACCTTCATGGTCCGCGACCGCGTGGTGGCCGATCCGACGCTGATCGGTTCGGTCCTGACCATCCGTGTCCCGGTCTCTGACCCGTTCGACCAGCTGAACAAGGGCACCGTCGACCGCAACACGCCCGAGGCCAACCGCCGCGTCAGCGATGCCCAGATCGCCGCCTTCGACCAGCTTGTCGCCGCGGGCCGGATATCCACTCCCTTCAACTGGGCACTGTTCACCAGTGCCGATTCGCGCTTTCCCGAACTGGCCGGGCTCAAGGGGGCCTTTGTCGGCACGGGCTACCTGCTTCTGGTCTGCTTTGCCATCGCCCTGCCGGTCGGGATCGGCGCGGCGATCTATCTCGAGGAATTCGCGCCAAAGAACCGCATCAGCGACCTGATCGAGGTGAACATCAACAACCTCGCCGCGGTGCCCTCGGTCGTCTTCGGCCTTCTCGCCCTGGCGGTCTTTCTGAACTGGTTCGGCCTGATGCGCGGGTCGCCGCTGGTCGGCGGCCTGACACTTGCGCTGATGTCGCTACCAACAATTATCATCGCCACGCGCGCCTCGCTCAAGGCCGTGCCGCCGTCGATCCGCGAGGCGGCGCTGGGGATCGGCGCCTCGCGCCAGCAGGTCGTCTTCCACCATGTGCTGCCGCTGGCCATGCCCGGCATCATGACCGGCACGATCATCGCCATGGCACAGGCCATCGGCGAAACGGCTCCGCTTCTTCTGATCGGGATGAACGCCTTCATCACGGCCGCGCCTTCGACACCGTTCGAAAGCGCCACTACCCTGCCGACGCAGATCTTCATCTGGGCCGACAGTCCGGAACGCGGATTCGTCAGCCGGACCTCGGCCGCGATCCTGGTGCTTCTGACCATCCTGGTGATGATGAACGCCCTGGCGATCTGGCTGCGCCGCAGATTCGAACGGCGCTGGTAAGGGAATGGACGCGATGAATGACATGACACGCACGGGCCTTGATGCGGGCACTGTCACGGCCAAGA
>NZ_SJZH01000050.1:0-1346 GCF_004959785.1 Tabrizicola sp. YIM 78059
CGCGTGCCGATCTCTAGTCGCGTGCTCGACCTTGCGGGCGGCACCAGCGAACGTACGGCATCATCGAGACCGCGTCCCGGCGAAGGGACATCGGAGGACCGGGCATCCCGGTCCAATTCGGGGGGGCAGCGGGCGAGCGGCGCTCGGGTCAGTCGGATCGGGATCGCGTCGTCACGCCGCCGCGCTGGCACCGGCGGGATGGGTCAACCTGAAGGTCGTGCCATCGCTCCACATCCGGTGCAGGACCACGCCGAGGCGACGAGCGACGGCAACGACCGCGCGTTTCATGCCGCGTCGCTTGGCGACCTGCATGCCCCAGGCCTTGAGCCAGCTCTTGGTCTGCGACTGATAGAGCATCACCGTCGCCGCTTGGAACAGCGCGGTGCGCACGTTCTGGTCGCCCGCAGCGCTGATCGCGCCCACCACGTCGCGTTCACCGGATTGCTCCCGGCGCGGTGTCAGGCCGAAGTGCGGGCCGACCATCTTCGAGGACCGGAAGCGCGCGGGATCGTCGATGCCCGCCTTGACCTGCAACGCCACCACGGCGCCGACGCCGGGAACGGTCATCATCAAGCGACACACCCGGTCGGCCCGCGCGATCCGGCGCAGGCGGTTCTCGAGCTTTGCCAGTTCGCTCCGAAGGGCGGCGTGGCCGCGCAACATAGCGGTCACCATCGCCGTCAGCATCTCGTTGCCTTCCGCAAGTTCGCGGGCGCGTTCCGGCAACCGCCGCCGTGTGATCTGGCCGAGCTTGAGGCCGAAGCCGCGCAACATGCCGCGCATCGACAGCTCGATGCTGATCATCGACTTCTGCAGCGTCCGGCGCGCGCCGAGCAAGGCACGGAGTTCCTGCGCCGAGACCGACTTGCAATGCACCGGGCGGAACCAGCCCATGCGGATCAGCTGCGCAATTCCGAGCGCATCACGGCGATCAGTCTTGATCGGCATGGCCTTCAGCGCGCCCTTGACCTGGCGGGTTTCCATCAGGACCGCATCCAGCCCGGCCGCGCAGAGATGACGATGCAGCCATTGCGACAGCGGTCCGGCCTCAAGCCCGATGCCAGTGATGCTCACATCCATTCCGCGCAGGAAAGCGATCAGCGCCTCAGGTTCGCTGGCGACCTTTGCTTCCCGCACCACACTGCCCGACGGGCCCACGACGCAGACGGAGCAGCTTTCAAGTGACACGTCGATGCCGACAAAATGATCCATGGTCTCATCCTCCCGTTCGGATCGTTGCCGCCGACCGGAACGGTCGGCCGTGACAGGACGATAGCCAGCCTCTTGACCGAACCGACAGCGCAACGTCAGGCCCGGGAGCGACTCGCCCATTACGGCATCTCTGT
>NZ_SJZH01000051.1:0-1293 GCF_004959785.1 Tabrizicola sp. YIM 78059
ATGTTTCCGACGGGCTGGCTGGTTGTGAAGTCTGGTCCTGGTCGCGGTGCGGCGTTTGCGCTTTCGCAGGGGGTTTCGCAGATTGGTCGTGGCACTGACCAGACGGTTGCGCTGGATTTCGGGGACATGGCGATTTCGCGTCAGAACCACGCGTCGATTGCCTATGACGGAGCGACGCACCGGTTTCACATCGGGCATGGCGGCAAGTCGAACCTTGTGCGTCTGAACGGCAGGCCGCTCTTGTCGACGGAAGAGCTGCGGGAGGGTGACGAGATCCAGATTGGCGAGACGACGCTTGTGCTGAAGGTTCTGTGCACTCCGGCGTTCAACTGGTCGTCGGCGGAAGCCGGAGGAGACGGGCATGATGTGGCGATCGCGTGAGCCGCGCTATGACGTTGCCTCTGGCATAAGCCAGGGTGCGCGGGACTATCAGGAGGATGCGATCACGGCCGATTTCCCGGTGGGTGCGGAGGCGGGGTTTGTGGTTCTGGCCGACGGGATGGGGGGACACGCGGCGGGCGACGTGGCCTCGAAGATCGTGCTGACCGAGGTCTACAGCGAGCTGAAGTTCCATTTTGCGGACGTTGATGCCTTCGAGGCGCGCGCGCCCGAGATCCTGCGCGGTGTGGCGGAGCTTGCGAACGAGACCTTGCGCCAGCACATGCAGACGCATCCCGAGACGGCGGGGATGGGGGCGACGCTGGTGGTGCCCTGCCTGGTGGAGAACCGGCTGTGGTGGCTTTCGGTGGGCGACAGCCCGCTGTTTCTGTATCGGAACGGCCGGCTTTCGCAGCTGAACGAGGACCATTCGATGGCCCCGCAGATCGACTTCATGGTGAAGTCGGGTCTGATGGATGCCGAGGTTGCGGCGCACCACCCGGACCGCAACTGCCTGATCTCGGTGCTGATGGGCACGCGGATCCCCCGGATCGACTGCCCGGCGCGGCCTTTCGAGCTGCAGGCGGGCGACATCGTGATCTGTGCCTCGGACGGTCTGCAGTTCCTGAGCAATGCGCAGATCGAACGGGTTCTTGGCAAATACCGCAAGAGCCGGTCGACCGAGATCGCCGAGCGTCTGCTGGAAGAGCTGACGCGGCTGGACGATCCCGATCAGGACAACATCAGCTTCACCGTCATCAAGGTGAACGACGCCAGCGCGCGCCCCCGGCAGGACCGCCCGCCGCACCCCTCGGTCGCCCTCACCCGCCCAAGGCGCCTGACCACCGTCGCCGCCGAACCACAGATCCTACCCCTCAACCCGATGCCCGCCCAAACATTGCCAGAAACCGGTAC
>NZ_SJZH01000052.1:0-1284 GCF_004959785.1 Tabrizicola sp. YIM 78059
TGCCATCAATGGCTTGCGTAATCAGCGCGGTGTCGGCAAATCGCACCTCCACCCGGCCGGTCAGGGCGGCCATGCCCGGGTCGGCCCCTTCAATCCGGCCATCGTTGCGGATGGTCTCGATCCGGTCGAGGCCGGTGGAATAGGTGACCTCCGCCGAGATGACGTTGCCGAGCGGTGTGCCATTGCGGGTGATCGCCCCGTTGAAATGCCCGAACCGCTGCAGCGCAAGCGAGGTTGGCGTGCCTGCGGCCGTCGCCGCGGCGACGTTCTCGCCCTGCGCCACCAGCCGCGCCGTGGCGGTCAACAACCCTGACCGCGCCATCTGCCAAGACAACTGGTCGCAGACGCAACCGGTGTACATCGCATAGCGCGGCACTTCGGGCATGGCCGTCTCGATGGCCATGCTTGGCAGCGTCCAGTTCCCCGACTGGAAGGTGTGGGTCTTCGGCGTCGTGCCGGCCGTCGTCGGCTGACCGAAGGCGGCCTTCAGCCAGAGGCCGAAGTTCTCAACATCGATCGGCACCACCACATCGCCATCGGCGGTGACCGCGTCTTTGATCGGGGCCAGCGGGTCGCGCCCCTGGCCCAGAAGCTCCGAGGCAATCAGCGGCTGTTCGGAACCGAGCGTGGTGCTGGCGAAAGGCACCGTGCGGTAGCCCGTGGCGGGCGCGGTGCCATACACGGTCTCGAACGCAAGCGCCATCTGCGCCCGCGCCCCATGGGCTCGTGCCATCGTGTTCTCCTGTCGTGAATGGGGTCAGGCCAGCGGGTCGGCCGTGGAATAGTGCAACACCACGGGGATCACCGCCGCCTTCAGGCTGGCGGCACCCTCGACGGCCAGATCAACTGGACGCGGTGCTTCCGCCTCGACCCAGTCGCAGAGGCCGCCCAGCGTGCGGTCGGCGGCAAGCGCCGCGCCGATGCTGGCGCAGAGGGTGTCGAAGGCGGTGTCGCGCGCGGTGCCCTGCACGACCGCCTCGATCTCGGCCCGGTGCTGGTAGTGGTACCGCAGCGGCGACAGCGTCACCTCCGGCTCCCCCGGCTCGCCATCGCGCAGGATCAGCNGCACGTCGCCGCGCAAGGCGGTGGCGGGCAGCGCCGAGAGCCGGGCGTGCAGCGCGGCGAGGATGGTTTCGCGGGGGGTGGGCATGGCTGTGCTCGGGCTGTTCTTGCCAAATTAATGCCTAGGGGCTATATAGCTTCCAAGACATGAGGATCGCATGCCGTGGACCGTCTCGTTTGCCGAGGAGTTCGAACCGGAGTTCGACGCACTCCCACCGGAGG
>NZ_SJZH01000053.1:0-1224 GCF_004959785.1 Tabrizicola sp. YIM 78059
CGACGCTCTTACACCACCCTGCGGGGCACAATCAGTCGATGCTGCGACCGGAGCCAAGGCGGCCAGGCCTGCGATCAGAAAGTAGGGCCACCCGGATGCGAGCCTTCGACGGTAGGTTGAAAGCGAGACAAGCGTGACCTCGGTCATGGGAAGCGCTGCACCGAGGCCAAAGACCCACGGGGGCCGCCCCTTCAAGGCTGGCATGATGGGCGAGATAGACTGCTTTGGCCCTCAGACTTGCGATCCTCAGATAGAGGGGAATGTGACCATAGGCCCAGAGGCGCAGGTTACGTCCCGCAGTCGCATCCGCGACGTGCCTTTCGGCAATTCCCCTCGCGCGACGGAAATAGCCGACCCAGTAGAGAAAACCGAGGAACGCGCCAAGCAGGGCCACCACCAGCGTGTCGCCGTGCAACTCGGTTCCGTGGTCCAGCGCATTGACCGCCGCCGCCGCCGTTTCGCCGAGGAGAATGATGGTGAACAGGCCGAAGCGTTCGAGCAGATGTTCCGGGTGCGGCGGCGCCCGGTGGGTTTCGGAGGCAACAAGGAAAGGGGTGGCGATGTCCAGCACCAGCGCCAGACCCCCACATCATGACCCGCATGTCCGGCGCGGCCCGGATCGAGCCGGCCCAGAGAACCGATCTCGATGAAGCGGGCGAAGATCTGCAACTCAAGACGGCCTGCACGGTGAAGGCGCTGGATTTGCCTGCCACTGCCGCGCACCCAGCGTCGATCATGCTGATCGTTCGAAACGGCGGGCCGCTCTCGAGCGTCCATGACCATCATGACGACGGGCGTCGGGGCACGATCTATTATCGTCCGCCCAACGAAGCCATTCTCATCTACACACCCGCCATCCGACAGATCGAGATCTGCGCGGACAGTCCGGTCGTGCGGTAGGGCGTTATTGAGCGCGCGAACTGAATAATGTGATGCCGGGCTGGGCAATGCGCCCGCCGGAGATGCCAGACGCTTCGACCCGCAGTCTTGGCTCGGCAAGATTGAAGGAGTCACACTGTCAGCGAGCGATGACGTTTCGCTGCCCTGCCATGCTGGTATCAATCCCAATTCTCTGGCGCGCCCGGAGGTGGGCATCATTGGTGCCCTGCGAGGCGATCTCCTGCGCGGCACAATTGTATGCGGTCCCCTCGAGTTGGCAATCAAGGATTCGTGCATTTCGGTTCAATCTAGGGTCAGGACTCGTTGTCGCGTCATAGCCAGAAC
>NZ_SJZH01000054.1:0-1158 GCF_004959785.1 Tabrizicola sp. YIM 78059
ACGACGCCTGCGCCGACGGTGCGGCCGCCTTCGCGGATGGCGAAGCGCAGCTTCTCTTCCATCGCGATCGGGGCGATCAGCTCCACCTCGAACTTCAGGTTGTCGCCCGGCATCACCATCTCGGTGCCTTCCGGCAGCTTCACCGTGCCCGTCACGTCCGTCGTGCGGAAGTAGAACTGCGGACGGTAGTTCGCAAAGAACGGCGTGTGGCGACCGCCTTCCTCCTTGGTCAGGATGTAGGCTTCGGCCTCGAACTTGGTGTGCGGCTTCACCGAACCGGGCTTGCACAGCACCTGGCCGCGCTCCACCCCGTCACGGTCGATCCCGCGCAGCAGGGCGCCGATGTTGTCGCCCGCCTCGCCGCGGTCCAGAAGCTTGCGGAACATCTCGACGCCGGTACAGACCGACTTCTTCGTTTCCCGCAGACCCACGATCTCCACTTCGTCGCCGACGTTGATCACGCCACGCTCTACCCGGCCGGTCACAACCGTGCCGCGGCCCGAGATCGAGAACACGTCCTCGATCGGCATCAGGAACGGCTGGTCAACCGCGCGCGCAGGCGTCGGGATGTAGTCGTCAACCGCCTTCATCAGCGCCCGGATCGACTGCTCGCCGATCTCGGGGTTCTCGCCGATCATCGCCTGATGCGCCGAGCCCTTGATGATCGGAATCTCGTCGCCAGGATATTCATAGGACGACAGAAGCTCCCGAACTTCCATCTCCACCAGCTCCAGAAGCTCGGGGTCGTCCACAAGGTCGATCTTGTTCATGTACACGACCATGTAGGGAATCCCCACCTGACGGCCAAGCAGGATGTGCTCGCGCGTCTGCGGCATCGGCCCGTCCGAGGCCGCAACCACAAGGATCGCGCCGTCCATCTGCGCCGCACCCGTGATCATGTTCTTCACATAGTCGGCGTGGCCGGGGCAGTCCACGTGCGCATAGTGCCGCTTCTCGGTCTCGTACTCCACATGCGCCGTCGAGATCGTGATCCCCCGCGCACGCTCTTCCGGCGCCCCGTCGATCTGGTCGTAGGCCTTGAATTCACCGAAATACTTCGTGATCGCCGCCGTCAGCGTCGTCTTCCCATGGTCAACGTGACCAATGGTCCCGATGTTCACGTGCGGTTTCGTCCGTTCAAACTTTGCCTTCGCCATT
>NZ_SJZH01000055.1:0-886 GCF_004959785.1 Tabrizicola sp. YIM 78059
TGATCAGGATGCCGCCCGCGAACTCCTTCGACAGCATGGTGTTGCCCGCGTCGCGCGAACGGGCCGGTTTGACCCTCTCCCGCAGGTCAGGGCTTTCGTCGATCAGCGGGTCGATCCGCTGGCGCGAGTTGCGCTTGGCCAGTTCCACGGTCGGCTGGACCGCCAGCATCGGCCCCGGTGCCTGGTGGATGCCAAAGCCGATCCAGTTGTTGCCCGCCTCGGTCGCGCCGACCTGTGCCGCCTTCATGAACACGATGCGCTGCGTGGGATCGCCTGGCGACAGCCGGTCCATGATCTCGCGCATGTAGGGCGTGCGTGCCGTGCGATAGCGCCCCGGTTCTGCCGATGCGCGCCCGGACAGCATCCGGTGCTTGTCTGCCCATTGCGACACCGTCAGGTCGGGGTCGGGCGTCAGCCCTGCGCCCCAGGTGCGCAGGATTTCTGCCGCGCCGTCGAAGTCGGTCAGGTCGTCGCCAGTTTCACCGGAAGTCGGGCCGGACCTCGGCAAGTTCGTCGAGGTGGGCGCGTACATGTTTTTCCAAGGCCTTCTGCATCGCGGCCGGTTCCACGCCCAGTTCCGCCGCCATCAACGCCGACGACCGCGCAGGCCAGTTCACCCATGCGTCCCGCACCTCACGCGCCAACCGGAACACCAGCGACAGCGCGCGGGCCCGCTCGATCAACTCCCCCTTCAGCTTCTGCAGCCGGATGCGCCGCTCCTGCGCCTTCAGCACCTCGTTCGCGGTCTTCGCCTGCAAGAAGGTCGTGCCGCCGCCGATGGCGGGGACCGCCAGACCCTGTTCGCGCAGGGTATCGCCGACGGCCGCTACCGCCGCCTCGGGGACGGGTTTCAGCTTCGGCGCGGGCGGCTTGCGGGTCTTCGACG
>NZ_SJZH01000056.1:0-790 GCF_004959785.1 Tabrizicola sp. YIM 78059
CCGGTGAGCGCCACCGGTTCGAGCGAACCGGCGAGGGGGATCAAGGTCGAGGGTGAAGGCGAGTGGAACGCCCGCAAACATGGTGGCACGAAGCGCAGGGTCTGGCGCAAGATCCACATCGGGATCGACGAGAAATCACTGGAAATCCGCGCGGCCGAGTTTACCACCAGCGACGTCGGTGACGCGCCCATGCTGCCCGAACTTCTGGACCAGATACCACCCGACCAGGAGATCGCCAGCGTCACGGCAGATGGCGCTTTCGATACCCGCAAGTGCCACGACGCCATCGCCGTCCGCGGTGCCGCCGCGATTATCCCGCCCCGCAAGAACGCCAAGCCTTGGAAGCCTGACACCGCCGGGGCGATCGCCCGCAACGACATCCTGAGGACATCGAAGCGCGTCGGGCGGACCATCTGGCGACGATGGAGCGGGTATCACCGTCGAAGCCGTGCCGAGACCAAGATGCACTGTGTGAAACTGCTGGGGCAGCGCCTGAGCGCGCGGGACTTCGACCGTCAGGTCGCAGAGTTCCAGGTCCGTGTCGCCGTGCTCAATGGCTTCACCGCACTCGGCACACCCCTCACAGAGGTCGCGGGATAAGTCTGTCCGAGGAAAGGGGAAGTCCGCTCAGCAGCCGGTTTGTGCAACAGAGCCCGTATCGAACGGACAAGTGGTCAGGTGGAACTGCCGCAGCCTACGGTCCTGCCGGGACTCGCTGCAGCGCCGTCGCCACCACCGGCAGGCAAGGCCGCCGTCTATGCGCGCAGCCGTGCCGGGGCGCCGTGGATCG
>NZ_SJZH01000057.1:0-788 GCF_004959785.1 Tabrizicola sp. YIM 78059
GCTCCTTACCCGATGCGGCCGGTGATGTAGGCTTCGGTCCTTGGGTCTTTCGGGTTGGTGAAGATCTGTGCTGTATCGCCGTATTCCACCAGGTTTCCGAGGTGGAAGAAGGCGGTCTTCTGGCTGACGCGCGCGGCCTGCTGCATGGAGTGGGTGACGATCACCACGGAGAACTGGCTGCGCAGCTCGTCGATCAGCTCTTCGACCTGGGCCGTGGCGATGGGGTCCAGCGCCGAGCAGGGTTCGTCCATCAACAGCACCTCGGGGCTGGTGGCGACTGCCCGGGCGATGCAGAGCCTTTGCTGCTGGCCGCCCGACAGGCCGGTGCCGGGGGCATCCAGACGATCCTTCACCTCGTTCCACAGGGCGGCCCTGCGCAGCGCGTCTTCCACGATGGCATCAAGCTCGGCCTTGTTGCGGGTCATGCCGTGGATCTTCGGCCCGTAGGCCACGTTGTCGTAGATCGATTTCGGAAAGGGGTTCGGCTTCTGGAACACCATGCCGACCTTGGCGCGCAGCTGCACGGGGTCGATGCGCGGGTCATAGATGTCCTCGCCGTCCAGCGTGATCCGCCCCTCGACCCGGGCCGAGGCCACGGTGTCGTTCATCCGGTTCAGACAGCGCAGGAAGGTGGACTTGCCGCAGCCAGACGGCCCGATGAAGGCCGTCACCGCCCGGTCCAGGATGTCAACATCAACATCCTTCAGCGCGTGGTTCGTGCCGTAATACACCTGAACCCCACGCGCAGACATCTTGGCCGTGACAGTGCCCGCATCAAGGCCCGTGCG
>NZ_SJZH01000058.1:0-775 GCF_004959785.1 Tabrizicola sp. YIM 78059
CCTAGGCTCAGGACTCACAAGCAATAGATGACAGTTGCGGCGAGGGCGCAGGCGGAGAGGAATAGGATCGGGCAGCGGTCGTAGCGGGTTGCGATACGCCTCCAGTCCTTGAGGCGGGCGAAGGTGTTTTCGATCCTGTGGCGTTTCCGGTAGAGGTCGGTGTCGTGGGGGATCGGTTCCCTGCGCCCGGACCGGGATGGGATACAGGCGGACATCCCCATGTCGATCAGGGCTTTGCGGAACCAGTCGGCATCGTATCCGCGATCGGCGAGCAGCGCCCCGGCCGCCGGGATGGATGACAGGAGCGCCCGCGCGCCCAGGTAGTCGGAGGTCTGGCCTGCGGAGAGGAACATCTGGATCGGACGACCCTTCGCATCGGCCAGGACATGCAGTTTCGAGTTCAGCCCGCCCTTTGTCCGGCCGATCAACCGCCCGCGTCCCCTTTTTGCACAGCCATGCTCGAAGCCGTCCGGTGTGCCTTCAGGTGGGTCGCATCGATCATCACCATCTCGGCATCCTGACCTTGGGTCGCCAGCTCGGTCATGATCGTGGCAAAGACCCCCATGCGGCTCCAGCGCACCCAGCGGTTGTAGAGCGTCTTGTGCGGGCCATACTCCCTTGGCGCATCCTTCCACATCAAGCCATTGCGCTATAGGTGAATGATCCCGCTCAGCACCCGCCGGTCATCGACCCTCGCCTTGCTCCGCGACTTCGGAAAGAACGGCCTCAACCGCTCCATCCGTGCTTCCGTCAGCCAGAACCGCTCGATCATGAT
>NZ_SJZH01000059.1:0-689 GCF_004959785.1 Tabrizicola sp. YIM 78059
GCTGAGAGATCGGGTGATCCTTCATTGCCCGCAACACCGCATCCCGCCGCGCCATCGGCGTCGTCAGGCCTCAGCCATGGTCCTCGGACCAGTGGCGTCCAATGGCTTCGATCCCAACAGATCCTTCAGAACCACGTTGTCCAGCATGGCATCCGCCAGAAGGCGCTTCAGCTTCGCGTTCTCGTCCTTGAGCTGCTTCACCCGCTTGGCATCGGACAGGTCCATCCCGCTATACTTGCCCTTGAGCTTGTAGAACGTCGCGGGGCTCAACCCGTGTTTCCGGCACAGCTCGGAGGTCGGCAAACCTGCCTCCTGCTCCTAGGNGCGAGGCGCAGATGGCGCGGCTCCAGCCGTACTTTCCCAAGAGCCATGGCAAGCCGCGCGTTGATGACCGGCGGGTCTTGAGCGGAATAATCTTCATCAATCGCAATGGCTTGCAGTGGTGCGACGCGCCGAAGGAATACGGCCCGCCAAAGACCCTCTACAATCGATGGAAGCGGTGGAGCGACAAGGGGGTCTTCGCCCGAATGATGGATGGTCTGGCCGCCGAGGCAGCCGTTCCGAAGACGGTAATGATCGACGCGACCTACTTGAAGGTACATCGCACGGCGACCAGCCTGCGGTCGAAAAAGGGGGGCCAGGCGACCAAAGGGGCCGTCTGATCGGCCGCACGAAGGGCGGCATGAACA
>NZ_SJZH01000006.1:0-254794 GCF_004959785.1 Tabrizicola sp. YIM 78059
GTGCGGTTTCGTCCGTTCAAACTTTGCCTTCGCCATTATGGCTTCTCCTCATCCGGTTCTCGGTTGCGGTGCGCGGGTGCGCACCCTACGGGGTGGTAGGGCGGGGTTCTCCCCGCCGCACCGTCATGCGTATTTCTTCTGGATTTCCTGGCTGATGTTCTCCGGCACCGCGTCATAGTGGTCGAAGAGCATCGTGAACACTGCCCGGCCCGAGGTCATCGAGCGCAGGTTGTTGATGTAGCCGAACATGTTGGCCAGCGGGACCATCGCGTTGATCACGTTGGCGTTGCCGCGGCTGTCCTGCCCGGTCACCATGCCGCGCCGCGAGGTCAGATCGCCGATGACGCTGCCGGTGTATTCCTCCGGCGTCACCACCTCGACCTTCATGATCGGTTCCAGAAGCTTGGCGCCGGCCTTTTTCAGGCCCTCACGCATCGCCGCACGGGTCGCGATCTCGAAGGCAAGGACGCTCGAGTCGACATCGTGGAAGGCACCGTCCACCAGCGCCACCTTGAAGTCGATGACCGGGAAGCCGGCCAGCGGGCCCGAGTCCATGACCGACTTGATGCCCTTCTCAACGCCGGGGATGTATTCCTTCGGCACCGCGCCGCCAACGATGCGGCTTTCGAAGCTGAAGCCCTCGCCCGGTTCGGTGGGGGTAATCTCCAGCTTGACGCGGGCGAACTGGCCCGTGCCGCCGGTCTGCTTCTTGTGGGTGTAGTCGATCTCGGTCGGCCGCGAGATGGTTTCGCGGTAGGCCACCTGCGGAGCGCCGATGTTCGCCTCGACCTTGAACTCGCGCCGCATGCGGTCGACGAGGATGTCGAGGTGAAGTTCGCCCATGCCCTTCATGATCGTCTGGCCCGATTCCAGATCGGTCTCGACGCGGAAGGACGGATCCTCGGCCGCCAGACGCTGCAGCGCCAGCGCCATCTTTTCCTGGTCGGCCTTCGACTTCGGCTCCACCGCGATCTCGATCACCGGCTCGGGGAAGGTCATGGTTTCCAGCACGAGCGGCTTGTTCGGATCGCACAGCGTATCGCCGGTGGTGGTTTCCTTCAGTCCGGCCAGAGCGATGATGTCGCCCGCGAAAGCCTCTTCGATCTCTTCACGGTTGGCGGCATGCATCATCATCATGCGGCCCACGCGCTCGCGCTTGCCCTTGGTCGAGTTCAGCATCTGGTCGCCCTTCTTCAGGGTGCCCGAGTAGATGCGGGTGAAGGTCAGCGTGCCGACGAAGGGGTCGTTCATGATCTTGAACGCCAGCGCCGAGAAGGGCTCGGCATCATCGGGCTTGCGCTCGATGTTGCGGGTCTCGGTCTCGTCGCCGGGGGCGTAACCCATGTAGGGCGGGATATCCAGCGGCGAGGGTAGATAGTCGATCACCGAGTTCAGGACCGGCTGGACGCCCTTGTTCTTGAACGCCGAGCCCGCGGTCACCGGCACGAAGGACATGCTGAGGCAGCCCTTGCGGATCAGCTTGCGCAGCGTGTCCACGTCCGGCTCCTGGCCTTCGAGATAGGCCATCATCGCCTCGTCGTCCTGTTCGACGGCAAGTTCGATCAGCTTGCCGCGCCATTCGTTGGCTTCGGCCTTCAGGCTGTCACGGATGTCGCGGATTTCCCAGGTCGCGCCCAGGTCTTCACCCTGGTAGACCCATTCCTTCATCGTCACCAGGTCGATGATGCCTTCCAGCTTGTCCTCGGCACCGATCGGCAGGGCGATCGGGGCGGGGGTCGCGCCGGTGCGGTCCTTGATCATCTGGACGCACTTGAAGAAGTCGGCACCGATCTTGTCCATCTTGTTGACGAACACGATCCGCGGCACCTTGTAGCGGTCGGCCTGACGCCAGACCGTTTCGGTCTGCGGCTCGACGCCGGCGTTGGCATCCAGAAGGCACACCGCACCATCAAGAACCGCAAGCGAGCGTTCGACCTCGATGGTGAAGTCCACGTGGCCGGGAGTGTCGATGATGTTGAAGCGATGCTTCGGCCCCTCGGCGGTCTTGCCGTCGGTAGTGCGCTCCCAGAAGGTGGTGGTGGCAGCCGAGGTGATGGTGATCCCGCGCTCCTGCTCCTGCTCCATCCAGTCCATGGTCGCGGCGCCGTCGTGGACTTCGCCGATCTTGTGGGACTTGCCAGTGTAGTACAGGATCCGCTCGGTCGTCGTGGTCTTGCCCGCGTCGATGTGGGCCATGATCCCGAAGTTGCGGTAGAGGTGCAGCGGATATTCGCGTGCCATGATCTGCGCTCCTTACCAGCGGTAGTGGCTGAACGCCTTGTTCGCGTCGGCCATCTTGTGGGTGTCTTCGCGCTTCTTCACGGCGGTGCCGCGGTTCTGCACGGCATCGGCCAGCTCGGCGGCCAGACGCTCTTCCATCGTGTTCTCGTTGCGCTTGCGGGCGGCCTGGATCAACCAGCGGATCGCCAGCGCCTCACGGCGTTCGGCCCGGACTTCGACCGGAACCTGATAGGTCGCACCGCCCACACGGCGGGAACGGACCTCGACCGAAGGCTTCACATTGTCGAGCGCCTCATGGAAGGCTTCGACGGCGGGGCGCTTCAGACGGTTCTGCACGCGATCAAGCGCGCCATACACGATACGTTCAGCGACCGACTTCTTGCCGTCGAGCATCAGGTTGTTCATGAACTTGGTGACCACCCGGTCGCCAAACTTGGCATCGGGCAGGATCTCGCGCTTTTCGGCGGCGTGACGACGGGACATTCCTTATCTCCTCACTTCGGACGCTTGGCGCCGTATTTCGAACGACGCTGACGACGCTCTTTCACGCCCTGGGTATCCAGAACGCCGCGGAGGATGTGGTAACGCACACCCGGAAGGTCCTTGACCCGGCCGCCACGGATCAGGACGACCGAGTGTTCCTGCAGGTTGTGCTTTTCGCCGGGGATGTAGCTGATCACCTCGAACCCGTTGGTCAGGCGCACCTTGGCGACCTTCCGCATGGCCGAGTTCGGCTTCTTCGGGGTGGTGGTGTAGACGCGGGTGCAGACCCCACGCTTCTGCGGGCAGGACTCCAGGTGCTGAGACTTGGATTTCCGCGGCGCTGCTTCCCGGGGCTTCCGGATCAGCTGTTGAATCGTCGGCATTCACGTTCCTCGTTTCGATACTCGCCGGGTGCCACCCCGACGCCGCTTCTCGACCGTGTCTTGCGCGAATCGCAAAACACGAAAGCCGCAACCACCGCCGTTCCCGGCGATGCCGCGGTGGACTTCCAGAGGATCGGGGCGGAAGGCCCGGATCATGACCACTTCAAGCGCTCTGACCCCGACACCAGAGGACAGACCTCGGGCTTCGGGTTGGCGGGCGTGTAGGGGGAATCGCGGGGGGTGTCAACATCAACCCCACCCCGGGCCAGCCTACCGCCCCTTCCAGACCGGATCGCGCTTTTCGGCAAAGGCGCGGGCGCCTTCCAGCTGGTCCTCGCTGGAATAAAGTCGGTCCACCGTCGCGAACTGGCGCTTCGTGATCCGGTTCAGCGCGTCCTGGAATCGCATGTCTTCGGCCTCGCGCACGATTTCCTTGATCGCGGCATAGACAAGGGGGGGACCGGATTCGAGCAGCCGCGCCAGATCCCAGGCCTTCGCCATGAGATCCTCGGGCGCGCAGATCTCCTTCACCAGCCCCCAGCGATGCGCCTCTTCCGCGTCGAACCAGCGCCCGGTCAACAGCAGGTCCATCGCCACATGATAGGGAATGCGCTTGGGCAGCTTGATACTGGCCGCATCCGCCACCGTGCCCGACCGGATTTCCGGCAGCGCGAAGGTGGCGTTCGTGGAACAGAGGATAAGGTCGGCCGACAGCGCCAGCTCCAGCCCGCCCCCGCAACAGATGCCCTGCACTGCGGCGATGACGGGCTTGTTGAGGTTCGGCAGCTCCTGCAGGCCGCCGAAGCCGCCCACGCCATAGTCGCCGTCCACCGCATCGCCCGCGGCCGCGGCCTTCAGGTCCCAGCCGGGGCAGAAGAACTTCTCGCCCGCCGCGCGCAGGATGCAGACGCGCAAGCTGTCGTCGTCGCGGAAGTCGCGGAACACCAGACCCATGATCCGGCTAGTGGCGAGGTCGATCGCATTGGCCTTGGGTCGGTCGAGCGTGACCTCCAGAATGGCGCCCTCGCGCCGGGTCAGGATCGGCCCCTCGGTCCGCATCTGCATCATGTCGCCCTCCTTGCCAGCGCATCCACCGCCACGGCGCCCTTTTCGCGCACCATGACCGGGTTGATCTCGATTTCCTCCAGGCTCTCGTCGGCCGCCATCAGCGCGCCCAGCCGCACCGCCAGCGCCGCGACGGCCCCCATGTCCGCCCTCGGCCGTCCGCGATAGCCGTCGAGCAGCGGCCAGAGCCGCAGCCCCTTCGCCGCCTCCAGCACCTCGGCCTCGCCGACGGGCCAGACGAGCGTCACCGTATCGGCCAGCACCTCGGCCGTGACGCCGCCCAGCCCCAGGGTCAGCGTGATGCCATAGACCGGATCGCGGCGCAGTCCAAGCAGCACCTCGGCCACCGCGCCCGTCACCATCTCCTCGACCAGATAGCCGGTCGCCCCCGGCATCTCTGCCTGCCCCTCCAGCGTGGCAAGCCCCAGCCGCACCGCGCCTGCCTCCGTCTTGTGCGCAAATCCAAGCCCCTTCAGCACGAAGGGCGGCACCAGTCCCGCAAGGTCGAGACCGGCAAGCGTTGCAGCCGTCGTGGATTTCGGCACTGCCACCCCCACCGCGGCAAGAAGCGCCTTGGCCTCGGCTTCGTCCAGCAACCGGGTTTCGCGCTGGGGCAGGCTGTCCAAGGGCCGCCATCCCGGCTGCCCCGCAGGGGTCTGCGCCGCCCGAATTGCCGCAAGCGCCGTCTCGATCCCCAGAAGGGGACAGATGCCCTGCTCCATCATCGCCTGCACACGCGCCTCGCCGAAGTTTTCGGGCAGCGATGCCACCGGGAAGGCCGGCTTGCCCGCAGCCTTCTGGGCATCGACAATCGCCCGGAAGGCCGGGTCGTAGCCCGAGGGATCACACCGGTCCGCCCGTGGCGCGTCGATGATGTAAAGGCCGGCGTCATAAGCCTCCAGCATTGCGCTGAAGACCTCGGTCGTCTTCGGCCCGTCGCCCCAGATGAAGGTGTGGTAGTCCAAGGGGTTAGAGATGGTCGGAATCTCTCCCAGCACGGCGAAAAGCCGGTCGTGCGTCGGCTGCGGCACCGGCGGAAATTCCAGCCCGAAAGGCGCAGCCAGATCGGCAACCAGACCTGCCTCGCCACCCGAGCAGGACAGCGAACAGAGACGCCTGCCAAGCCCCGGCCCATGCACATGGAAGATCTTCAGCGTCTCGATCAGTTCGGCCGGAGTATTCACCTCCGCCACCCCCGTCTGGCGCAGGAAGGCACTGGAAGCTGCCCCGCCGCCGGCCAGTGAAGCCGTATGCGAGGCGGCCGCACTGCGGGAAAGTTCGGTCTTGCCGGACTTGATCGCCACCATGCCCTTGCCCATGGCGCGTGCCCGCTCGGCCAGCTCGGCAAAGGCCGGGGCATCGTCGATTCCCTCGATGTACAGCCCCACGGCGGTCACCCTGGGATCATCCAGCAGCGCCCCGGTCAGTTCCGCCAGCCCCACCACCGCAGCATTACCCAGACAGGCGACATAGGCCACGGGCAATCCGCGCTGCTGCATGCCGAGGTTGATCACGATGTTCGAGGACTGGCTTACCAGCGCCACACCCCTATCCACGCGCACCCCGCCATGCTGATCGGGCCACAGAAGCGCGCCATCCAGATAGTTGATCACCCCATAGCAGTTCGGCCCGAGGATCGGCATCTCGCCTGCGGCTGCGACAAGCCGGTCCTGCAGACCAGGCTCTCCGGCCTCGGTCCAGCCCGAGGCGAAACAGATGGCGCCCCCCGCCCCCATCGCAGCCAGTTCCGCGACCACCTCTAGAGTGGCAAAGCGGTTTACCCCGATGAATGCCGCATCCGGCGGTTCCGGCAGATCGGCAAGGCTGGGATAGGCCCGTAGCCCTCCGATCTCGGATCGGGTCGGATGCACCGGCCAGACCAGGCCCTGAAAGCCCATCTTGCGGCATTGCTCGATCACGTTCACAGCCCAGCCGCCACCCAGAACGGCAATGTGGCGTGGTCGCAGAAGACGGTCCAAGCGGCTCATCTCTGGCCTCGCGCTGTGGCATCGGCCCCGGGGGCTGTCTGCCCCCGGACCCCCGAGGATATTTGGGAACGGAAGAAGGGGCAGACCATGGCAACGCCCCGCCCGGAAAGGCCGGACGGGGCGCCTTCTCCCGTTACGGTCATCGGCGTCCCCGCCTGTACCGTGGCGCCACTGTGGCGATTCGAAGTTAACATTCCGTTGCTTCTTCCGTTCTCAAATATCCTCTGGGGGTCCGGGGGGCGAAGCGCCCCCGGTGCGACCGTTCAACCCCCGACCGCCCGCAGAAGTTCGCGGCTGATGATGTGGCGCTGGATCTCCGAGGTGCCTTCCCAGATCCGCTCCACCCGCGCGTCGCGCCAGATGCGCTCGAGCGGCAGCTCGTCCATCAGGCCCATCCCGCCATGGATCTGGATCGCCTCGTCCGCGATCATCGCCAGCACCTCGGTCGCCTTCAGCTTGGCCATGGCCATGTCGCCATCGGTCACCGTGCCCTGGTCGTACTTCCAGGCCGCCTCGCGCGTCAGCAACTCGGCCGCCTTCAGCTCCATCGCCATGTCCGCAAGCTTGAAGCTGATCCCCTGGAACTTGCCGATCTGCTGGCCGAACTGCTTCCGCTCGGCCGCATAGGAAATCGCAAGGGCCAGCGCCCGCTCTGCCCTGCCCAGACAGGTAGAGGCCACCTGCAGCCGCGTCGCGCCCAACCAGGAATTGGCCACCTCGAACCCCTTGTGGACCTCGCCCAGCACGTTTTCAGCCGGCACCCGGCAATCGTCGAACTCCAGCACCGAATTGGTGTAGCCGCGATGGCTGACGTTGCGATAGCCCTCGCGCACGGTGAACCCGGGGGTGCCCTTGTCCACGAAGAAGGCGGTGATCAGCTTCTTCGGGCCCCGCGGGGTCTGTTCCTCGCCGCTGGCCATGAAGACGATGGCGAAGCCGGCCAGATCGGCATGGCTGATGAAATGCTTGGTGCCGTTCAACACCCAGTCGCCGCCCTCCCGCCGGGCCGATGCCTTCATCCCCCGCAGGTCCGACCCTGCGCCGGGTTCGGTCATCGCCAGGCAATCCCACGTCTCGCCCCGGATGCAGGGCATCAGATACCGCTCGCGCTGTTCGGCGTTGCCGGCCAGAAGGATGTTCGAGGGCCGCGCGACGCAGGTCCAGTGCAGGGCATAGTTGGCCCGACCCAGTTCCTTTTCGTATAGAAGCCAGGACAGCGTATCCAGCCCCGCCCCGCCGACCTCGACCGGCATGTTGGCGGCGTAAAGCCCGGCGGCGATCGCCTTCTGCTGGATCTCGCGGATCAGCTCCAGGGGAAGGTGGCCGGTGCGTTCGACCATCTGCTCGTGCGGATACAGCTCTGCCTCGACAAAGGCCCGCGTCGTGGCGACGATCATCGCTTGTTCTTCGGTCAGTCCGAAATCCATGTTGTCCTCACGGGTCCACGTTGTAGGTCATGCCGTCCACCGCCAGCGCCTGTCCTGTAACCATGCGCGCGCCATCGGACGCCAGAAAGACCGCCATATCGGCCACATCCTGAGCCTCGGTCAGCCGCTTCATCGCCGTGCCCGAGGCATAGCCCTGCCGCACCGCTTGCGGGGTCATTCCCTTGGCCGCCGCTTCCGCCTCGATCACCCGGTCGATCCGGGGGCCGTTCACCGAACCCGGACAGATCGCGTTGGCGCGAATGCCGTGCGGCCCAAGTTCCATCGCCACGGTCTTCATCAGCCCGATGACCCCCCATTTCGCCGCCACATAGGGTGCACGGAACGGGGTGCCGTAAAGGCCCGAGGTCGAGGAGATGAAGATGATGACCCCCTGCCGTGCCGGTTTCATCAGCCGCGCCGCACCGCGCGCAAGCAGCATCGCCCCGTCCAGGTTCACCCCGAGGCACTGGTGCCAGCCTTCCAGCGGCATTTCCTCGATGGCGGCGGTCGGACCCTTGATCCCGGCATTGGCGACAGCGATGGCGAGGCCGCCCCACTCCTGCGCAATGTCCGCAAAGAGGAGGTCCATCGCCGCCTCGCTGGCCGCATCGCAGACCGTGCCCCGGATCCCCGCCGGCAGTGCGGCCACTGCGGCCTCGTCCACATCCGTCACCCGGACCCGGTCGCCCAGCGCGGCGAAGGCCCGGGCCATGACCAGCCCGATTCCGTTCGCGCCCGCGGTGATGAGCACCCGGCGGTTCACTTCTTCTGCCCGACCGCCCGGCCCGCACCTTCCGGCATCGGCAGCGCGGCGTGGGCGTCGGCAATGGCCTTCAGGTTCTTCCAGACCTCGACCGACGCCGGCACGGTCTTGCCCGCCCGCATGTCGACATGCAGGCACAGCTGTTCGACCGTCGCCACGCAGTCCTCGCCCTTCATGATCCGCACGAAGCTGCGGAAGCGCTTCTCGTCGGCGCCGATGATCTGCAATTCTCCCCGCAGCTGGTCGCCGAGCTTTGCCTCGCCCAGATGGCGGATGTGGGTTTCGGCGGAATAGTAGCTGTGACCGGCAGCTACATAGTCCATGCCCGCGCCGATCATCCGCAGGAAGTTGTCCACAGTTTCCGAATTGCAGAAATAGTAGCGGCTTTCGGTCATGTGGCCGTTGTAGTCGATCCAGCCCGGCAGCACCTGCCCCTGCCACATGACCAGGGGCGCAGGTTGCGGGCCCGTGTCCAACCCCTTCTGCATCTCGGCAAGGAAGGCCGCGGCACGGCGTTCATCGTGTTCCTTCAGCACCTTCCCCGCACCCCAGTTCCGCTCCTTCAGCGCGCGCAGGAAGCCCACCAGGTTGCGGTCGCGGATGCGTTCAAGCTCCCGGATGCCATACATGCCGGACTGCGCGTCGGACTGGCTGGCCACAAGATCCACCAGTTCGTCATTGAACTCGGGCACGTCCATGAGTTTCGTCCAGGGCCATTTCAGCGCCGGGCCGAACTGGGCCATGAAATGTCGCATCCCTGCCTCGCCGCCCGCGATGCGGTAGGTTTCGAACAGGCCCATCTGCCCCCAGCGCAGACCGAAACCCATGCGGATCGCATCGTCGATCTCTTCGGTCGTGGCTATGCCGTCCTTCAGCATCCACAGCGCCTCGCGCCACACCGCCTCGAGGAACCGGTTGCCGATGAAGGCGTCGATCTCGTGCCGGATCACCAGCGGGAACATCCCGATGTCGCGCATGATCTGCACGGTGCGATCGACCACCTTGGGCGGGTTCGCCGGGCTACCCGAGACTTCCGACAACGGCAGCAGATAGACCGGGTTGAACGGATGCGCGACGATGATGTTTTCGGGCGCAGGAGAACCCTTCTGCAGGTCGCTTGCCTTGAACCCGCTGGTCGACGATCCGATCAGGACGCCGGGATTGGCCTGTTGCAGCTGGGCATATACCTTGTGCTTAAGTTCGATCCGCTCGCTGACCGATTCCTGCACATACTCCGCCCCTTCGACCGCCTCGCCGATGGTGCCGTGGAAGCTGAGCTTGCCTTCGGGTGGCATCGGGACATCCGACAGCGCGGGCAGGGCCGCCCGCGCGTTCGACAACACCGCGGCGATCTTGCGCTCTGCCTCGGGATCGGGATCGAACACCCCGACGTCCCAGCCATTCAGCAGGAACCGCGCGGCCCAGCCGCCGCCGATGACCCCGCCACCGATGATCGCTACCTTGCGCGCCATTTGTCCCGTCCCATTGCGGTTCCCCCATCCCGGCCCATCCCCGGCAAGCGGGGAAGGGCAGTTCTTACCTTCCGATGGCAGGCCGTGGGCACCCGCTCCGCGCTCGCCCCCGCGTTGAAGAGGGAAAGGGAGGGGAGCCGATCCGCGATCGGTTCCGCGGCTACCTTGCCAGCGGTGCGCGCTTTTCCAGCTTCAGCCGCGCCCGCACCTCGGCCGGGGTGATGACCCGCGCGCCAAGGTTCTCGATGATGTTAGCCGCACGTTCTACCAGCTGGGCATTGGTGGCCAGCACCCCCTTTTCCAGCCACAGGTTGTCTTCCAGCCCCACCCGCACATTGCCACCTGCAAGCACGGCCGCGGCAACATAGGGCATCTGATGCCGTCCCAACGAAAAGGCCGACCAGTGCCAGCCCTGCGGAACGTTGTTCACCATCGCCATGAAGGTATTCAGGTCATCCGGCGCGCCCCACGGCACACCCATGCAAAGCTGTACCAGCACCGGCTCGGGGATCACACCTTCCTTCACCAGTTCCTTGGCCAGCCACAGATGGCCAGTGTCGAAGGCCTCGATCTCGATCCGCGCGCCTGCGGCCGTCATCCGCCGGGCCATGTCGCGCAGCATGCCGGGCGTGTTGACCATCACATAGTCGGCCTCGTTGAAGTTCATCGTGCCGCAGTCCAGCGTGCAGATCTCGGGCCGGCATTCCACGACATGGGCCACGCGCTCTTCCGCGCCGCACATGTCGGACTTGTCGGCCATCCGGGTCATGGCCTCGGTGCCGTCAAAATACATGTCGCCGCCCATGCCCGCGGTCAGGTTCAGTACCACATCCGTGTCGCTGTCGCGGATGCGCTCGGTCACTTCGCGGTAGTATTCCAGCTTGCGGCTGGGCTTGCCGGTTTCCGGGTCGCGGACGTGGCAATGCACCACAGCAGCCCCCGCCCTGGCCGCTGCGATGGCACTTTCGGCAATCTGCTTCGGGCTGCGCGGCACATTCGGGCTGCGGTCCTGCGTTCCGCCCGATCCGGTCACGGCACAGGTGATGAAGACCTCACGATTCATGGTCAGCGGCATGGCTTTCTCCCAAAAGGTTGGCGACACCATAGCCGCCTTGCCAGCCCACGCTTTGCGTATTACGAAATATTCATGACGGAAAACGCTATCTTTCTGCCTTCGGACCAGAGCCTGACGATAGCGCTGTTCGTGCTGCCGCAAGCCTCGATCCTGGAGGTTGCCAGTGCCCTCGACCCGCTGCGCAACGCCAATCGCCATCTCGGCAACGAAGCCTATCGCTGGCGTGTCGTCACCCCGGACGGCCGTCCCGCGCCGCTGACATGCGGGCTAGAACTGCCCTCCTCCGGCCCCCTCGCGCATGCCGCCGGGGCCGAGGCATTGATCGTTATTGCGGGATACCGGCTGAACGAGGTGGCCACCCGCCCGCTGATCAGCGAACTGCGACGGATCGCACCGCGCTTTCGGCTGGTCGGCGGCATCGATGCTGCCCCCTGGGTGCTGGCCAGGGCGGGGCTTCTTGACGGATACCGCGCCACTGTCCACTGGGAGGATCTGGAGGATCTCGCCGCGGCCCATCCCGAAATCGACGTGGTTCCCGACCGTTTCGTGATCGACCGTAACCGGGTGACGATTTCCGGTGCCGCACCGGCTGCGGACTTCATGCTGCATCTGATCCGCGCCCGCCACGGCGCGGCGCTGGCACGGCAGGTTGCGGCCAGCTTTCTGGCAACGGTGCGCAAGGGGTCTGAACCGCAGATCGGTCGGGGCCCCGATCCCGACCTCGATCCCCGCGTGGCTGCGGCGCTTGCGCGGATGGAGGCGCGGATCGACGCGCCCGAACCTGCCTCGGCCACGGCCCGCGCGGTCGGCGTTTCGCCACGCCGCCTGGAAGGCCTGTTCCGGGCAAGCCTGGGCACGACGCCCGCGGCCCATGCACTTGATCTGCGCCTGCAGGCCGCCCGCCGGATGCTGACCGATACGCGGCACCCCTTGGCAGAGGTCGCGCTGCGCACAGGCTTTTCCAGCCCCTCGACCCTGTCCCGCGCCTTCCGCGCACGGTTCGGCCAGCCACCCGGCGCCCTGAGGCGCCAGATCTGAAGCGCCAGCACGTCCCGGGCGACGCAGCCGTCCACCCGGGGGTCAAGGCTGCATTGAACTCATCGCCGGGTTGCGGGGGCCCGGGCACCGTCGGATGCCCCTTCAGGCCGCGTCCGGAAGACCCCGCCCCTTCAAGAGCGCCTCGACCCCCGGCATCCTGCCGCGGAACTTCAGATAAAGCGCCTCGGCCTCTTCGGAGCCGCCCGCCGACAGGATGTACCGCTCCAGCCGCGCCGCGGTTGCGGGGTCGAAGGGATCGCCCGCCTCCTCGAAGGCCGCGAAGGCATCGGCATCCATCACCTCCGACCACATGTAGCTGTAATAGCCGGCGGAATAGCCGTCGCCGCTGAACACATGCGCGAAATGCGGTGTCGCATGGCGCATGCGGATCGCGCGCGGCATGCCCAGCGCCTCCAGCACCTCGGCCTGGCGCTGCATCGGGTCGGCGGGCGGCTGGCCGGTGTGGAACTCGAGGTCCACCATGGCCGAAGCCACGAATTCCACCGTGGCAAAGCCCTGGTCATAGGTGCCCGCGTCCAGAAGCCGCTTCAACATTTCGGCGGGCATCGGCTCGCCGGTCTCATGGTGCCGCGCATGGGCCTCCAGCACCTGCGGCACCTCCAGCCAGTGTTCGTAAAGCTGGCTCGGCAGTTCGACGAAGTCGCGCGCCACGGATGTCCCGCTGATGAAGCCGTAGGTCACGTCCGACAACATCTGGTGCAGCGCATGGCCGAATTCATGGAACAGCGTCCGCGCATCGTCCCAGGACAGCAAGGCCGGCTCGCCCCTGGCGAAGTTGCAGACGTTCACCACGATCGGCCGCTGATCGCCCCCAAGCTTCCTTTGCGACCGCATCGCCGAACACCAGGCGCCCGAGCGTTTCGATCCCCTGGCAAAGTAATCCCCCAGGAAGACCGCGACATGGCGGCCATCGCGCGTGACCTCCCAGCCGCTCACATCGGGGTGATAGAATGGCCCCTCGATCTCGCGGAACTCCAGCCCGAACAGCCGCGTCGCGCAGTCGAACATCGCCCGCAGCATCGCCTCCAGCGACAGGTAGGGCTTCAGCGCCGCCTCATCCAGGTCATGCTCTGCCTTCCGCCGTTTCTCGCTGTAATAGTGCCAGTCCCAGGGTTCCAGCGGCCCGGTGAACCCGTCGGCATGCAGCATCGCTTCCAGCACAGCCGCATCCGCCAGCGCCCTGGCCCGCGCCGGCTGCCAGACCCGCAGCAACAGTTCGCGCACCGCATCGGGGGTCTTCGCCATCTCCGGTTCCAGCTTGAAGGCCGCGAAGTCGGGATAGCCCAGAAGCTGCGCGCGCTCTGCCCGCAAGGCCAGGATTTCCGCTGCAATCGCCCGGTTGTCCGTTTCGCCGCCGTTCGCCCCGCGCGCCACCCACGCCTCGTAGGCCCGTTCGCGCAACGCGCGGTTGGGCGAGAACTGCAGGAACGGCACGATCAGGCTGCGGTTCAGCGTCACCACCGGGCCAAGGCCCCGCTCGGCCCCCGCCGCCCGAGCAGCATCCTGCACGAAGGCCGGCAAGGCGGCCAGATCGGCCTCGGCCAGCTCCATGTGCCAGCCCCGCTCCTCGGCCAGCAGGTTCTGCGCGAATTGTGTCCCAAGCACCGCAAGCCGCGCCTTGACCTCGGTCAGCCGCTTGGCCGCCGCCCCCTCCAGCGCCGCGCCCGACCGCAGGAACATCCGCCGATACAGCTCCAGTACCCGCGCCTGCTCTGCCGTCAGATCCAGACCATCGCGCCCCTGCCACAATGCTTCGATCTTGGCCCAGAGCGCCTTGTTGTTGGTAACCTCGGACGAGAAGGCCGACATCTTCGGCGCCAGATCGCGCATCAGTGCCTCGCGCGCATCGTTGCTGTCCGCACCCGCCAGGTTGTAGAATACCCCCGCCACCCGATCGAGATCGCCCTCCGCCAGTTCCAGCGCCTCGATCACCTCGGCAAAGGAAGTGCCCGGCCCCTCGGCAATCGCTGCAATGGTTGCCCGCGCCCGCGCCAACGCCTCGTCGAAGGCCGGTCCGAAATCCTCGTCCCGGATGGCCGCAAATGGTGGCAGGCCGAACGGGGTATCCCAGCGGTCCAGAAGCACGTTCATCGCAGATCTCCTTTTCGACGGAAGCTAGGCCCCCGTCTCGCCAAGGTCCACCCCGCAACCCCGGATTGCTATTGCGCAAATACTCTCGGAAAGGTCCGGGGGCCGAAGCGCCCCCGGCAACCGAGGAGGAGGGCGCAGGCCCCACGACGAGACAAATGGCATGCGGCCACAAGGCCGCTCACTAAGGCTGCCGCGCCTCATGCCCGCGCAGCCGCGCCTCCAGCCGGCGCAGCAGCAGCGAAAGACCGATGGTCATCGTCAGATACAACAGCGCCGCGACGTTGTAGGTCTCGAAATAGCGGAAATTGCCGGCCGCCGTGACCTTGGCCAGCTGGGTGATATCCGTCACCCCCAGCACGCTGACCAGCGAAGAATCCTTCACCATGGCCACGAAATCGTTGCCGAGCGGCGGCAGCACCATGCGGAAGGCCTGCGGAAAGACGATGTGGCGGAACCGCTGCCATCCGTTCAGGCCCAGCGACTTTGCCGCCTCGATCTGGCCCTTGTCCACTGCCTGCAGCCCTGCCCGGAAGATCTCGGCAAGAAAGGCCGAATAGGCCAGCATCAGCGCGATGACCGCCCGCCAGAGCAGCGGAAAGTCCCGCCCCCGCACCTCCTCGAACCCGAGCGGCACGAACGCCCAGTTCCAGGCCGTTACCAGCGCGGGCGCCAGAACGAACGCAACATAAAGAAGCAGCACGATGATCGGGATGCCCCGCATCACCTCGATATACAGCCGCGCCGCCTGCCGCAGCACGACCCAGCGCGACAGCCCCGCCAGCGCGAGTCCAAGGCCAAGAAGGCAGGCCCCGAAATAGGCGACCAGCGTGACGATCACGGTGATCCAGATTCCCTTGGCCAGGACGGCCAGAGACGCCGAATAGACGTCGTCCGCCAGCACCTCGTAGAACAGCCACAGGCCGGTGATCGCGACGATCACCAGCCACCAGGGAAAGTCGGCATCAGGCTTGGGGTTGGGCGTCATGCTAGAGGGCCCGGGCCGAACGGCCCGGACCGGCGGCCCTTACTCGCCCATCTTGTATTCGAGGAACCACTTCTTGTTCAGCGCGTCGATCGTGCCATCCGCCTTCATGCTGGCAATCGCCGCGTTCATCGGCGCGACCAGGTCGCTGCCCTTGGGGAAGATGAAGCCGAAATCCTCGGTCCCCAGCTTCTCGCCCACGATCTTCAGCCCGCCGTTCGACGCGTCGACATAGCCCTGGCCCGAGGTGCCATCGGTCAACACCAGATCGACGTCGCCCGCCTTCAGCGCCTCGACCCCCGCGCCGAAGGTCTCGAACAGCTTGATCCGCGGGTTTGCCTCGTTCCCGTCCAGCACATCATAGACCCCGACATAGAAGGGCGTCGTACCGGGTTGCGCCGCCATCAGCAGGTCGGGATTGGCCGCGAACGATGCCGCATCGGAAAAGCGCTCCTCATCCCCGCGCACCATCATCACCATCTCGCTGGTCATGTAGCTGTCCGAGAAATCAACCTGCTCCTTGCGGTCGTCGCGGATGGTGATCCCGGTCATCCCCATGTCGTACTGGCCTTCCGACACTGCCGGGATCATCGCGTCCCAGCTGATGTTCTCGTATTTCACGGTGATGTTCAGCCGCTTGGCGATTTCCGCCATCGCGTCGTATTCCCAGCCCACAGCGGCACCCGACTTGTCGAGGAACTGCAGCGGCGGATAGGCGTTTTCCGTCACCACCACGACCTCGCGGCCGCCCAGATCGGGCAGATCCTGCGCAAGGGCGGGCGCGGCAAGAAGGCTGAGGCCCAGAAGGGCGGCGAGGGTGGATTTCATCGGTCATGCTCCCGGCTGAATGGTCAGGGGCCGACTATGCCATTCCGCCCCGCCGATGCAAGCGGGCCCGCCTGGCCCGGGGCCGGAACGAATGGGACGAATCATGTCGCTGCCCGATCCTTCGGCAACAGCGCCAGATCCCGTACTGCAGCCGGCCTGCGACAGAAAAGTATTGTGCATAATTGCACTTCAATACGTTATTTATGCCTAATTGCGCGAAGGGTCACAGAATGACATCTTGGATAGACCCGAAGGACGGAGCCTGACATGACCCGCATGCCCACCTATTTCATCAGCCACGGCGGCGGCCCGTGGCCGTGGATGCCCGACTGGCGGGCGATGTTCGCGAACCTCGAGGCCTCGTTTGTCCGGATGGTCAAGGATCTGCCGCAACCGCCGAGGGCGATCCTCATGATCTCTGGGCATTGGGAGGACGATGGCTTTGCCGTCATGTCCTCGCCCAGGCCGCCGATGGTCTATGATTACCACGGCTTTCCGCCTCATACCTTCCAGATCACCTACCCTGCCCCCGGTGCCCCCGGCCTTGCCCGTCGCGCAGCCGAACTGATCGGCGCCGCCGGCCTGCCGGTTCGGCTGGACGACAAGCAGGGCTTCGACCATGGCACCTTCGTGCCTGCCTATGTGATGTATCCCGATGCCAGCACACCACTGTTCCAGGTCTCGCTGCGCAAGGGCTACAACCCGCAAGAGCACTTCGCTCTTGGCCGCGCCCTCGCCCCGCTGCGCGACGAGGGTGTGCTGATCATCGGCTCTGGCCTGTCCTACCACAACCTGCGCCTGTTCGGCCCCGGCGCGAAGGAACCCTCCGAAGCCTTCGATGCATGGCTGGCCGAAACCATGGCCGCCCCGCCCGCAGAGCGCACGGACCGGCTTCTGCATTGGGAAAGCGCGCCCTATGCCCGCGTCTGCCACAAGCAGGAAGATCACTTCGTTCCCCTCTTTGCCGCCCTTGGCGCGGCCGAGGACGAGCCGGCCACCATGGTCTATCACGACACCGACCTGTTTGGCGGCGTCACTGCGTCAAGCTACCGGATCGGCTGACGCGGGGGCCCGGCCGCAGGCCGTCGAGGCGCATTCACATGGCACGCCATCCGGTATAGGTGGGGCGCATGCCACGCTATGCCCTTCGTATCGACTATCACGGCGGCCCCTTCGCGGGCTGGCAGCGCCAAGCCGGCGGCCTGCCCTCGGTTCAGGACGCCATCGAGCAGGCCCTGGCCAAGCTGGAGCCCGGCCCGCACAGCATCGCTGCCGCCGGGCGGACCGACGCCGGTGTGCATGCCACGGCGCAGGTCGCCCATGCCGACCTGCGCCGAGACTGGGATCCTTTCCGGCTATCCGAGGCGCTGAACGCGCACCTTCGGCCCGCCCCGGTGGCGATCACCGCCTGCGCGCGCGTTCCGGACGACTTTCATGCCCGCTTCTCGGCCACCGGGCGGCGCTATGCCTTCCGCCTGGTCGCGCGCCGCGCGCCGGTGACCCATGACCGGGGCCTGGTCTGGCAGGTGCTGAACCGTCTGGATCTGCAGGCGATGCGGGCCGGCGCGGCGGAATTGGTGGGGCATCATGATTTCACCACCTTCCGCTCAACGCTTTGCCAGGCGAAAAGCCCGGTGAAGACGCTGGACAGGATCGACATTACCGAACACCCCTATCCCGGCGGCATTGAATACCGCTTCGATCTTGCCGCACGGTCCTTCCTGCACAATCAGGTCCGCTCGATCGTCGGAACGCTGGAACGGGTCGGCACGGGCGCCTGGTCCCCTGCCGATGTGCGCGCTGCGCTTCAGGCGCGAGACCGCGCGGCCTGCGGACCCGTGGCGCCGCCGCAGGGCCTGTATCTGGTGGGGGTGTGCTATCCGGTCGATCCCTTCGCCGGGTAAGGCTCGGGACTGCATCCCCCCTCACGAGGGTGCCCTGATGAGCAGACGAAGTCGAACAGGAAGGCTCAGTTAAGGTCCTTCAGCAGCCGGCCATGCTTGCGAACCTCGGTCAGGACCGCGCCGAACGTAGCCAGACCCCGGCCCGCCAGCATGGGCAGAAGCTTCAGGAAGGCATCGGCCGTGGCGATCGTGTCGCCCAGCGCGGTATGGCGCGCCTCTTCCGGGATGGCGATGCCCAGCCGGTGCGCCAGCGCGTCGAGGCTGTGCACCTCGTGCTGGCCATAGACCACCGCCGACAGAAGCACCGTGTCCAGCACCGGCATGTCGAAGCGCAGGCCCAGCGTCCCCTCCTGCCGGCGGAGGAATTCCATGTCGAAGGGCGCATTGTGCGCGATCAGCACCGCGCCTTCAGCGAACTTGTGAAACCGGCGCACTACATCTTCCACTCGCGGCGCATCGGCAACCATCGCATCGGTGATGCCATGCACCGCGGTCGAGACCGCAGGTATCGGCCGGCCCGGATTGACAAGCGTGTCGAAGACCTCGCCCTCGACCCGGCGGCCGTTGACGATGCGCACGGCTGCCAGCTGCACGATCTCGTCGCCCTGACGGGGGTTGAGGCCTGTCGTCTCGCTGTCGAAGACGACATAGGTCAGCCGGTCCAGCCGACGATCGGCCAGCGCATCGGTGCGCGCGGGGGATAGGAGATCGAAGTCATAGATCACCTTGCGCACCACGGGCTTCGGGCGGGCAACCGCGCGACGGGCCTGGCGGATCGGCAGACAAAGCGCGTGACGGCCGTCTGCCGCCGTCTCGGGCCAGATCTCGGTGGCATGAGCCGACAGGACCGCGCGCGCCGGGCGTTCGGCGGTTTCCTCTGACAGGGGCAGGGCCAGCCAGCTGTCCAGCTCGCCCACGCCGATCCGGGGGCCGGTCCAGGACAGGCGGATGGTCGCGCCGCTGTCCTCTTCCTCGATGGAAAGGTGCAGCCGGCCCACCGCGCGGTCAGCCAGGTGCCGGGCCAGATGCTCAAGCACCGTGATGATCTCATAGCCGTTGCAGCGCAGGATCAGGTCGGCCGTCTCGACCGTCACGATCAGCCCCTGCGCGGCCAGGCGCGCGACCAGCCCTTCCGCCAGGTCCGAGGCGCGGGTCTGCGGCAGGGCGGCGGCCTCGGCCTGACCCTCCTCCCGCGCGGCGCCAAACCGGGTAACGGCCTGCGCCAGCCGCGCGACCTCTTCCCGCAGCGCGGCTTGCATCGGCGCGGGCAGCGCATCCTCGGGCATCACGCCGACGATGGTGGACAGCGCGGCGGCCGGGCGGCGCAGGCTGTCGAGCGCGCCCTCAAGCATCGCTTCGCGCCGGGCATCAGCGGCCATGTCGGCAGTAATGTCGCGCAGGGTCAGCACATAGCCGCCGTCCCCGCCTTCGCCCAGAAGCCGCATCCGCGCGGCCAGCACCCTGGCACCTGCGGTGGTGGTGCAAAGAAGGTCCGACACCGCGTCGGGGTCGCCTGTGGCCATGAGCCGCTCATGTGCATGGCGCAGCGGCGCGGCATGAATGTAGTCGAAAAGCTTGCGGTCGAGCCCCGCCTCAAGCCCCCCCGCCCGTCCGGTGCCGATGATGTCGGCGGCCGGGCCATTGTAGAACACCAGCGCATGGTCGGCCGAACACAGGATCACCCCAACCGGCACGTCCGACAGCAGCGCCTCCAGCCGGGCCTTCTCTGACCCCAGCCGTAGGGTCTCGCGCGCCACCGCCTCGGCCAGCGCGCTGCGCGTCTCGGCCAGGCTTTGGGCGGCGGCCTGGGCGGCGGGGGCCAGATCGCCCAGATAGCGGGCGATGGCTGCGTCCATCTCGGCCGTCACGTCGGAATGGGCACGGGCGCGCAAGGCACCTGCGAGCGTCTCGATGGGTTTGGCCACATGCAGGTCGAACAGATACCAGACCCAGGCCACCAGCCCCAGTGCCGCGAAACCAGCCAGCACCCCGGCCTGCACGAAGCCCTGCAGCGCGCCCGGTTCACCCAGCCGGCTGTAACCCAGCCAGAGGCCGAGGGTGGTGGCGACAACGATCGCCCCGGCAAGACCGGCGAAGATCAGAAAGATGCGCAGGCGCAGGCTGAGACGCGTCAGCATGATGAGCCCCCGACTGGCCACGGACGCAACAGGGCCGCTGCCGCTCCACCCCTGCCCCCCGTGGAGAGGGGCGGGAGGCGGGGGGCACCATGTCGAAGGTGGGGCGCGCCCGGTCGGAGGCGTTGGGCCCGGGGTGCGGGCGTCAAGACCCCGCTCCCTCTTCCTCCCCCACAAGGGGGGGCGGGAAGCGCCGCACGCCCCTGTCGCGCCCCGGTCACGGCCTCAGCCCGCCCCGCCCAACAGACGGCGCACCTCGTCGCGCAGGTCCTTCAGCTCGAAGGGTTTCGAGATGAACCCATCCGCGCCAAGCGCCAGGCCCTTGCGCCGTTCGATTGCCGAGCCCCGTGCCGTCATCATCAGCACCTTCACATCCGCAAGCGAGGGGTCGGTGCGGATCCCCTCGCAGATCTCGTAGCCTGAAACCTCGGGCAGCATGACGTCCAGCAGAACAAGGTCGGGGTGGGTTTCGCGGATCCGGGGCAGCGCCTCGGCGCCATTGGCGACGCGGTCGTGGTCATAGCCCTCACGCGTCATCAGGTAATCCAGCGCCACGGCGATGTTGTCCTCGTCCTCCACCACAAGGATGCGCGGCTTGCGGTCCATGCCCTACCCCTCCCTGCACGCGGCAGCCTGCAACAGGTCGCCCGCGGGGGCCGGCTGCCAGTCGGCCCCCGTCAATTCTCCCGTCTCGGAAATCTTCACCCCTTCGACGACCGGCACCTGCCGTCCGCCCGCGCAATCGACCGCGATCAGCCCGTCCTCCACCGGCCGCCAGCGGGCGAATTTCAGGACCGGGACCATGCGCAGGCTGCCGACTTGGGGATGGATCATGCGCTTGCGCTGGTCGATGGCCCAGAACCGCATGCGGATCGGTTTCAGATAGGTCCAGGGCCGCAGGGGCATGGCTTCTTCCTCGACGCGGACCACCTCGATCCCCGGCGGCAGCTCGGCCACGACGCGGTCGTACCAGCTGTATTCCAGCACCAGGGTCGCGCCGATCAGGCCGACGGCGGCAGCAAACGGGACCAGCCAGCGCGGCAGGCCCGGCCGCCAGCGGCGCAGCGCCCAGGCCAGAAGGCCCAGCGTGGCGGCGGCGATCAGGGCTCCGATCAGTTCCAGGGCCATCGCGTCAACTCCGTGCGCCGCGGGCCTGGCCCACGGCGGATTGCATGGTGCGCACGACGACAAAGGCGTCGCGCAGATGGCTGCGCTCGAAATCCGAAAGTTCCGACGGCGCGATGAAATTGTCGGGCTTCTCGCCCGCCTTCACCCGCCGCGCCTGGTGTTCCAGCCGGGTCTGGGCGATCAGGTCGTAGGCCTCGATCAGGTCGCGCCCGCCGCTGTCCGAGATCACCCCCGCCTCCACCGCCGCCTCCAGCCGGGCGCGGGTGTTCACCACCCCCTGCTGCCCGATCAGCGAATAGACCCGCCCCAGATCGACCACCGGCACCACGCCGTTGTGCTTGAGGTCGATGTGGTTCTTGTATTCCCCCGACCGGATGGTGGCGAAGCCGCGCAGAAGGCCCAGGGGCGGGGTGTGCTTCAAGCTGTTGGAAATCATGTGCGCGACGAAGATCGAGTTCTTCGCCGCCATCTCCAGCACCTCGGCCTGCAGGTCGCTGTAAAGGTTCGCCGTCCCGCCAATGGGACGCAGGTCGAACATGACCGAGGCCAGCATCTGCGCCATCGGGTCGGGTGCGTTCACCCATTTGCGGAAATAGCCACGCCAGACTGCCATGCGCTGGCACCATTGGGGGTTGGTGGCCATCATGTCGCCGGGGCAGTAGACATAGCCGCAGGCGTTCAGCCCGTCCGAGACAATCTTCGCCAGCCTGGCGAAATAGCCCATGTCGGCCTCGGTCGCGGCGTCGTCGATCATCAGGCAGTTGTCCTGATCCGAAACGCCGGTCTGCTCCTGCCGCCCCTGCGACCCGCAGGCGAGCCACAGGTAGGGCACAGGGGCCGGGCCAAGCTCGGCCTCGGCCATGGCCAGCAGCCGCCGCGTCACCGTGTCGGCGATGTCGGTGATGAGCCGCGTCACCACCTCATGCGCCGACCCGCCGCCCACAAGCTGCACGAGGAGCCGCGGGATGCGGGCGGTGGTCTCGGCCAGTTCGGCCACGCTCTGCGCCGTGGCCGCATCCCGCACCAGAAGCGCCGAGCTGACCGCCTGGAACCGCACCAGATCGGTCTGGGTGATCATGCCGACCAGCCGGCCGTCCTCGACCACCGGCAGATGCCCGATCCGGTGCTCCAGCATCCGGTTCAGCACGTCCGACCCCAGGCTGTCCGGCGTCAGCACCATCGGATCGCGCGCCATGACCGCGCTGACTGGCGCGGCCGGGTCCAACCCCTCGGCCAGCACCTTGTTGACGAAATCCCGCGCGGTGACGATGCCGACCAGTTGCTCGCCCTCGGTGATGGCGAGGCAGGAGATATGCGCCGCCCGCATCCGTTCGGCGGCCGCCCGGATCGTCGTTTCGGGGGGCACCGAGATCGGTGTGCGGGCGATCAGGTCGCCCACCTTGCGGGTCGAGATGTCAGCCTCGCGGCTTTCCTGATGCCGGCCACGGTGGAAAAAGCGTTCGAAGGCAGGATAGGAAGCGATCAGGCGGCGGAACTCTGCCGCGGGCAGCATCAGGATCTCTGCCCCGCCGTTGGCGCGCGCCGTCGTCACCGCCATGCCGTCGCGCATAAGACCGCGTTCGCCGAAACTGTTGCGCGGGCCCAGCAGCGAGACCAGGCCGCCCGAAGGTTCCAGCACCTCGACCGAACCTTCGAGGATCAGGAAGATCCCGGTCAGCGGTTCGCCGGCGGTGTAGATCATTGCGCCGTCGTCGTAATGCCTGCGGCTGAAGGAGGCGGCGACGCGCGCCATCTCGTCCCGCGGCAGGCTGTCGTAGGGATGCACCGTCTCCAGGAAGGCCAGAAGCGGATTGCTGTCCTGATCCATGATCCTGCGCCCGGTTGAAGGGGTGCGCCCCCGGGTTTCCCCGGAGGCGCAGAGGGCTTAGTGGGCCACGGCCTTGCCGGCGCCTTTCGGCACGCGGATCGATTCCACCAGGTCCACCACATGCTGCGGCGGAGCCTTGGTGGCCATCGAGACCACATAGGCGACGACGAAGTTCACCACGGCGCCGATCGTGCCGATCGACAGGGGCGAGATGCCGAAGAAGTGCTGGTCGGGCGTGTTCGGATACACGTTCGTGCCGGGGATGAAGAACCAGCCCAGGTAGAGGAAGATGTAGACCGAGGTGAAGACCAGACCGGCCAGCATCCCGGTGATGGCCCCGGCGGTGTTCACGCGCTTCGAGAAGATCCCCATCATCAGGACCGGGAAGATCGTGGCTGCCGCCAGACCGAAGGCCAGGGCCACCACCTGCGCGGCAAAGCCGGGCGGGTTGAGGCCAAGGTAGGTGGCCAGGGCGATGGCGAAGGCCATCGAGATCCGGGCGGCCAGAAGTTCGCCCTTCTCGCTGATGTTCGGGTTGATCGCACCCTTGATCAGGTCGTGGCTGACGGCCGAGGAAATGGCCAGCAGCAGGCCCGCGGCGGTGGACAGCGCGGCGGCAAGACCACCCGCGGCGACCAGCGCCACGACCCAGCCCGGCAGGGCCGCGATTTCCGGGTTCGCCAGCACCATGATGTCGTTGTCCACCTTGGTGACTTCGTTCCCGACAAAGCCCAGTTCGGCCAGGGTCTTGTCGCCCAGCTTCGCTTCGGCCAGCGCGGCGTCACGCGCCGTGGTGGCTTCGGCAACGGCGGCTTCCAGCGGGGTCTTGTCGGCATCCGCAGGGGCATCCGCCAGGGCCTTGGTGGCCTCGGCCAGCTTCTTGTTGGCGTCCGCCACCGCCTTCGGCTCGTTGAAGTACTGGATCATCCCGTCGCCGTTCTTGTCGCTGAACTCCAGCAGGCCGGTCGCCTTCCAGGTGTTGATCCAGCTCAGCTCCGGCTTGCTGTCGATGTCGGCCAGCGACAGGGCCGGGGCCGACAGGGCCGAGCCTTCCTTGGCGCCGGGCCAGAAGGTGGTGGTCAGGTTCAGACGGGCCATCGCGCCCACAGCCGGAGCCACGGTGTACAAGAGCGCGATGAACACCAGCGCCCAGCCGGCGGACGACCGCGCGTCAGCCACTTTCGGCACGGTGAAGAAGCGCACGATAACGTGCGGCAGGCCCGCGGTCCCGATCATCAGGGCCATGGTGAAGAGGAACATGTTGAACATGTTCGTCGTGTCGGCGGTATAGGCGGTGAAGCCCAGTTCCGTGACCACCTGGTCCAGCTTGGCCAGCATCGAGATTTCGCCACCCTGCGGCGCATAGCCGCCGATCAGGCCAAGCTGCGGCAGGAAGTTGCCGGTCAGCGACAGCGAGATGAAGATCGCCGGGATCGTGTAGGCGATGATCAGCACGATGTACTGGGCAACCTGGGTGTAGGTGATCCCTTTCATGCCGCCAAGCACGGCATAGGCGAACACCACGGCAGCGCCGATGTAGAGGCCCATATCGGTCGAGACTTCCAGGAAGCGCGAGAAGGTCACGCCCACGCCGCGCATCTGGCCGATAACGTAGGTGACCGAGATCACGATCAGGCAGAGCACCGCCACCAGTCGTGCCGTTTTGGAATAGAAACGGTCACCGACGAATTCCGGCACGGTGAACTTGCCGAACTTGCGCAGGTAGGGTGCAAGCAGCATGGCCAGCAGCACATAGCCGCCGGTCCAGCCCATCAGGAAGGCCGACTGCGTGTAGCCGCCGACGGGGGCCAGGGCGATGATCCCCGCCATGGAAATGAACGAGGCCGCCGACATCCAGTCCGCGCCCGTCGCCATGCCGTTCATGATCGGGTTCACACCCTGACCGGCTGCATAGAATTCCGCGGTCGAGCCCGCCCGGGCCCAGATCGCGATCCCGATGTAGATGGCAAAGGTGATGCCAACGACGATCAGGTTGAGGGTAAACTGATCCATCTGTCCCGTTCCCCCTATTCTTCCACGCCGTGTTCGCGGTCGACCTTGTTCATCATCTTCGCATAAATGAAGATCAGCGCGATGAAGACGTAGATCGACCCGTTCTGCGCCATCCAGAAGCCCAGGTCGGCGCCGCCGACCATGATGCCCTTCAGCGCAGGCCGAAGCAGGATGCCAAGCCCGAAGGAGCAGATGAACCAGACCGCCAGAGAAATCAGGATGATCCGGACGTTCGCTGCCCAATAGGCGTTGGCAGATGATTTGTCTGCCATGAGTACTCTCCCTTGTTTGTTTTCCGCACCCCCGGGGGATCCAGGGGAACGGCCCCTCCCGTCAGGCTGAGACGCGCCCCACGATGTCGGCCAGCATGGCACGGATGCCGTCGATGGATCCCATCGCCGGCACCCGTTCCAGCACTGACTGGCACTCGTAATGCACGATCAGCGGTGCCGTCTGGGCGTGATAGGCTTGCAGCCTTTCGCGCACCGTTTCGGCATTGTCGTCGGCGCGGCGCTTGAACGCTGTGCCGCCGCATTTGTCGCAGACCCCGGCTTGCGCGGGCTGCTTGAACTCGTCGTGATAGCCCTCACCGCAGGCAGCGCAGGTGTAGCGGCCGGACACACGGGCAACCATCGCGTCATCGTCCACCTCAAGGCTGATCGCGGCAGTCACCTTCTGCCCGGTCTCGGCCAGAAGCCGATCCAGCGCTGCGGCCTGACCCGTAGTGCGCGGAAAGCCGTCCAGAATGATGCCCTTGGCCACATCGGGCTGCGCCATACGGTCCTTCAGGATCGCCAGCACGATGTCGTCCGACACCAGCTGCCCGGCCTCCATCACCGCCTTCGCCCTGTTGCCCGCTTCCGTTCCGGCCGCCACCGCGGCGCGCAGAAGGTCACCCGTGGAAAGCTGGACGAGACCGAAGTCCTCTTCCAGCATCCGTGCCTGGGTGCCCTTGCCCGCTCCGGGCGGTCCGAGAAGGATGATCACCGGCGCCATCGTCAGCCCCGGTTCATCCGGTTGGCGATCAGATCGTCCACCACCGACGGATCGGCCAGCGTCGAGGTATCGCCCAGCGACCCGAAGTCGTTCTCGGCGATCTTGCGCAGGATGCGGCGCATGATCTTGCCCGAACGCGTCTTGGGCAGGCCCGGCGCCCACTGGATCAGGTCGGGCTTGGCGATCGGGCCGATCTCCTGGCGCACCCAGGCTTCCAGCTGCTTGCGCAGATCCTCGCTGGGCTCGATCCCCTTCATCAGCGTGACATAGGCATAGATGCCCTGCCCCTTGATGTCGTGCGGATAGCCGACGACGGCAGCTTCGGCCACAGCCTCGTGCGCCACCAGCGCGCTTTCGATTTCGGCCGTGCCCATCCGGTGGCCCGAGACGTTGATCACGTCATCGACCCGCCCGGTGATCCAGTAATAGCCATCCTCGTCGCGGCGGCAGCCGTCGCCGGTGAAGTAATAGCCCTTGTACTGGCTGAAATAGGCTTCCTCGAACCGCTGATGGTCGCCCCACAGCGTGCGCATCTGCCCGGGCCAGCTGTCGGTGATGCAAAGCACGCCTTCCGTCGCGGTTTCGCCCTGCACCTTGCCTGTGGCAGGATCCAGAACCTCGGGTTTGACGCCGAAGAAGGGCTTTGTCGCAGAACCCGGCTTCTGCGGGATCGCGCCTGGAATGGGCGTGATGATGTGCCCGCCGGTTTCCGTCTGCCAGAAGGTATCGACGATCGGGCATTTGCCCTTGCCGACATGGGTATTGTACCAGCTCCACGCTTCCGGGTTGATCGGCTCGCCCACCGAGCCCAGAAGCTTCAGGCTGGAGAGGTCGTGCTTTTCAACCCACTCCGCGCCAAGGCCCATCAGCGACCGGATCGCTGTCGGCGCGGTATAGAACTGGTTGACCTTGTGCTTGGCGCAGACTTCCCAGAACCGGCCCGGATCGGGGTAGGTCGGCACGCCCTCGAACATCAGCGTCGTCGCTCCGTTGGCCAAGGGGCCATAGACGATGTAGCTGTGCCCGGTAACCCAGCCCACGTCCGCCGTGCACCAGAAAATGTCGCCATCATGGTAGTCGAAGGTGATCTGGTGCGTCATCGAGGCATAGACCAGATACCCCCCCGTCGTATGCACCACACCCTTCGGCTTGCCGGTCGAACCCGAGGTGTAAAGAATGAACATCGGGTCTTCCGCTCCGACCTCGACATAGGGGCAATAGGGCTTGGCCGCGGCCATCTCCGCCGTCAGGTCGAAGTCGCGCCCCTCGACCCAGCTGGTCTGGTCGCCGGTGCGCTTGACCACCAGCACCTTGACCTTGTCCGAACAGTGTAGAAGCGCCTTGTCGGTATTGTCTTTCAACCCCGTCTTCTTGCCACCACGCGGGGCCCAGTCGGCGGTGATGACGACCTTCGCCTCGCAGTCGTTGATCCGGTTGGCCAGCGCATCGGGAGAGAAGCCGCCGAACACCACCGAATGGATCGCCCCGATCCGGGTGCAGGCCAGCATCGCATAGGCTGCTTCGGGAATCATCGGCATGTAGAGAATGACCCGGTCGCCCTTCCCTACACCGTGCGCCTTGAGCACGTTAGCAACGCGACAGGTGTTTTCCAGCAGCTGCGCATAGGTGATGTGCTGGGCGGGTTCCTTCGGATCGTCCGGCTCCCAGATGATCGCGGTCTGGTTGGCGCGGGTCAGCATGTGGCGGTCGATGCAGTTGGCGCTGACGTTCAGCACCCCGTCCTCAAACCACCTGATACTGATGTTGCCAGGCGCAAACGAGGTGTTCTTCACCCTGGTGTAGGGCTTTATCCAGTCCAGCCGCAGCCCCTCCCGGCCCCAGAACACGTCCGGATCCTGCACCGACTCTGCATAGAGTGCCTCGTAGGTGGCGGCATCCACATGCGCCTTCGCCACGAAGTCGGGCGAAGCCGGGTAGACGGATTTCAGGGCAGTCTGGTCGGTCATGGCGGTCCTCCTCTCGACGGGGTCCGGCCAAAGACCCCATCGCTCTGCGTCGCTCCGCGAGGCGCGGAATGCTCTCTACCGCAAGCAGGATAGCACTTCGTAAAGAAAATCGTAACCCCATAATTATCATGAATAATTCTGTAAATTACTTGACGGAATCATCGTCAATTCTGCAAATTCGTGAAAATCGCGTCGGGGAATGCGTTCAATTTCAAATGCCTGCCGTTCACGGCGGCGTGAAGGGGCCATTCCCGTCCCGGAAAGGTTCGGACGCGGCGCGCTCGCCTTCTGTCTGGGTCAGTTTGATTCGACCGCCCGATCCAGGATCCGGTCCACCGCCGCGACATCGGGCAGGAAGCGCACTTCCGGCTCGCCCAGGCCCTGTGCCTCCAGCTGCCGCCGCAGGCTGTCGCGGAGGCCCACAAGATAAAGCTGCCCGCCCCGCCGTCGCACCCGGGCGGCCAGCGTATGGAAGCTCCGCGCCCCCGAACTGTCGATCAGCGGCACGCCTGACATGTCCAGAACCAGGGCGCGCGGGGCCTCGGCTATCCGGTCCAGCACGCCGCCCAGCTGCGCGGCCGCACCGAAGAAATAGGGCCCCTCAAGAAAATAGACGACACGATCCTCGCGCGCAGTGACCTGATGTTCCGCAAGGGGGCGCATCGCCGTGCCCTCGGACATCCGCTTGATGAACACGATCCCGGCAAGCGCAAAGCCGACGATGATGCCCTCGGTCAGATCGCGGAAGACGACAAGCAGGAAGGTCACGCTGACCACCATGGCATCCCCGCGCGACGACCGCAGAAGGGCCACGAACTCGTGCCGCTCTGCCATGCCCCAGGCCACCACTGCCAGCACGCCCGCCAAGGCGGCAAGCGGGATGTAAGCTGCCAACGGTGCCGCGACCAGCATGAACGCCAGAATGAACAGTGCATGCAGCATGCCCGAGACCGGCCCCCGGCTGCCCGCCCGCACGTTCGTCGCCGTCCGCGCGATGGTGCCGGTCACGCAGAACCCGCCGAACACGGCCGAGCCGATGTTGGCCACGCCCTGCGCCACCAGTTCTGCGTTGGACCGGTGCCGCGCCCCGCTCATGCCGTCAGCGACTACCGCTGACAGCAGCGACTCGATCGCACCCAGCAACGCGAAACTCATCGCCCAGGGCAGCGCCGCCTGCACCTCGGCCCAGCCCAGGTCTGGCAGTGCCGGCATGGGCAGCATGTTCGGCAGCGCCCCGAACCGGGTGCCGATGGTTTCCACCGGAAGGTCCAGCACGGCCACGACAAGCGAGGCAAGCGCCACCGCAACCAGCATGCCCGGCCAGCCGGGACGCAGCCGCTTCAGCCCCACGATCGCCGCCACCGTCAGCGCCGCCACTGCAACCGCCGACGGGGTCACCGTCCCCCTTGCAGCCCATAGCGCCTGCACCTTCTGCAGGATCTCGGCCGGCTCCCCTCCGGACAGGCTCAGCCCGAACATCTCGCGCAGCTGGCTGGCGAAGATGATGACCGCGATGCCGGCGGTGAAGCCCACCGTTACCGGATAGGGGATGTAACGGATATAGGTGCCAAACCGCAGCAGCCCCGCCGCGATCAGCACAAAACCCGACAGGAAGGTCGCCAGGATCAGCCCCTGCAGCCCGATAGTCATGACGCAGGCCGAAACCAGCACGATGAAGGCCCCCGCCGGCCCCCCGATCTGATAGCGCGAACCGCCCAGCGCGCTGACCAGGAACCCGCCGACGATGGCCGTGTACAACCCCCGCTCCGGCCCGACCCCGCTGGCGATGGCAATTGCCATCGACAGGGGCAGGGCCACGATCGCCACCGTCAGGCCGGCCATCACATCGGCCCGCAGGTCGGCAAGACCATAGCCCTCGCGCCAGACGGTCCAAAGCTTCGGCAGGAATTCGGTCCGGTCATTGCGGCCGGAAGGGGCGTGGGTCATGATCGTGTCCGGGCGAAGGATGGCGCCAGTAATCGCTGACATGTCAGTGTGAATGAGCGCATCAGACTCTTCGACCCGCACCTTGTCAACCGCGATAAGCCCCGATGTCCGACCACCCCACCCGTACCGATCCCGTGCAGCCCGCCGATGCCGAGGCGCTGCGGCTGGCGCGCGACCTTCTGTCGCTGGCTCACGCCGCCCTTGCATGGACCGACCCCGACACCGGGATGCCCGGAATCAGCCGTATCGCCTTCGCCCGCGACCCCGAGGCCGGGATGCTGACCCTTGTCTCGGGCCTCGCGCCGCATTTCCGCGCCCTGCGCGACCGGCCCGATTGTGCGCTGATGCTGGGCGAGGTCGGGCCCAAGGGTGATCCTCTGACCCATCCCCGTCTGATGATCCGCGCCCGCGCGGCCTGCGTTGCGCCAGACGATCCGGCCCTGCCCGCGATCCGCGCCCGCTGGCTGGACCGCAACCCGAAGGCCCGGGCCTATATCGACCTGCCCGACTTTGCCTTCTTCCGGCTGACCCCGGTCTCGGCACTTCTGAACGGCGGCTTCGCCCGGGCCTTCCGACTGGCACCTGAGGATCTGTGATGTGGCTCGGGCGGCCCCGAAGGACCGCCCGTGTTCGAAAAGGTCAAGCCGGTGCACCGGCACCGTCCGATGACCCGGTCAGGCATCCCGAGCCTCGACACTTCGCTCAGGCCGGCATGTCCATCCGCATTGTCACGATCGCCTTGCCGCGAACCGCCTCGCCCCAGCGCAGTTGCGCCTCGTTGCCCTGGGTGCCGGTTCCGGGGGTCGCGTTCGGAAACATGTAACGCGCCGCGTTGGAGCTTGTGCTGATCGTGCCTTCGGGCTGCACCGATTCGACCATCCTGATCCGCGCGCCAAACGGAATGAACCCGCCCGCGCTGACATTCCAGGTCTCGGCTGCGGTGTTTTGTGTATGGGTCACGATCACCGGGTTCAGAATGCCCTGCGCCACGTTGTTGAAGCTGTTCCCCTCGACCCGCACGTTGCGCGACCTGGCGAAATCCAGCATGGCAAGGCTGGTATCGACCATCTCGACCCGATCGATCGTGGCATTGAACACGCGGAAGCTGTTGGACACCAGCGAGAAGCCGTTCAGATAGTGCCCCGGCCCGTAGGGACGCACCACCAGCCAGCGAAAGGAACTGCTGGTGTTCGACGCGATGAACACGTTGCCCACGATGTTCAGCCCGCCGAACGAGAACTCGCCATCCCATTCGGGCGCCGAATCATGCTCGTTGCCCCATTCGATGAAGCAGTTGTCGATGTAGTTGCCCGTCACCACTGTCGAGACATTGGTCTGCGTGAAGATCAGTCCGGCACGGCGCAGGCCGGCGGGATTCTCGTCGCCCTGGAAAAAGTGGTTGGCATGGATCAGATGGCCCGTGCCGTTCACAACCGCGAAATGCGCGAACCGCACCACGCGATTGTTGCGCAGCTTGGTATCGTTCGCATTGATGTTCAGCGCGATCGTGGTCCGGTCCACCGCGTTCAGTGCCTGTTCGTTCGAAAGGAACTGGCACATGTCCACGAACATGCCCTGACAGCCCGTGCCGATCGAGGTGATTCCGCGATCCCGCGGCCGGTTGAAGCTGCACGACACGAAGCGCATGGTCGCCCCGGTCACCGGCAGCATGACCCCCGAACAGACCCCCTGCCCGAAGAACTCGATATCCTCCAGTTCAAAGCGGGACAACAGATCGAAGCCGCTGAAATCCAGCATGTACTTGAACCGGCGGAAGGTGTAGGGCCGCGTCCCCGCTGCGCCCCACAGGGGCTGGCTCAGCTCGATCGTTCCCGCGGCCACGTTCTTCGACCGCACATAGACCTCTCGCCCGACGCCCGTTCCGATCACCAGCGAACCGACAGGGATGCTGGCGACGTTCGCCACACCGGTCAGGACCAGGTTGTTCGCCGGCGAATAGGTCGCGACCGACGTGAATTCCTCTGTCTGCCACCCCGGCCCGGGAACGGCATTCAGCGACCCGTTGCGCACCACCCTGCGGGTGCTGAAGTTGGTCAGCCCCGCCACTGCTGCAACGTCCAGCGGTTCGGTCAGATCGACCCGGCGCCCGGACAGGTCAAGTGTCACATGGTCGGTGAAGTAGAACAGCGCCTGCATCGCGCGGCGGAACCCCTCGACCTCGGACCCGAAGGCCTGGCTGTAGGTGTCCAGGTCGTAATTCCGCGTCAGGACCAGCCGACGGTTCGACGGCATCGACACCGTTCCCTCGAACCGGATCCGGCTGTTGATCGTGACGTTGCTGTTCAACCGGAATACACCCGAAGGCACCAGGATCGCCCGTCCCTGCGCATCTGCATCGGCAGCCAGGAAGGCCGCGCTGTCATTCGCTGTCCCGTTGCCCAGCGCGCCGTAGTCGCGCACATCGACCCAGTCCATCAGCTTGCGGATGAAGATGTTCGTCACATCCTCGACCACCAGATCGTCGATCCGCACCACCCCGCCGTTCGGCCCGGTCAGATCCAGCCCGACATGGGCATATGCAACCTGGGTGGTCCATGCCAGATCCACGCCCGTCCGCCTGGCCGGAGAGATGATCGCGCTGACCGTCACAACCTCGCCATAGCCTGTCAGCGCGACCGAGGATCCCTCCTGCACGACAGTCGCCACATTCTGCCCGTTCACATCCCCCGCCCAGGCGGCGATGCGCACCGAAGGCAGGTTCCCCGACACCGCCTTGACCCGCGCCGAGACACGCAGATACAGACCCGGCTGGATCGGCGTCTGGGCAAAGCTGCGCAGCCGCTGCGTTGCTTCGGTCTTCTGCAATTCCAGACAGCCCGCGAAATCCTGGTCATTCGTTACCAGCGCTGCGTTTGGCTGGCCCTGATACGACGCCGATCCGGGCGTCCCGTCCTCGCGCGACCACAGGTTCAGCCCGGCCGAGAACGGCGGCGGCATCAGGACCAGCCCGTCGGTGATTGCCTTGTTCATCTGAGAATTCCCTCGCCTCGCTCTGCGCCATGCCAAGGGCGAAGCGGGAGGGAAAGACCCCGGTAACCGCGCCGCCTTGGGCATGACGAGGTAGCAGGGAAGGCTTAAGCCACTCTCAGACCGCCGCGCGCCAGCGCGACTGCCGCGCAACGCCGTTCCATCCCGGTGACGCCCTTCCCCCTTGTGGGGAGAGGGGCAACGAGCGGGGCAAGGTTGACCGCCTCAGGCGCCAACCTCCGGCGCCGGAAGGATGTGCACGGCATTGATCTGCCAGCCCTCGGGCGTCTCGACCATCATGTAGTCCAGCGCCCAGGCGCGCCCCGCCTGATCGACGATGTGCACCCGCTGCCAGAGATTTCCCGCAACAGTGCGCAGCTCTCCCATCTCGACCTGGGCCGGGCGGTAGACCATGGGATAGCCGTTCTTTACCATTTCGCCGAAATTCTCAGGCGTGCCGAAGATGCCCTTGATCGTCGGGCTGGCGAATGTGAAGGCGCGGGCGAAATCGTCGGCCTGAAACGCCTCTATCTGTCGCCGGATCGTCTCGCGGATCGGGCCCTCCTGCGCATCTGCGGCCAGGCTCAGGCCCAGGACAAGGGTGGATCCAAGAATAAGGGATCGCATCATCGGGCCCTCCGGACTGCGTACCTGTCAGCTAGGCTGCAACCACGACCTGCCAAGCCCTGCTTGCGACGGCGGCGGATTGGCCCCACATCGACCGCAAGACCGCCTGACCAACCGCCGCAGGAGCCACTACATGGCCTATGCCTTCCACCGCGACGACCGCTCGCCCGATCACAGCCTTCGCCGGATCGCGACGGAGGAACTTTCGACAGCGCTGAACCGCTTCGAGGCTGTCCCTGCGCCCGAGGCCATTCATGGCATCCGCAAGAATCTGAAGAAGACCCGTGCCCTGCTACGGCTCTTCCGTTCGGCCCTGCCCGAACAGCCCGCCGCCAACGCCGTCCTGCGCGAGGTGGCGGCCGCACTCTCTGCCCGGCGTGACGCGGCCGTGCGTCTGGCAACGTTCGACCGCCTCTTCCCGGAACCGCCCGAAGCCCTGCAGCCCTTGCGCATCCGCCTCGTCGCCGACAGTCTCGCCCCTGCACAGGACATCCCGCACGGTCTTTCCGAAAGGCTGTCGGACCTCAGGGATCAGGCGGCCACCTGGCGGCTGCAGGGCAAACCGCATCGCGCGCTGAAGGATGGCCTCGCCCGCACCCGCCGGAAGGCGCGTCAGGCCTGCGACGCCGCGCGCAAGGCGCCAGAACGCGCCGATCTTGTCCACGAGTGGCGCAAGCGCGTGAAGGATCTCTGGTATCAGACCCGCCTGGTCGTTCCGGTATGGCCCGACCTCTTCCGCGTTCTCACGGCAGAGGCCGACGCCCTGGGCGAGGCGCTAGGCAACCATAACGATCTGGCCATCCTGGCCAACCATCTGGCCGTCCTGCCCGAGGATCTGTTGCCCGGCCCGGCGCGCGATCTGGTTCAGGCGCAGATCGACCAGGCCCGGTCGGACATCCTGGCCAGGGCATTCCCCGCCAGCGACCGCCTTCTGGCCGGCGACCCGGAAGCCATGGCTGATACCTGGGTTGCGTGGCTCAAGCTCTGGCACCGGTCCCGCTGATCCGGGTCGGAAAGCGGCATATCAGCCTCGCGCGTGTTTCGGCTCAGCCGACAAGTTCGCCCCGCAAACCGCGCTCGATCAGCGCCACGCTTTCCTCCACGCCGTAAAGCGCGATGAAGCCTCCGAAACGCGGACCCTCCGACGCGCCCAGCAACACCTCGTAAAGCGCCTTGAACCAGTCGCGCAGCGGCTCGAACCCGTGATCCTTGCCAACCGCGAAGACCATCGACTGCAAGGCCTCGTCGTCCAGCCCCCCGTCCCAGACCTTCAGCCGCGCCACCAGATCCTCCATTGCCGCACGTTCCCTTTCGGTGGGCAGCCGGAAATGACGGCTCGGCGCGATCTTGTCTGCGAAGTAGCGGACGGCATAGCCCGCCGCGGCATCCAGGTCGGGATGCGTCTCGGGGCTCGCCTCCGGGGCATAGCGGCGGATGAACTTCCACAGCCCCGCCGCGTCCTTTGCCGCCGCGACCGAGGCCAGGTTCAGAAGCATGGCAAAGCTCACCACCATCCGACTTTCCGGCGGCTTGCCGTTGTGGATGTGCCAGACCGGATTGTTCACCTGCTGCTCCAGGCTCTGCTCCGGAAAGGCCTTGAGCTGCTGGTGATATTCGTCCACCGCCTTCGGGATCACGTCCCACCACAGCCGCTTGGCCGTCTTCGGCTTCTGATACATGAAATAGGACAGGCTTTCCGTCGCCGCATATGTCAGCCATTCGTCGATGGTCAGCCCGTTGCCCTTCGACTTTGAGATCTTCTGTCCCTTCTCATCCAGGAACAGCTCATAGGTGAAATGGTTCGGCTTCCGTCCGCCCAGAACCTCGCAGATCCCGTCGTAGATCGGCGTGTTCGTGCTGTGGTCCTTGCCGTACATCTCGAAATCCACGCCAAGCGCGGCCCAGCGGGCGCCGAAGTCCGGCTTCCACTGCAGCTTCACATGGCCCCCGGTGACGGGCAGCGTCCACTCGCGCCCCTCCTCGTCGTCGAAGGTTATGGTGTGGTCGCGCTTGTCCACATGCTTCATCGGCACGTAAAGCACGCGCCCCGTCTCGGGGTGGATCGGCAGGAAGCAGCTGTAGGTCTGCTGCCGCTCCTCCCGCAAGGACGGCAGCATGATCTCCATGATCTGCTCATACCGCTCCGCCGCCAGCCGCAGCGTGTCGTCGAACCGGCCCGACTTGTAGAACTCGGTCGCGCTGATGAACTCGTATTCGAAGCCGAACGTATCCAGAAACCGCCGCAGCATCGCGTTGTTGTGGTGGCCGAAGCTCTCGAACTCCCCATAAGGATCGGGAACACTGGTCAACGGCTTCTGCATGTGCTGCCGCAGCATTTCCTGGTTCGGAACATTGTCAGGCACCTTGCGCATCCCGTCCACGTCATCGCTGAAACAGATCAGCCGGGTCGGAATGTCGCTGATGATCTCGAAGGCGCGGCGGATCATCGTCGTCCGGGCCACTTCCCCGAAAGTGCCAATATGCGGTAGGCCCGATGGGCCATAGCCCGTCTCGAACAGCACATAGCCCTTTTCAGGCTCCTTGCCGCCATAGCGTTTCAGCACGGCGCGCGCCTCCTCGAAAGGCCAGGCCTTCGAATTCATCGCCGCATCGCGCAGGGAAGTCATGTCCGCCACTCCTGAAACGCCCCGGACCCTGTGCCCGTGACCCGCCGTCCTCTATTGCCCCACCGCCCCCCCGTCAATAATCTGCCGCAAACCGCAGCCGAGGCCCCAATGTCCGACACACCCGCCATGTCTCCGCAAGACGCGCTCGTCGCCGTGATGGTCGCCTGTTCCGCCGCCGATCAGGATGTGCGGACGGCCGAACTGGTGGCCATTACCCGCATGGTCAACCACATGCCGATCTTCGCCGAATATGACCCCGATCGGATCCAGCGCGTCACCCGAACGGTGTTCGACCTGTTCGAAGAGGAAGACGGCCTCGACGCCCTCTTCGGCCTGATCCGCGAGGCCCTGCCCGAGCGCCTTTACGAGACTGCCTATGCGCTGGCCTGCGACGTCGTCACCGCTGACGGTCGGCACAGCCAGGTCGAGCTTCGGATGCTGGAAGAGGTGCGCCACGAACTGAGGATCGACCGCCTCCACGCCGCCGCCATCGAATGGGGGGCAAGGGTGCGGCACATGGTCCTGTAACCCGATCGCGGGTTTCGATCCCGGGTGCTGGGGGCCTTGAGCCCGGAACGCAGCACTTGTCTCCGTGTCCTTCGGCATCTCGGACGGCAGCCAGACCGCACGCGGCCCAGGTGCGGCAGTGCAGTATCCGTATGGTCGGGTCGGGGCGGGCCAGTTGGCGTCGCACGGTTTGCCATGAATCCTTGCCGGGAAGGCTTGCGGCCGCCCTGTCCGGGCCTCCGGGCCTGATCACGGGGCTGTCGCCATCAAGCGTCTGGTTCAGTCAGACAGCCTGAAATGAGGTGCGCTGGAACCCGACCGTCAGGATCACCGCGTCGGCACCGGCACCTCGCCGCGATAATCGTAGAACCCCCGCTGCGTCTTGCGGCCCAGCCAGCCGGCCTCGACATATTTGGTCAGCAGCGGGCAGGGTCGATACTTGGTATCCGCCAGCCCCTCGTGCAGCACGTTCATGATCGCAAGGCAGGTGTCCAGCCCGATGAAATCGGCAAGCTCCAGCGGGCCCATCGGATGGTTGGCGCCCAGCTTCAGCGACTGGTCGATCGACTGCACCGAGCCCACGCCCTCATACAGCGTATAGACCGCCTCGTTGATCATCGGCATCAGGATGCGATTGACGATGAAGGCAGGGAAATCCTCGGCATGGGCGGCGGTCTTGCCCAGGCGACGGACGACCTCGTGCAGGGTATCGACGGTTTCCTGATCGGTGGCTATGCCGCGGATCAGTTCCACCAGTTGCATCACCGGGACGGGGTTCATGAAATGGAAGCCCATGAACTTTTCCGGCCGGTCGGTACGGCTGGCCAGCCGGGTGATAGAGATCGACGAGGTGTTAGAGGTCAGGATCGTCGTGGGCTTCAGATGCGGGATGAGATCCTCGAAGATTGCCTGCTTCACCGTTTCACGTTCGGTCGCGGCCTCGATGATCAGATCGCATTGCCCCAGATCGGACAGTTTCAGTGTGGTACGGATCCGCTCCATCGCCGCGCGCTTGTCGGCCGGCAACACCTTGCCCCGCGCCACCTGACGTTCGATGTTCCGCTCGATCGTGGCCAAAGCCTTTGCAAGGCTCTCTTCCGAGATGTCGTTCAGCAGTACGTCATAGCCTGCCAAGGCGAAGACATGGGCAATGCCGTTACCCATCTGCCCCGCGCCCACCACGCCCACCTGCCTGATCTCCATCGCACGTCTCCTTCTGCCGTCCCAGGTTATGCCTGCTGCCCGGCAGTCGTGCAAGCCGGCGAGAAATGCCAAGAAGTTTAGGCATCTGCCCGATTTTAGCCATTCGGCAACCACCCTTGGGCAGGCTTTGCGGCGGGTGAATGGCGAACGGGGGGGGGGCCATGCTGCCAATCCATGCGGGTGCGACGGTGCATGAGCATGCTGCAGACAATGACCAATGTTCACGACCGGCCGTGTCCGGGCGACCGGTCGATCCTTCACGACCCTTCATCGCCCTTCTGGGTGGCCTGCAATTGGCTGGCGAGGATCCGGCGCAATCCTTCGCAGAACTTGTCGGGTCTGCGGCGGGTCTTAAGACTGTCAACCTTGCCGCGCCGCATGCAGGGCCGGATTACTACCTTTCCAACCCTGCGCTGCTTGAGACTGCTGCCCGGGCCGTGCTTGTCGTCATCCTGCTGCCATGGCCGGGGGCGCTTACGAATCCGTACTATAGGGTCCACAGCCGCCGAAACGATCGCGTTGTGGCCACAACGCCCGCCCTGCGCGCGCTGTTTCCCGAGGTCGAGCTTGCCGAAATCCACTATGTCCGGCATCTGCATCAGGTTCTGGAACGGATGGATGCCGGCAGGCATGCACAGGTTGCCCGCAGCGTCCACAACACTTGGCTGCTCCGGATGGGCGAGATGCTGGACCGTCTTACAGCCCCGCGAATACTGCTTTCACCGGGATGGCCGCCCCCCCCATCTGCGTGCGGTGAAACAGACCCATACATGGTGGATCGCCCCTTGCAGGAGGCCCTGCGCAGCAGGCATGCCGGTTCGCTGAAACTGGTCACCCCCAACTGCGAAGCTTGGGGCGCCGGGCCGGCGGGGGATGACAGCGCCAGGATGCAAACGTCCTGCCTGCCAAGTCAGACGACCGAAGCGGGTCTCGCGACCCGACTTGCCACGGAAATTCGGGCACTTCTGGCACCTCAATGCTCGGCTCCGCTGCAGCTGGGTCCGGCGATGGCCTGCGGTCAGGTCGCGTAGCCGGGGTCTTCTTCATCCAGGATGGCGCGCAACTCGCGCAGGTGCGCATCGGCAAAGCCGGGGTAGGTTTCCCATTCGCGCGCCGTCTTTTCGGCTATCTCCTCGGGAAGGACGCGCAGGGGCCGCCCGGTTTGCAGCGCGCGGATATAGGTCTCGGCCGCACGTTCGAAATAGTAGAGCCGGTTGAACGCTTCAGCAACGGTCGCGCCGATGACCAGGACACCGTGGTTGCCCATAACCATCGTGGTTATCCGTGGATCGGACAGCATAGACGCGCATCGCTTGCCCTCTTCCTCGAAAGCCATGCCCCCGAAGTGCTCGTCAACGACCAGCCGGTTATGGAACATCGCCGTGTTCTGATCGATGGCCGGCAGGCGGCTGTCCGCAAGGCTGGCCAGCACCGTGGCATGAATGGAATGGACATGCATCACGCAGCGAGCATGCGGACAGGTGCGATGGATCGACCCATGCAGGCCCCAGGCGGTAGGGTCAGGTGCATCCGGGCGCGAGAGGGTTTCGGGGTCGTTCGCATCGATCTCGATCAGCGATGATGCGGTGATCCGCGAGAAATGGCGCCCGTTCGGATTGATCAGGAAACGTGTGCCTTCCGGGTTCAAGGCCAGCGAGAAGTGATTGGCCACTGCTTCATGCATCCCCAGACGCGCAGTCCAGCGAAAGGCGACGGCAAGATCCTGGCGAAGGCTCCAGTGGGTCAGGTTCGCGTGCTGGTTCATGGCGCAGGCTCCGAATCACACTTGTGTCACTGTAGCGCAGGAAGGGCTGCAATCGGTCGCAAAATGGTTTATCAAGGTGACCAAGAATAGCCGGAAGGTCGCGACGGGCCGCAGATGCAACCCAAGCGAGGGTAGACACGGCCAATTGGGCAACCAAGACGGGAATGTGGCCCGGACGCCCTAAAATGCCTGTGACTTTCCTTTTTTCCGGCTGATGCTAGGCGCATTGCTGGTCCAGACAATGATGAGGTTTGGTGGAGGCAACGCGCGTGCACATCTTGATCGGGACAGGCCAGAAGCCGCTTCATGCCGCTGCGCCCGGCGTTCGTGTGCTGCTTCTTACCGACCAGACCGAGGGTGCCACAGCAAGGCGTCTTGCCCAATATGGCAGCCTTCTTGACATCGAGACTACCTTCGACACGGCCCTGAACACGCTTCTGGGCGATCCGCTCGGCTACGATCTTTTCGTGATGGATTGTGACGGGTTCGGCGGCGTCGCGGCTGCCGAACGGGCGATTGCCACGCTGATTGCCGCCGATGCACGGATGCGGGTGATGCTGGTCAGCTGCGAGTTTGATGAACCAGCCTATCCGCTGGGGCGCCGCGCTGCCGTCTGCCTTCCGGAAGTCGTCTCGGAGGAGGCGTTCCGTTTCGGCTTCGACCACGTTCTGCGCGACAGGGCAACCGTGACCTACATGTAGAAGACCAGGGGCAGTTCACTGCCCCCGGCCATTGTCGTCGGCTCAGGCCAGGGCAAGATTGGTGGCGGATTCGCGCCCGTCACGACCTGCCTCGATGTCGAAGGTGACCGGTTGGCCATCCTTCAGGCTGCGCAGTCCCGCGCGCTCCAGAGCGGTGATGTGAACGAATACGTCCTTCTTGCCACCTTCCGGGGCGATGAAGCCGTAGCCTTTGGTTTCATTGAACCATTTCACGGTGCCTTTGGCCATCGTGAAGTCTCCTGTCTAGTCTGCCGCCCGCGGAAGTGCGGCGGCCCGGCCCCGTCAGCTTGAAGTCGATTGCTGTGGCCGAAGGTCGGAGACAGTGGTCGAAAAGATAACGTCGCAGTCATAACATCGCACATTTCACCCAGAGTTCCAAGAGCTTCCACAGTCCCGGCCGCTCAGGGCCGTTTCAGACTGTGCCATGCGCACGAAAAACGCTATGCTGCACTGCGGCAAAAGAGGGATTCGCAATGGGCAAGGTCTTGACCGTGGCGCAACAGAAGGGCGGCTCAGGCAAGACGACGATTGCCGTCAACCTCGCGGTCGAACTACGCCGCCGAGGTCTCGGCATCGCGCTTCTTGACACCGATCCCCAGGGCAGCCTTGGCCGCTGGTTCCTGTCACGACGTGAGCGGTTGGGCGAGGCTGGCATGGAACTTTCCACAGCCTCTGCCTGGGGCGTCGGATACGAATGCGAGAAACTGAAACGGCAGGCCGATCTGGTAATTGTCGATACGCCCCCCAAAGTGGATGCCGATCTGCGACCTGCATTGAGAGAGGCAGATCTTGTTCTGGTCCCGGTTGCAGCGTCGATGGTGGACCTGTGGGCAACGGATGGCGTCTTTGACCTGATCGAACGGGAAGGCAGGCGCGCGGTCATCGTCCTGAACCGGGTCAAGTCGGGAACCAGACTGCAAGACCAGGTTGCCGCAGCCGCGGCAGAGGTTGGCGGTGTGGCAAAGGCAAGCCTGGGTCAGCGTGTCGTCTATGCCGAAACACTTGGGCAGGGGCTCGGCGCCGTCGAGGTACGCAGCCGGGCAGCCGAAGAGGTCGCGCGCCTTGCCGATGAGGTTCTGGGTCTGCTGGATCTGTCCCGCTAGCAGGGAAGTTGGCTTCCCTTTCCCACCGCATCGAATCTGCCTTGCAGCCGCACGCATGACGCCGGACGGCTGCCTCTGATCCAAAACCCGCGATTTGCCGCAAGACCCCCCTCTTTGCGGGCGATCAGGGCGCGTGGCGCTGCCAGGTCAGAGATAGAGCGCACTCCAGCGGTTGATCAGCTGTCCCTGCAGGCGACGGGAACGGCCTATCCAGGCCTTTCCGCCTTCCGGCGATTCCCGTAAGGCAACAGGAACCGCATCGCGGCGCGCCGGGTCAGCGGTGAAGATGGCAAAGACAAGTTCTCGCCCCGATGGCGGAACAATATGGCCGGCCAACCCGGAGACGAAATTCAGCGTTCCCGACTTGGCAAGCACCTTCACTGGGTGTCGTTCGACCATCTTTCCCTTGTCGTCCTTCATGCCGACATCGCGCAGGATCGGCTTCAGCCCGCGTCCCTCGCGTTCGGCCTGGGCAAGTATGCTTATCATCGCCGAGGCCGTCACGCGCGAGGCGCCGCCAAGGCCCGAATGATCGCGTATTGCCATCCGAACACCGAAGCTGCCCTGCACCCAATCCGCCATGGCCTGCCCAGAGGATGCAAGATTGTGTCGTCCCGATGCGGCCAGCCCGACGCATTCCGCTGTCAGGTTGGTGGAAAAGCGCAGCATGTCGCGCAAGACGACGGTAAGCGGCTCACTTTCCACGCGGCCGAGTTCGGTTCCCCCCGGCAGCGCATCGACGCGACCCCCCGGCTCCAGCCGGATTCCTTGCGCCAGGGCCAGCGTCCTGAACACATCGGCCACATATCGGCCGGGGTCTCGAACGGGCAGCCAGCGGCTGCCATCCTTGCCCAGTGCCGCCGAAGCCACCGTCCATTCCTCGACCAGGCCCGGGGCATAGGTAAAAATGGGCGCATCACGGCGGGCAATGGCCACGCTCACCATGCCGACTTCGGGCCGGAACCTTTCGCCCCGGGCATCCACGGCCACCTGCCAGTCGCTTCCGGCACGTTTCCATTCGAAATGCACGCGGTTGAAATTCAGATTCAGCCCCGAGACAGCAGCGTTGTAACCGACATGCACCGGCTGATCCTCGGCGATTTCCTTCATGACGGGCAGCGCGCCGTCCCAATACAGGAAACGCCCGGTCGCGCCCTTGCAGCCGGATCCGGCCAGCCGCGCCACCAGATCGCCTAGCTGATCTGTCTGCAGGGTCGGGTCGCCGCCCCCGACAAGCACGATGTCCCCCTGCACGATTCCCGACTGAACCGGCCCTGTCGCCAGTACCCGGGTCGTGAACCGGTGGCCCGCGCCCAGCCGGTCCAGCGCATAAAGGGCGGTGACCGCCTTGATGACACTCGCGGGCGGCAGAGGCAGATCGGGTTGCCGCGACTCGAGGATCGTTCCCGTCCGGGCATCGGCTACCGCATAGGCAACTTCGCCACCCAGCTTCGCCGCGGCGACCAGCGCCGCGGCATCACCGGCCGAGGCACCGACCGCCGCCGCGGCCTTTCCACCGCGGGGCACGGGCCGGGGAGAGCTGTCCATGACCTCGCCCCAGCCGGGGAAGGCTGCCCCCGCCAGCAGTCCGGCCAGCATCATCCGCCGCGTCAGCACCGATCCATCCTCCATCACCCCGCTCATAGCGCCGATCCGGGCGATTCCTCCAGCATGACGATGCTGCGCTGCCGTTCACAAGGCGTTCAGCGCCCCGATCTCCAACCGCCGCGGGCGCGGATCTCGGTCGAAGAGGCATCGTTCATTGGCACGTTCACGAAAGCCCAGACCGGAGGCTTGTGCCCCCGCAACGTCTCACCGCGTGCCACGCGATGCACCCGGAAGGCCCGGGCCGCGACGCTGAGCCGAGCGGCAACGCCGGACCCCGGCCGCGCCAGCACCCCCACCGCAACGCTGCGAAGGATGTCGCGCCAGCGTCCCCAGTGATGGAACTGCACCAGATTGTCCGCCCCCATCAGCCAGACAAAGGTGACACCGGGATAGATGGCCCGCAGCCGGTCAATCGTGTCCGCTGTCGCCCGCGTTCCCAACTCCGCTTCAAGCGCCGTGATCCTGACACGCGGATGCCGCATCAACTTTCTGGCCCGCGCCAGCCTGTCCGCCATCGGCGCGGGCTGCCGCGCCTTCAGCGGGTTTGCCGGCGTGACAAGCCACCATACCTGATCCAGCCCCATGCGTTTCAATGCCTCTCGGGTGATGTGGACGTGGCCCTCGTGTGCCGGATCGAAGGATCCGCCCAAGAGACCGATCACCATCCCCCGGCTGGCCACCGGAAATCCCGCCCGCATCGGCACTCTCCATCCCTCACGGCCAGAAAACCCGAAGCGCTGCGCCTGCACAACCCGCTTCCCGTTGCAGCGACGCCCCTTCACCGCTACATACGCGCCAACCCCCGAATTCAGGAACCCTACCCATGGCCAGCTACCAATACGTCTATCACATGGAGAATGTCTCCAAGACCTATCCCGGCGGAAAGAAATGCTTCGAGAACATCAGTCTCAACTTCCTGCCCGGGGTGAAGATCGGTGTCGTCGGCGTGAACGGCGCGGGGAAATCCACGCTGCTGAAGATCATGGCGGGCATCGACAAGGATTTCAAAGGCGAAGCCTGGGCCGCCAAGGGCGTGCGCGTAGGCTATCTGCCCCAGGAGCCACAGCTTGACCCGACGCTCGACGTGAAGGGCAACGTCATGCTGGGCGTCGCCGACAAGCAGGCGATCCTGGACCGCTACAACGAACTTGCCGTCAACTATTCCGACGAAACGGCGGACGAGATGGCCGCCCTGCAGGACAAGATCGACGCCGAAAACCTGTGGGAACTCGAAGCCACCGTGGGTGTCGCCATGGATGCGCTGCGCTGCCCGCCGGACGATGCCGACGTGACCACGCTTTCGGGCGGCGAAAAGCGCCGGGTGGCGCTGTGCCGGCTGCTGCTGGAAAAGCCGGATATGCTGCTGCTCGACGAACCGACGAACCACCTTGACGCGGAATCGATCGCTTGGCTGCAAAAGCACCTGATCGACTACAAGGGCACGATCCTGATCGTCACCCACGACCGCTATTTCCTGGACGACATAACCGGCTGGATCCTGGAACTCGACCGCGGACGCGGCATTCCCTACGAGGGCAACTATTCGGCCTGGCTGGTGCAGAAGGCCAAGCGGCTGGAACAGGAAGCGCGCGAAGACAAATCGCGCCAGAAGGCGCTGGAGAAGGAACTGGAATGGATCCGCTCGGGCGCCAAGGCCCGCCAGGCCAAGCAGAAGGCCCGTATCCAGCGCTACAACGAACTGGCCGGCCAGACCGTCCTGGAACGTGCCTCGACTGCGCAGATCATCATCCCGAACGGCGAACGCCTGGGCAACCGGGTGATCGAGGTCGAGGGCCTGCGCAAGGCGATGGGCGACAAGCTTCTGATCGAGGATCTGTCCTTCACCATCCCGCCGGGTGCCATCGTCGGCGTGATCGGGCCGAACGGGGCCGGAAAATCGACCCTTTTCCGCATGATCACAGGCCAGGAACAGCCCGATGCGGGCACGATCAGGATCGGCGAGACGGTGAAGCTGGCCTATGTGGACCAGTCGCGCGACGCGCTCGACCCCGAAAAGACGGTGTGGGAGGAAATCTCGGGCGGGGCCGAGATCATCCATCTGGGCGACATGCAGATGAACTCCCGTGTCTATACCGGCGCCTTCAACTTCAAGGGCACCGACCAGCAGAAGAAGGTCGGTCTTCTCTCGGGCGGCGAACGCAACCGCGTGCACATGGCGAAGCTCCTGAAATCCGGCGGCAACGTGTTGCTTCTCGACGAACCGACCAACGACCTCGACGTGGAAACGCTCCAGGCACTCGAGGCTGCGATCGAAGACTTCGCCGGCTGTGCGATCATCATCAGCCACGACCGCTTCTTCCTCGACCGGCTCTGCACTCATATCCTTGCCTTCGAGGGCGACGCGCATGTGGAATGGTTCGAGGGCAACTTCGAGGCATATGAGGCCGACAAGATCCGCCGCCTTGGGCCCGACGCGCTGGAGCCGAAGCGGGTGAAATACAAGCGCTTCGCCCGCTGACCCGTTCGGTTCACGGAAGAAGATCCAATGCGACCCGCCCGGCAACGGGTGGGTCGTGTCTTGTCTGGTGATCGGTCAAAGACATGGGAAGAGCGGACGATGCGCCACGGGGCCGCAATGCGCCGGGCGGTCGGGCCGGGCCCTCACTTGCGCCAAAGGCCGGGTTTCCCGGGCCATCGGGTTTTCCGGATGCCTCCGGCGTCCGTCGGGCAAAGGCAGAGGATAGCGCCCAGAGGCGGGGCCCGAAAAGCAGGTTCGCTTAGCGCGACTTTGGCTAAATATTCATGTACCGCGACGCCGGCTCCTTCAGGGGTCACGACTTCCCCAGGGCCAGCGTGTGCTCTCTCAGCCAGGCCAGGAACCCGCGCGGATTGCCTTCCCAGTTCTTCAGCTCATCCGGCAGGATCGGCTCGCCGACCACGGGGCGCGTCGGTTTGAACAGGCAGCGCTTGATTTCATAGAGAAGCAGCCCCTGCCGCAGCGTGTCGCTGATCTGATTGGCGATCTGGAACCAGCGGCTGTTCTGCCCTGGAAAGTAGATCGGCAGGATCGTGGCCCCGGTGGACTTCACGATCTTGTGCGTGAAGAGATTCCACTCACCCTCGACCGCAGGCCCCCACCAGCCTTCGGACATCGCCACCTTGCCGGCCGGAAACAGGATGATCACCCCCCCGGCCTTCAGGTGCTTCATCGTCTCCTCCCGCATCTGCAGACCCAGCTCGCGGGCGTTGTCCTCGTGCGGGAAGGGCACGGGGATCATGAACTCCTCGACCTCGGGGATCCCGGTCAGAAGCGAACGGGTCAGGATCTTGAAGTCGGAACGGACCCGGTTGACCATCTCGGCCAGCACCATGCCGTCCACCAGCCCCGACGGATGGTTCGACACCACGACCAGGGGGCCGGTCCTGGGGATTCGGGCGATTTCCTCGGCTGGGGTGTCTATGCGGATGCCCATATGGCGGATCGCCTTCGGCCAGAATGGCGGGCCGAAAGGGGCACCTGACTTCTCGAACTGGCGGATCAGCCGCAGAAGCTGGACCTTAGCGGTCAACCATTCGATGGTGCGAATCGTGTTGGCCTTGACCGGGTTCTTGAACGTGCCCGCATAACTGAGGCGGCGCATGTCATACTTGCGCTCGGCCCGCCGGATCTGCGTGACCTCCAGCGGCTCAACCGTCCCATCGATCTGCGACTGTTCTGACACGAAGCGACTGCCTTCATCCCCAGCGCGCTTCAATACTCCTCACCGAAGCGGGCCGCAACCAGGGCTTCCAGGGCATCGGCGAGCTTCCCCGCTTCGGCGCCGGAGGTTCGGACCTCAATAGTGGTTCCGCGCGAGGCTGCCAACATCAAAAGCCCCATGATGCTGTCGCCCGACACCGTCATGCCGTCCTTCGAGACCTCGGCATCGGCGTCATGTGCCTCGACCACCTCGACGAATTTCGCGCTGGCCCGGGCATGCAAGCCCTTTTCGTTCACGATCTTCAACGTGCGGATTTCCATCCCTCAGGCTCCGCCCCCAAGATCAAGACTGTTGATGTACTTTCGCCCTGCGTCCAGCGCGGCAGCCACGGCATCGGATACGGCCAGGTCGCGCGACTTGGCCAGCTTGATCAGCATGGGCAGGTTCGCACCGTAAAGGATACGCCGCCCGCTGGCCGCGCAGGCCGGAAGTGAAAGGTTCGACGGCGATCCGCCGAACATGTCGGTCACCAGGACCACGCCCTGCCCCGTGTCCACCGCATCAGCCGCGGCACAGATCTCGGCCTGCTTGGCCGAACGGTCATGATCGTCCTCGATCGAGATCGCCATGACCCCGCTCTGCTTGCCCACGACATGTTCCACCGCCGAGAGATACTCGCGCGCAAGACCGCCATGAGCCACGATCACGATCCCGATCAAGCCTGAGCCACCTTCCCTGCGTCGGACAGCCCGGTGGCTGCCCGTCGTTCCAGTTCACGGTGTCGTTTTGACACCGCCCAGCCCGCCTCTGCAAGCGCATTACCCACAAGTTCGGTCACCGCAACCGACCGGTGTTGCCCGCCGGTGCAGCCAAAGCCGATGGCCAGATGCGCCTTTCCCTCGGCCAGATGCGCCGGCAGCAGAAACAGCAGCAGGTCACACAATTTCTGAAAGAATTCCGCAAAACGCGGATCCTTGCGAATGAAGGCCGCAACGGTCGCGTCGCGGCCGTCCAGTGGCCTCAGGTCAGGTTGCCAATGGGGATTGGCAAGGAAACGGCAGTCGAAGACCATGTCTACCCCGCGCGGGATGCCGCGGGTATAGCTGAAGCTCTGCACCGAAACCGACATGCGACCAGAGGGACCGGCCTCGAAACGGCTGGCAATCTCTGCCTTCAGGTCGTGCGGGGTAAGGTCGGTCGTGTCGATCAGATGATCGGCCCTGACCTTGATCGGGGCCAGGATGTCGATTTCCTGCTCGACGCCCTGTGTCGGCGTTTCAGAGGGGGCCAGCGGATGGCGGCGGCGCGTTTCAGAAAAGCGGCGGATCAGGACCGAGGGTTCGCAATCCAGGTAGAGAACTTCAAGGGATACGCGCGGATTTCGGGTAAGGGTCTCGATCAGTTCGATCAGGGCCGTGGCGTTGAAATCGCGGTTGCGGACATCAAGGCCCAGCGCAATCGGCCGGTCCAGCGGCGGACCCTCGGTCAGGCGGGGCACAAGGTTGAGCGGAATGTTATCGATGCCTTCGTAACCCAGATCCTCAAGCGCGCGGATCGCCGTCGACCGTCCGGCGCCGGAGGGGCCGGTAACGAGGATCAGGCGGTGGTCAGACACGTTGGTCATTCCTGGGTCTCCGGAGGCATCATGCCTGCCGACCGTTGCGAAGATAGAGCAACAGCGCTTCGGGAAAATGGTCGTTTCGCGGATGCAGCACAAGGTCCAGCTCGCATCCCATCAGCGTTATCCGACGATATGGGGGCAGGCGCTGCTCTTCGGTCCGGCCAAGATCGGCGACCAGGACGACCGGCACCTCGCCCGATGCCTCGGCCCGCAGCAGCCCTACGCCGCGCGCTTCGACCAGACCGCGAATCGCAGGAGGGCAGCGGGCAATCAGCCGGTTGTCGATGGCGACGACTTCGGTTCTGTCATCGGCCACAAGCCGTGCGCCAAGCGCAATAAGCCGCAGCGCGAGGGAGGATTTGCCCGAACCTGACGGGCCAAGGATCAGCAGTCCTCGCCCGTCAACCGAAATGCACGAGGCATGCAGGATCGTCGCGTTCACACCGGCAGGCCGACGACGAAGCGCGCGCCAAGGGGTTCAGAGGTCGGGTCCGCGGCGGTCGGGCGGATGTTTTCGGCCCAGATCACGCCGCCATGGGCCTCGACGATCTGCTTCGAGATCGCAAGGCCAAGGCCCGAGTGGTTGCCGAAGTCATCCTTTGGCCGTTCAGAGTAGAACCTCTTGAAGACCTTGGTCAGCGCCTGTTCGGGGATGCCGGGGCCGGTATCCTCGACCACGACAAGCACGCGGTTTTCCCGGCGCCGTGCCCAGACCCGCACGGCATCGCCTTCCTCGCAGAAGGAAATCGCGTTGGTCACGAGGTTGACGAAGACCTGCGCCAGCCGCGCCTCCAGTCCGTGAATCATGATCGGTTCAGAGGGCAGGTCGATGATGAAGTCGACCCCCTTCTCACCTGCCTGCTGCGACAGATACTGGCAAAGATTGGATACGGTCTTGAGAAGGTTGAACTCTTCCTCCTCCTCCTTCACCAGTTCGCTGTCCAGCCGCGAGGCGTTGGAAATGTCGCTGACCAGCCGGTCCAGTCTGCGGACATCGTGTTCCACGACATCCAGAAGCTTCTCGCGCTGTTCGTCCTTCTTCACGAAGCGCAGCGAGCCTACTGCCGACCGAAGACTGGCCAGCGGGTTCTTGATCTCGTGCGCCACATCAGCTGCAAACTGTTCGTTGGCGTCGATCCGGTCGTAGAGCGCTGCGACCATCCCGCGCATCGCGACCGAAAGCCGACCGATCTCGTCCGGTCGGGCAGCAAGGTCTGGGATGCGGACCCGGCTGGGTGCAACCCGGCGGGCGTCGCGGTCCCGCCCGATTTCGGCAGCCGCGGCCAGGTCGGACAGCGGATTCGAGATTGTCGAGGCCAGCATCAGGCTAAGTCCGATCGAAACGACAACAGCCAGCAGGAACATCTGCAGGATCTGTTCGCGCTCATAGCGCACAAGGCGGTCGATCTCGGCCGAGGTCGAGGTGATCGCGACCGCTCCCACCACCTCGCCCGAAACGACAATCGGCGAGGCGACGGAAAACAGCAGGCTGCCTTCGCTGTCCTTCGTGGTGCGGCTGAACGTGTCGCCTGCGCGCGCGCCTTCGAATGCGGCAAGGGCCCGTTGTGCAGGGTCGATCGTTTCGGTCCGCACTCCGCGCCCCTGACGCAGCAGCACGGTCACCCCGTTCCAGACCCCTTCAAGAAAATCCGCAAGAATGGTCGGCCGGCCGGGGTCGGTCACCAGCGTGTCGGTTCCCTGGCCGGATTTCGACGCCACGATGCGCCCCGTCGGATCGAAGACGAACACTTCAAGGAACGGATCGATGTTCATGCCTTCCAGCGGCTGACGAAAATCGAAACCGGCAGAGCCGGGGCGAAGCCGGGCTTCGTAGATCTGCGCGATCAGCTCTGCCTGGCGCGCCATCGCCTGCTGGCGCTGCAACGCCAGACTGTCGCGGAACGGGTTCATGAACAGGATGCCCACCACCAGCATGACCAGCGCCATCAGGTTGAAGACGACGATCTTGCGGGCCAGGGGCGAGCGGTTCAGCGCGACGATGCTGCGCGCGCCGCGGCCTTCCTTCAGCCGTTCTACGGTCGCATCGGGCGACACCCAGTCTTCGCCCAGAAGCACATCACCCGAGCGCTTCGGCGGCTGGTCCTCCATGCTGGACAGGCGCGGGGCCGAGGTCATTTTGGGGCAGTGTCACTCTTCATTGTAGCGATAGCCGATGCCATAGAGCGTCTCGATCGCCGAGAATGTCTCGTCAACCGAGCGCATCTTCTTGCGCAGCCGCTTGATGTGGCTGTCGATCGTGCGGTCATCGACATAGACTTGGTCGTCATAGGCTACATCCATCAGCTGGTCGCGGGATTTCACGAACCCCGGCCGCTGGGCCAGCGCCTGCAGCAGAAGGAATTCGGTCACGGTCAAAGAGACCTCCCTTCCCTTCCAGGTCACCGAATGGCGCAGCGGATCCATCCGCAGGTTGCCGCGCTCCATCATCCGGGTTTCCTCGGTCGCCGCGGCTTCTCCGGTATTTATTGCCTCCTGACGGCGCAGCAGGGCACGGATCCGTTCGACCAGTAGGCGCTGACTGAACGGCTTCTTCACATAGTCGTCCGCACCCATGCGCAGGCCGAGCACCTCGTCGATCTCGTCATCCTTCGAGGTCAGGAAGATCACGGGGATCGAACTTTTCTGGCGCATGCGCTGTAACAGGTCCATGCCGTCCATGCGCGGCATCTTGATATCAAGCACGGCCATGTCGGGCATTCGGCGGTTGAACGCCTCAAGCGCGGACTGGCCGTCATTGTAGGTCTCGACCTCAAAGCCCTCAGCCTCAAGGGTCATCGAGACCGAAGTCAGAATGTTTCTGTCGTCGTCCACAAGGGCGATGCGCGACATCTTCGACCTCCCTGTAACTGCTGCTGCCCGATCAATATTTTTCTCACATTGTCAGGCGTTGAACACGGATAATCAACAGTAAAGCGAATCACCTTGGCAGAACTACGGCAAAGGGTGGCAATTTCGCCGACAGTTCTGCCACAGGGCACCGGAACCGGCAGGCTTTCCGAAATGGTGGCGCTAACGTCGGGATGATTGCGCTAACGCATTGAAAATAGGCTATTCTGGGCTGAAACCGTCATGCTATAGCCCTTTCATGGCTTCCCCGTTCATGGGGGTGTCGGGGCATCCGGTCTTGCGGATGCCATGAACGGAAACTGCCGCCGCCCATGTGCCGCGGCTTTCGGAGCTTGCAGGATGACGGATGGAACGACCCGCGGACGCGTGAACCCGGTTCACCAGCTGGAACACCAGGGTATTTCGGGTGTGGCGGTCGCCCATTACAACTATGTCGAGGCGGCACTGGTCGAAGCGGCCGTCGCGCGTGGCGAAGGTCGTCTGGGCCAGGGCGGCGCGTTTCTGTGTACAACGGGCCAGTTCACCGGCCGGTCGCCGAAAGACAAGTTCGTTGTCCGCACCGCCACGACCGAAAACACCATCTGGTGGGAAAACAATGCCGCTATGACGCCAGACGCCTATGCCCGGCTGAAGGCCGACATGCTGGAGCATGTGAAAGGTCGCGAGGTCTTCGTTCAGGATCTCTATGCCGGGGCCGATCCGATGCACCGGCTGGATGTGCGCGTTGTGACCGAGCTTGCTTGGCATGGCCTGTTCATCCGCCACCTCCTGCGCCGCCCGGCGCGGGAAGAGCTGGACAGCTTCACCCCGGACTGGACGATCATCAATCTTCCGTCCTTCAAGGCCGACCCGGCCCGCCACGGCTGCAGGACCGAAACCGCGATCGTGCTGAACTTTGATGAAAAGACCGTGCTGATCGCGAACACGGCCTATGCCGGGGAAAACAAGAAGGCGGTCTTCACGGTCCTGAACTACCTTCTGCCGGAAAGCGGCGTCATGCCGATGCATTGCAGCGCCAACCACGCCATCGGCAATCCGGTCGATGCCGCCGTATTCTTCGGCCTGTCGGGCACCGGAAAGACCACGCTGTCCGCTTCGCCCGACCGCACGCTGATCGGGGATGACGAACACGGCTGGTCGGATCGCGGCATCTTCAACTTCGAGGGCGGCTGCTACGCCAAGACCATCGACCTGTCGCCCGAGGCCGAACCCGAGATCTATGCCACCACCCACCGCTTCGGCACGGTGGTGGAAAACATGGTCTACAACCCCGATACCCTGGAACTGGACTTTTCCGACCGCTCCCTAACCGAAAACACCCGTTGCGCCTATCCGCTCGAGGCGATCTCGAACGCCAGCGCCACGGGTCTGGGCGGGCCGCCGCGGCATGTGGTGATGCTGACCTGCGATGCCTTCGGCGTGCTGCCGCCCATCGCGCGGCTTTCACCCGCGCAGGCGATGTATCACTTCCTGTCGGGCTTCACCTCGAAGGCCGCCGGGACCGAACGCGGCATCACCGAGCCGCAGCCCACCTTCTCCACCTGCTTCGGTGCCCCATTCATGCCGCGTCGGCCCGAAGTCTATGGCAAGCTGCTGCAAGCCAAGATTGCCAAGACCGGCGCTTCCTGTTGGCTGGTCAATACTGGCTGGACGGGGGGGGCCTATGGAACGGGGCGGCGGATGCCGATCAAGGCGACGCGGGCGCTGTTGGCAGCGGCGCTGGATGGCTCGCTGAACAGTGTCGATTTCCGCAAGGATTCGGTCTTCGGCTTCGAGGTGCCGATCGAGGTGCCGGGCGTCGACTCGGCGCTTCTGGATCCGCGTTTCACATGGGACGACCCTGACGCCTATGACGCGCAGGCGGCGAAACTGGTGGCGATGTTCCAGAAGAACTTCGCCCAGTATGTACCGCATATCGATGCCGACGTCAGGGCGGCGGCAATCGGCTGAGGCCTCGTCGTGCATCGTCGTCGCCTCGTCGGCAACACCGGCGGGCGGCGACGCCAGCACGAAGATCCTGCCTCAAAAAAGTGCCGTGCGCACCATGTTCAGGCCGGTCAGGACCAACAGCGCCTGGGTCCAGCGGCGAAAGCGCTTCTGGTCCAACCGGTCCTGCACGGCATAGCCCGCGTGAAGCCCGATCAGCGCCGGCAGACACAGCGCTGCGGAAAAACCCAGGCTTTGCGCATTCGCCAGCCCCGTGCCCAGATGCGAGCCGATCAGCGCCACTGCCCCGATCAGGAAGACGACACCCTGGGCGCGGATCATCTGCAGCTTCCCCGCGCCGGTGGACAGAAGAAGAACCAGAAGCGGCGGTCCCCAGATGCCGGAGACCCCGCCATACAGCCCGCCGACCGCCCCCAGTGCCCATTCGGCGCGGTCGCGGTGTTCAAGCCGGATCGCAAGGCTGCGGCCCATCAGTTGCAGCGCAGCGAAGGCGGTGATCGGGATGCCGAGCAAGAGCAGATAGGCCGCGCGCGGGATCGTATCTGCAAAGGGGGCTGAGACCGCGATGCAGACGACCGTGGCGACAAGGAACCTGTGGTAGGTCCACGCCGTCTCGATCGCCGGGCCCATGCCCTGCCGGAAGGCCTGGCTTAGGTTGGTGACCAGCGTCGGCAGCATAAGCCCCGCAAGGGCCAGGTCCTGCGGCAGAAAGACCGCAAAGCCGGAAATCAGGATCATCGGCATGGCAAAGCCGACCGCACCCTTCACGAAGCCCGCGAACAGCGTGATCGCCAGCGCAACAGCGAATTCCGCAAGGCTCAACCCAACCGGGACGAATTGATGCATGACTTGCCCTTTCCCCGTCCTTGTGGCGCAGTGAAAGGGTGGGGGGAAGTGACTTCCGCATCAAGATGGGGGACCGATGCACCGCCTCGCCCTTGCCCTGCTGCTGGCCGACGCTGCCGCAGCCGACCCCGCGCCGCCTGCCGCCGGACCGCTGGTGGCCCGGCTGCAGGTCGGCGTCTTCTGTTCGCTGGACCCGTTGAACCAGCGCCCTGCGCCGGGCACCATGTCGGGCTGGATCCATGTACCCGAAGGCGAGATCACCTTTCACTGGCCCGACCGCCAGGTGGTGCCCGCACAACTGGGCATCGCCTTCGGCGTCAGGGCGCAACTGGTGCCGGGCGCTTTCGTCGCCATGGGCGAGATGCGGGTCTGGCGGCCCGGCAGCGACCGGCCGGAGGTCTGGGATTCGGCCTTCGGCGACATGGGCGGTTCGGTCAATTTCTTCCGTTTCGACCATGATACAGAGCTTGTCCCCGGGTCGTGGCGCTTCGAGGGCTGGGATGGCGCTACCCAACTGTTTTCGGCAGAGTTCGAGGTGGTTCCCGCCGAAGCCCTGCCCGAAATCGCCCAGGCCTGCGGCGCGACCTCATAAGTTCATCGCGACATTTTCAGTCTTGTAGTGAACTTCATTTGAAATCTTGTTGCTCTGCGATTGCGAAGGCGCTAGGTCTTCGCAGGTGCAGAATCTCGCCCGGAGCCCCGAAATGCCGCATGATGGACAACCGATGACCCAGACCCCGATCCTTGCCGATCTGCGCGCCCTGACCACCGCCGCCCTGCCCGAGGTGGAGGCGCTGTTTGCCTCTGCGCGTGACGGGCTGCGGGCCCAGGTCACGGTGGCGGGCAAGTTGTCGGGACCGGCGCTTGAGGAACGTCAGTTCCAGGCCCATGCGCTGGCCTGGCTGGCTACTTATGTCGAGGCGCTGCGGCAGCTGGATGCCTGGGCGGGGCGCCTCGCTGCGACGGGCAGCTTCGGCGAGATGGAGGCGCTGATCCTGCAGATCGGCTTCGGTGAATATCTCGCGCAGATCGCGGGCGGCATCCCGATGAGCCAGGGCGAAATGGCACGGCTCGCCGATCTGGGGCAGGCTTGGACGCCGGGCGAGGCCGCAGCGCGGTTGATCGCGGGCGGAAACACGCCGGCGGCGCGTGATGCACTCGTGCGGCTGATGCGCGACAATCAGGGACGGGCGACGTTTGGCGCGACAGGCCTTGACGAGGAACTGGAGATGATCCGCGACCAGTTCCGCCGCTACGCCGATGAAAAGGTGATCCCGTTCGCGCACGACTGGCATCTGAAGGACGAACTGATCCCGATGGATGTCATCACCGAGCTTGCCGGGATGGGCGTCTTCGGCCTGACGATTCCCGAGGAATACGGTGGATTCGGTCTGTCGAAGGCCTCGATGGTCGTGGTGTCCGAGGAGCTGAGCCGCGGCTACATCGGCGTGGGCAGCCTGGGCACCCGCAGCGAGATCGCGGCCGAACTGATCCTCTGCGGCGGCACCGAGGAGCAGAAGGCGAAATGGCTGCCGGGGCTGGCCAGCGGCGAAATCCTGCCGACCGCCGTCTTCACCGAACCGAACACGGGGTCTGACCTTGGCAGCTTGCGCACGCGGGCGCGGCGCGATGGCGACGACTGGATCATCACCGGCAACAAGACCTGGATCACCCATGCCGCGCGGACCCATGTGATGACGGTACTGGCGCGCAGCGTCGAAGGCACGACCGACTGGCGCGGCCTTTCGATGTTCCTGGCGGAAAAGACTCCCGGCACAGACGAGACGCCCTTCGTAGATCCCGGCCTGTCGGGCGGCGAGATCGAGGTGCTGGGTTATCGCGGCATGAAGGAATACACCGTCAACTTCGACGATTTCCGGGTCAAGGGCGAAAACCTGCTGGGCGGCGTCGAGGGGCAGGGCTTCAAGCAACTGATGCAGACCTTTGAATCCGCCCGCATCCAGACCGCCGCCCGCGCCGTGGGCGTGGCGCAATCGGCGCTTGAGACGGGGATGCAATATGCTGAGGACCGCAAGCAGTTCGGCAAGTCGCTGATCGAGTTTCCCCGGGTCGCCGGCAAGCTGGCGATGATGGCTGTGGAAATCATGATCGCCCGGCAGCTGACCTATTTCAGCGCCTGGCAGAAGGATCACGACAAGCGCTGCGATCTGGAGGCCGGGATGGCCAAGCTTCTGGGTGCCCGCGTCGCCTGGGCCGCTGCCGACAACGCCCTGCAGATCCACGGCGGCAACGGATTTGCGCTGGAATACCGGATCAGCCGCATCCTTTGCGATGCGCGCATCCTGAACATCTTCGAGGGTGCCGCCGAAATCCAGGCCCAGGTCATCGCGCGGCGGCTGTTCGACTGACAGGTTGACTTCCGCCCCGCACACCCACCCTTGCAGTGGAAAGATGGGTGTGGAGATGGCGATGATGCTTGCAGTTCTGACGAGATTTTGGGGGCTCATCGCCAGACACGTTGTCCTGAAACTGCCGAATGCAAGGTTCGATGTGCGCGGCACGGTGCGGCGGCAGGACCAGCCGACGAAGTGCGCGCCGCCATTGCTGCGCATCTGGCCCGGGGAGCGGGCAGGCCGCGTCTGATCGAGACCGATCGGGAAGCGGATGCCGGCTGGTCCGCGGCAATGTCCGGGGTGGCTGCGGTTGTCCAAACCACCTCACCCTAACCGATTGCCCAACCGAAGGATCCCACCGATCTGATCCGCCCCGCAGTCGAAGGCGCCTGCCGGGTGATGGAGGCTGCGGCAAATGCCGGGGTGAAGCGGGTCGTTCTGACCTCATCGATCGCTGCGGTGTTGGACCTGTCGAAAGGCACACACCTGCATGACGCGTTGGACTGATACGATCCGGCAAAGCCCTTGGCCACCGCCTGCGAAAAGTCGAAGACCCCGGTCGAACACAAGGCGTGGGAGATTGCCAAGGAACGCGGCCTGAACCTGACGGTGATCAGCCCCGGCTTCATCCCGGGCCCGCCGCCGGACCGACATCACGGATCTTCGCTGGGGCTGGTGGAGCGTTTCCTGAAGGGTCGCGGTGCGATGGTGCCGCCGATGGGGCTGGCAATCGTCGATTTGCGCGAGGCGCCGAAGCCGGTGCTCCGTCAGCTGTCGCTGTTGGATGAAGACATACGCACGATCCTGCCCCGGCTGGGCCATACCGACAGTCTGCAGAATGCTCGCGCCGCGCTGGAACTGGGGACGCAGCTCATTTCGCCTCAGGCGGCGACAATCGCTGCGGCAGAGTGGCTGGTCAGCCACGCGACGGCGAGGGGGTGACAGCGACCGCTCCTCGTTCGACTGCGTCTCCTCGTCGCGATGATGTCTCACATGGCGCGTGGTTCGACATCATCGACGAGCCCTGCCCCAGACCCCCGCGCGACGGGCGCTGGACCCCCAGCCTGGGATGCAGCCGTCCGGCGATGCCCCATGACACCAGCAGCCCCACCCCTGCGGCCGCGAAGATGCCGGGCAAGGGCGCGACCAGCAGGATCGCCCAGGCCGCCCCTGGCGTCAGGATGCCCGACACATCGCGGAAACTGGAATAGACCGCCGACATCTCGGTGCGCTCGCTGGGCTTGACCGACATCAGGAAGGGCAAGCCCCCCACCACATCAAGCATCACCAGAAAGACCGAAGCGCTCATGATCAGCCCCACAGTGACCCAGGGCAGGAATGCCAGCAGTCCCGCGGCGACAAACAGCCCTCCACAGGCACCGAAGGCAAGCCGCACCGACCGGCGCACCGACAGGCGTCGGCCCAGCCGGTTCAGGGCAGGCGCGGCGAACAGCAGCGCGTTGGTGATCGAAAGCGCAATGCCACCGACCTTGTCGCCCAGGCCCGCCTCGATGCAGAAGATCGGCAAGTAGACAACATAGACCCACCAGCCGCAGCTGCGCATCACCGCAAAGGTCCAGCCAGCGATCAGCCGGGGCTGGCTGAAGAACCGCCCCAGATAGCCCAGGGGGTTCACTGCCGGCCGCCGGGCCCGCGCAATCTGCTTTCCATTGCCCAGCCGCAGAACCCAGAAGCTGACCAGCAACACCAGCGCGAAGCCCCCCGCCACAACAAAGGGCAGCGGCGCCCAGGTATGATACAGCCAGACCCCGGCCATCGGCCCCAGCGTCCAGGCGGCGGCGGCATAGGCCATCTGCACCGACTGGCTGCGCCCGAGGTTGGCGCGGTCCACATAATCCAGCACATAGGCGTTCAGACAGACGAAGATCGTCACTGTCGCCATGGCATTGCACACCAGCGCCAGCGGCACTGACCAGCCTGTTCCGACCGCGCCCAGCGCATTGCCCACAAGGTAAAGGACGACCCCGCCGGTATAGGCCCAGCGGCGCGGCACCCGGCGCGTGGCCCAAGGGACCATCAGCCCCCAGACCAGCGCCACGATGCCAGAGACGAAATAGACGACCGACGTGGTCTGCGCATCCTTCAGCGCATCATAGACCACCAACGGCATGGTCGAGATCAGAACCCCGCGGATCGCGGCATCAAGGCCGGCCAGCAATGCGAAATGCTCGATGCGGGGCGTGGGGCTGTGCTTCAGCGCCAGGGGCAGGTATCGGGTGGCCATGCCCCAACTTCGATGCCCGAAGCCAGGGTCCGTCTGTCACGGGCGCGACATCCGGTGTCGCTTCACGTCGGGCGGGCCAGAAGGTCCAGAAACCGCGACCGCGCCTCGGGCAGGGGCTTGTCATGCAGAACCGGGCGCAGGCCCCGGTCAAGGAAATGCCCGGTCAGCTTCAGCCCAAGGTTGACAGCCTCGCGGTTCAGCGGGCCGGTGCCTGCCAGCCCCTCGGGCAACGGCAAGAGCCGGTCGGCCCAGTCGCCAGCGCCTTCGGCCGTCACTGCCCGGCCGGATTTCGGGCTGACATAGGCCAGTCCCTCAGTAGCACCGGTTACAGCGCAACTGGACAGGTCCAGACCGTAGCCCAGGCTCTCCAGCAAGTGCAGTTCCCAGCGCAGATAGGCAGAGGTCCAGTCCCCCTGCCCCAGCGTATCGAACAGGGCCAGTGTGACCGGCCACAGCCCGGGCTGGGGCTCGCGCTCGGGCAGGGCGATACGCAGCAACGCGCAGGCCGACAGAAGGCCGGCCAGTGCCAGACGGTCCGACAGCAGATGGGCCCGGCTTCGGATGGGTTCGACGGTGAAGCTGCCCAGATGATCGTCAAGCCGCGCGCGCCAGTCCAGCATCAGCCCTGTACCGGGTTGCAGCGTGGCGGCCATCTTCCGCGACGCACCGCCCCGCACAACGCCGGCGTGACGGCCATGCACTGCGGTCAGCACCTCGATGATCGCGGCACTTTCTCCATGCGGCCGCATGGACAGAAGGATGCCTTCGTCGCGCCAGTCCATGCGCCGACTATCCTTCGCGGCTGCGGGCCGTGCAACTCACTCCGAAAGGCCTTCCTCGTCCAGCAATGTGCGCCCCTGCCGGTCTTCCAGCTCGATCACCCATAGGTCGGGGTCGCGCGCCCGCGTCCTGCCTACCAGAGCATCGACATCGGTTTCCGGCCCCTCGGCCAGCAGGAACCACGCCCTAGCTCCGGTCAGGATGTCCGACCGCCGCTCCCACGCCCTCGCCATCCCGTCCATGAGCGCAACCTTGACCAGCACCGCCCCGGCCTCTGGATCGCCCCTGGCGGTGACATAGGCGGGGATTCCGGCAAGCTCCAGCCGCTTGAGATAGGCCGAGACCCAGATGTGGGTTGCCAGACGCGGCACCATCATTTACCCTCGGGCCACCGGAGTTGCCCGAAGGTTCCCCGCCAGAGTTTTCGATTCGTTCCGTACAGATCAGGCATCGCCATCCCTGAAGTCGAGGCCCATTTCCGAATAGCGTTCGGGTTCGTCCAGCCAGTTGGGCCGCACCTTGACCTGAAGGAACAGGTGAACCGGCCGGCCCAGGAATTCGGCGATCTCGGCCCGGGCCGCCTGGCCGATGGCCTTGATCGTCTCTCCCTTGTGGCCCAGCACGATCCCCTTGTGCCCTTCCCGCGCGACATAGACCACCTGGTCGATCCGGGTCGATCCGTCGGGCCTATCCTCCCATTTCTCGGTCTCGACCGTCAGCTGGTAGGGCAGCTCTTCATGCAGGCGCAGGGTCAGCTTCTCGCGCGTCATCTCGGCGGCGATCATCCGCATCGACAGGTCGGCGATCTGGTCCTCGGGGTAGAACCACGGGCCCTCAGGCAGGGTCGCACCCAACCAGTCGCGCAGATCATCGACCCCATGTCCTCGCTCTGCGCTGATCATGAAGGTGCGGACAAAGGGGAAGGCCCGGTTCGCCTCTTCGGCCAGCGCAAGCAGGGTTTCAGCCTTCACCCGGTCGATCTTGTTGATCGCCAGCGCCACGGGCTTGCCCTTGGGCATCTCGTCGCGCAGGCGCTCGATGATTGCCATGACACCTTCAGTCAGCCCGCGGTGCGCCTCGATCAGCAGAACGATCACATCGGCATCCGAAGCCCCGCCCCAGGCGGCCTTGACCATGCTGCGGTCCAGCCTGCGCCGCGGCCGGAAGATGCCGGGGGTGTCCACGAAGACAATCTGCGTGTCGCCCGCCATGGCGATCCCGCGGATGCGCGTCCTGGTCGTCTGCACCTTGTGGGTGACGATCGAGACCTTGGCGCCCACCATCCGGTTCAGAAGCGTCGATTTCCCGGCATTCGGCTCGCCGATCAGGGCAACGAAGCCCGCGCGTGTGGTCATGTGATGGCACCCTTTCCTTGACCCGAACCCATAGGCCAAACCGGCAGAAAAGGCCAGATTTCCCTGCAACGCCAAGCAGGCCTGATCATGAACTGCGTTCGCGTGCGGGCAAGCCCCCGCGAAGATTGCACGCAATCCTGGACAAGCGGCTGCTCAGCCCCCCGAGTCCGCCACCCGATCTAGGAGTGCTCTGGCCGCGGCCTGTTCGGCCACCCGTTTCGACCCGGCAGAGGCCTCGGCCGTCTCGCCGCTGGCCAGTTTGACCCGCACGGTGAAGACCGGCGCATGGTCCGGGCCGGAACGCCCGGCCTCCTCATAGACGGGCGGCGGCATGCCGCGCGCCTGCGCCCATTCCTGAAGGCTGGTCTTCGCGTCGCGCGCGTCGGGCTCCACAGCGGCGATCCGGTCGCCCCACAGCCGCAGGACCAGCGCGCGCGCGGCCTCGAAGCCTGCGTCCACATAGACGGCGGCAATCACCGCCTCCATGGCGTCACCCAGCAGGGCATCTTTCCGGCGCCCGCCGGTCAGCATCTCGGACCGGCCAAGCTTCAGCACATCGCCAAGACCGATCTCGCGCGCCACGGCAGCACAGGTTTCCTTGCGCACCAGAGCGTTGAAGCGGGGGGCAAGCTGGCCCTCGCGCGCGCTTTCGTCGGCCGCAAGCAGCGCCTCGGCCATGACAAGACCCAGCACGCGGTCGCCCAGGAACTCCAGACGCTGGTTGTCGGGTCGGGTGGCCGTTCCGATCGAGGCATGCGTTACAGCACGCAGAAGAAGCTCGGGCTGCCGGAAACGGTGTCCGAGCCGGGCCTGGAAGGCGACAAGTTCGGCCGAAAGCCTCACTCGATCGCCTTGAAATAACGGTCGGACCGCCAGGTCCAGAAATACAGCATCCGGGTTCCGGCAGAGGAAAAGATGATACGGTCGGCGCGGCCGATCAGATATTCTGCTGGAACAAATCCCACGCCGCCCACGGCCTGGGCATAGCGGCTGTCCTGGCTGTTGTCGCGGTTGTCACCCATGAAGAAGTAATGCCCCTCCGGCACAGTGAAGACATCGGTGTTGTCGCCGAAGCCGTTCGTGTCGATGTTCAGGACATGATGCTGGCGGCCCTCGGGCAGGGTTTCGATGAAACGGGACTTCTTGCAGATGCCCCCGGCCCCGACAGCGCCATTCTCACAGCGCGGCAGGTTCCGCATCGGGCCCTGGGGTTCATAGACCTCTTCGAACACGCCGGCCGGTTCCTGCGGGGCGGCAACACCGTTGATGTAAAGGATCCCGTCCTTCATCTGGATCCGGTCCCCCGGCAGGCCGATCAGGCGCTTGATGAAATCCGACCCGTTCACCGGGTGGCGGAACACCACGACATCGCCGCGCTTGGGTTCGCTGGCGAAGATGCGGCCTTCGAAGGGGCACATTGCGAATGGGCAGGAATATTTCGAATAGCCATAGGCCATCTTGTTGACGAACAGGAAGTCGCCGATCAGCAGCGTGTCCTTCATCGATTCCGAGGGAATCCAGAAGGGCTGAAAGAACAGCGTGCGGAAGACACCTGCGATAACCAGCGCCCAGAAGACGGTCTTGATCGTCTCGACAATACCGCCGTCGGACTTTGCCTTCGCCATGATCTGCCCTGCCCCTTGCCCTTTCACGGTCTCGCGCTTCTTGCGCGCAAGCGTCGGGGGAAGTCAAGGCAACCGGCTGTTACCGCGCGGACGGTCGGTCGGAACGACGACCTCGGCACGGAACTCAGGGCCCGCCGTCGGGGCCGTTACGACGAGCTTCCAGTAGCGCCCCACGGGCGGGGTGTTGCTGGCAACGACCTGCTTCATTCCCGGGACATGCACTGTTAGCCGGTGACGCGACGCTTGCCCTGGCAGGATGCCGGAAGGCACAGGGTCGAGGCCCACCGAGGCGGGAAGAACGAAACGGAAGGCAAGGCCCTGGGTGGCATCGGTTTCGCGTGGCAGTGTCCTTTCATCGGTCCACACCGGAAAATCCACGGTCTTGAAGCGCCCGTTGTCCTCGAATTCGTGAACATCGAAACAGGTCAGCACCATGTGGAAAGGTCCGGCGGCAGCAACCGGCCGCTGCACCTTCAGCCGGCCGCTGAGCGCCCCGCCCAGTCGCAGATGGCCGGGTGGATCAAGGTTCAGATGACCATTCCCGAAGGCGCGGTGCCGGCGTTCGTGGCCCACGGCCTTGATCCCGAACCAGACCGCAGCGCCCAGAAGCCCCAGGATCATGATCGAGATCGGATTGACGAAATCCGGGTCGGAGGTATCGAAGCTTCCGGGCCAGCCGATCATCCATCCCAGCCAGCCCGCCACACCCAGCGCCGCCACCGCAACACCCGCCGCCACCAGCGCCTCGATCCGGGGCGAGTATTGCGGCTGGGACATGCTTCACCTCCGGGTGATGGGCCTTGCCTCGATGATGACGAAAGCTTGCGCCCATGGGTGGTCGTCAGTCAAGGTAACATGGATCACTGCCTCATGCCCTTCGGGCGTCATTGCGCGCAGGCGGTCGGCGGCCCAGCCGGTCACATGCATCACCGGCTGGCCCGAGCGAAGGTTGGTCACCGCCATGTCCTTCCAGGCTATGCCCATGCGCAGGCCCGTGCCCAGCGCTTTGGAGCAAGCCTCTTTCGCTGCCCAGCGCTTGGCATAGGTTGCTGCGACCGCGCGCGGCCTGCCTTCGGCCTTGCGCTGTTCGCGTTCGGTGAAGACGCGATCGCGGAAACGGTCGCCAAACCGGGTTAGCGTCGCCTCGATCCGGTCGATGTTTGCAAGATCGGTGCCGATGCCCAGGATCATCGAGGGAGGCCCTTCCGACAGCCGCCGCCGATTTGCGGTCCGGAATTCATGCCGGATTCCGCTGTCACGCGGCCACCCCGCGCGCCAGGTCCATGCGACGGCGCATTTCCTCGATCGCGGGACCTAACCCGCGGAAGATCGCCTCGCCCACCAGGAAATGGCCGATGTTCAGTTCGGTCAGTTCCGGAATTGCGGCGATGGCTTCGACATTGTCGTAGGTCAGCCCGTGACCGGCATGCACCTCAAGCCCCAGGGCGGCGGCACGTTCCGCGCCCTTGCGCAACGCGGCCAGTTCACGCTCGGCCAGTTCGCCGTGGCCTTCCGCCAGCAGGTCGGAATAAAGCCCGGTGTGAAGTTCCACCACTGCCGCACCGATGGCCGCGCTGGCCTCGATCTGGCGCGGGTCGTGGCTGATGAACATGCTGACACGGCAGCCGGCCTCACGCAGCGGGGCGATGTAATCTGTCAGGCGCGGAATGTCGCCGGCCACGTCCAGCCCGCCTTCGGTCGTGCGTTCCTCGCGCTTTTCCGGCACCAGGCAGACGGCATGGGGCCGATGGCGCAGCACGATCGCCTGCATCTCTGCCGTGGCGGCGCATTCGAAGTTCAGCGGAATGGCAATCCCCGCCATAAGCGCCTCGATGTCGGCATCGCGGATGTGGCGGCGATCCTCGCGCAGGTGGGCGGTGATACCGTCTGCCCCGGCCGTTTCGGCCAAGAGCGCCGCGCGCAGCGGATCGGGCCAGGCAGAGCCGCGCGCATTCCGCACGGTGGCCACATGGTCGATGTTGACCCCAAGCCGCAACCTGCCCGGAGCGCGCAATGGCAATGTCATGGTTCCGTCCTCACCCGCTTGTCATCCGTTCAGTCTAGGGCGCGCCCGGGCCGTCGTCACCCGCTTCGTCACCGGGAACCTCGTCGCGCCGCGAGATTGCGGCGGCGGCCTCGGCCAGCTTGGCCCGCATCTTGCGCCGCCGCTCGCCCCGTTCGTGCGCAGTGGCGGCTCGGGCCTTCTGGTAGGCCTCCACCAGGGGGATCGTGACGTAGTAGGCAATCGCGCTGATCACGATCCCCGGCCCAAGGGCACCGATGAAATAGGGCAGGTAGATTTCGTGCCAGAACTGGATCAGACCGTCCCAGCGGGCCTTTTCGGGGCCGAAGATCGAGGTGAAGTTGAACCACAGATCGCTGCCCGCGCCAGCGAAGGCATGACCGATGTAATCGGCATTGAGCGGCGCCTCGATCCCCAGGATCCAGTGGCCCAGTGTCATGGCCAGGACAGCGAAGAAGGGCGTGGTGACGGGATTGGTGTTGAAGGTCGCCAGAAGCGCGGCAAGCACATTGCCCCGCGCCAGGCGCGCCGCCCCCCAGGCGGCAAGGAATTGCAGGCCGGGCAGGGGCAGGAAGCCGATCAGCGACCCCGCAAAGACCCCCCGCGCCACACGGTGCGGCTGGTCCGGCAGGCGGCGCATGCGGTGGACGACATACCGGGTCGCGCGCTTGAAGCCGCCGCGCGGATAGACCTGCTCGCGCAGCCACGCACTCCAGCCCAACGGTTCCCTGCGCTTGAAGACCAATTCGCGTGCCTCTCTGCCCGGGTCGCCTGCCCGCTGTGCCGCCTTAAGGACGCCGTGTCAAATCGCGATGGCGTGCGATCTGCGCAACATCGGTTTCGGCTTCAAGGGCAGTCATCACCATGTGCAGGTGTTCCACATCGCGCAAGTCTACATCAATGATAAGGCGGTAGAAATCCGGCTTGCGGTCGGTGAATCGCAGATCCGAGATATTGGCCTTCTGCTCGCCGATCAGGGTACAGATCCGGCCCAGAACGCCCGCGTCATTGGAAATGGTCAGGTCCAGCGACACCGTGTAGACCGGCGCGTGACGGCCCGAGTGCCAGTGCAGATCCACCCAGCGCGAGGTCTGGTCCTCGAATTCCTCCAGCGCCGGGCAGTCGATGGCGTGAACCACGACACCCTGGCCGCGATAGGTGATGCCGACGATGCGCTCGCCAGGCACGGGCTGACAGCACTGGGCGCGCCGAAAGCTCTGGTCAGCGGTCAACCCGACGACGGGGCGCCTTGCGTCCACCTCTTCCGCCACAGCCTGGGCAAGTTCGGGATAAAGCGTCTCGACCACGCGACGCGCGGGCAGTTCGGCAGATCCAAGGCGGGCGAGCAGGTCGTTCTCGTCAGAAAGCCCCAGCATCTTTGCCGCCGTGCGCAGGGCCTTGTCCGTCGCCTTCTTGCCGACGTGATCGAAGGCGGCGCGGGCCAGTTCCTGGCCAAGCTTGACGAACCGCCCCCGGTCCTCTTCCCGCAGACTGCGCCGGATCGCGGCTTTGGCGCGGCCCGTGGTCACGATGTCGATCCAGCTGGCCTGTGGCCGCTGGCCCTCGGCCGTGATGATCTCGACCGACTGGCCGTTCTTCAGCCGGGTCCACAGGGGCACCCGGATGCCGTCTATCTTGGCCGAGACGCAGGAGTTGCCGATCCTCGTATGGATCGCATAGGCAAAGTCCAGCGGCGTCGCCCCCCGGGGCAACTGCACCACGTCGCCCTTGGGCGTGAAGCAGAACACCTGGTCGGAATACATCTCGAGCTTGACGTTTTCCAGAAACTCGTCGGTGTCGCCCTCGTCCAGACGTTCCGTCAGTGTCGCGATCCACTTGGCCGGATCGACCGCAAAGGGGTTAACCGCACGGACGCCCTCGCGATAGGACCAGTGCGCGGCGACCCCGGCCTCGGCCACCTCGTGCATCTCGCGCGTGCGGATCTGCACCTCGACCCGCTTGCCGTCGCGGCCCGACACGGTGGTATGGATCGAACGGTAGCCGTTCGATTTCGGCTGACTGATGTAATCTTTGAACCGTCCCGGCACTGCGCGCCAGCGCTGATGAATCACACCGAGGATCCGGTAGCAGTCGGCGACCGTGCCGCAGATGACGCGAAAGCCGTAGATGTCGGAGAGCCGGCTGAACGCCAGGTCCTTTTCCTGCATCTTGCGCCAGATCGAATAGGGCTTTTTCGCCCGTCCGTAGACATCGGCCTCGATCTGGGCCTTTTCCAGTTCGTGCCGGATATCGGCGGTGATCTTGTGGACCACATCGCCGGTTTCGCGTTGCAGCGTCAGGAAGCGGCGCATAATGGAATTGCGCGCCTCCGGGTTCAGGACCTTGAAGGCCAGATCCTCCAGCTCCTCGCGCATCCACTGCATGCCCATCCGGCCCGCGAGCGGCGCAAAGATTTCCATCGTCTCGCGCGCCTTCTGGGCCTGCTTTTCCGGACTCATGGACTTGATCGTCCGCATGTTGTGCAGACGGTCACCCAGCTTGACCAGGATCACCCGCAAGTCGCGGGACATCGCCATGAAGAGCTTTCGGAAGTTTTCCGCCTGCTGGCTGCCGGCCGAGGAAAGCTGCAGATTCGTCAGCTTCGTCACCCCGTCCACCAGTTCGGCGATTTCTTCGCCGAACAGGGCGGCAATCTCGGAATAGGTGGAACGGGTGTCCTCGATCGTGTCGTGCAGAAGCGCCGTGATGATCGTCGCATCGTCCAGCCGCTGTTCGGTCAGGATGGCTGCAACGGCGACCGGGTGGGTGAAATAGGGCTCGCCCGACTTGCGGAACTGCCCCTCATGCATCTTGAGCCCGTAAGCGTAAGCCTTGCGGATCAGATCGGCGTTGCACCGCGGATTGTAGTTGCGGACCAGGGCGATGAGGTCTTCGACGTCGATCATCAGCGCCCCACCCGGGCCGTAACCCTCAGAGCTCGCCCTGGGCTTCCATCAATGCGCGCAGAAGCTTTTCTTCCGACATGTCATCGACCACCGGACGATCCATCTCGCCGCCCATCAGAAGCGCCATCTGGTCTTCTTCCGGTTCGTCAACCTCGATCTGGGTCTGGTAGCTTTCGATCATCCGTTCGCGCAGTGCATCGGCCGACTGGGTCTCCTCGGCGATCTCGCGCAGGGCGACGACCGGGTTCTTGTCGTTGTCACGATCAACGGTGATCGGGGATCCGGCCTGGATCTCGCGCGCACGATGGGCGGCCAGCATCACCAGTTCGAACCGGTTCGGAACCTTGTCAACGCAATCTTCGACCGTCACGCGGGCCATGGGCTACTCCATACCGAAGCTTCGCTGGAAGTCGCCTCTTTATGCCCATCGGACAGACTTGACAAGCGCGGAATCGCTGCAAATCAAAGCGGTTTCACGGCGGCGCGATCTTCCGGTGGCAGGGCATCCAGCATCTGCAGCACGCCGAGCCCCGTCCGCGGGTGCACCCAGTCGGGCGCGACATCGGCAAGCGGAACCAGAACGAAGGCACGGTCCTGCAGACGCGGATGCGGCAGGATCAGGCGGTCGGGCGTGGTACGCACCTGCGCTTCGGGCGGCAGAAGACGCCAGCGATCCTGGGTTTCGGCATCGGGCAGAACCGAATCGCCAACAGCCAGAAGATCGATGTCCAGCGTCCGCATACCCCAGCGCTGCGCGCGCTCGCGCCCGAAGCGGGCCTCGACGGCATGAAGACGCGCAAGAATTGACGTAAGGTCAACATCTTCGCTGCAAGTCAGCAGCGCTGCGGCGTTCACATAGTCAGGGCCCGCCCCCGCCGGAAAGCAGGGCGTGGCGAACAACCGGCTAAGTGCAAATAATTGCAGACCTTCCCCGGACAAGGCCGCCACAGACTTCAGGATCGTCTCAGCCGGACCCGCGCCGTCGAACGGCAGATTTGCGCCGAATGCAACCAGAAGCTGCCCGTTTTTCCCGACATTCACGTTTATTGTCTCACAGTTGACTTGTCCGCGCCCGCGCCGGCCTGATATTCACGGGCAGTTGGTCGGCGAGCTTCACTACACCACGTGATCCAGACACGAAAGCACGTTCGGCGCAGCGCTTTGAGGGGACCATAATGTTTTACAAGGACGAACGGCTTGCGCTGTTCATAGATGGATCGAACCTTTACGCAGCCGCCAAGGCTCTGGGCTTCGACATCGACTACAAGCTTCTGCGGATGGAGTTCATGCGCCGCGGCAAGCTTCTGCGGGCTTTCTACTACACGGCGCTGCTGGAGAACGAGGAATACTCGCCCATCCGCCCGCTGGTGGACTGGCTGCATTACAACGGCTTCACCATGCGGACAAAGCCGGCAAAGGAATACACCGACAGTCAGGGGCGGCGGAAGGTCAAGGGGAACATGGACATCGAACTGTGCGTCGATGCCATGGAACTTGCGCCGCGCCTGGATCATGTGGTGCTGTTCTCGGGCGATGGCGACTTCCGCCCGCTGGTGGAAAGCCTGCAGCGCCAGGGGGTTCGCGTTTCGGTCGTTTCGACGATCCGCAGCCAGCCGCCGATGATCGCGGACGAACTGCGCCGTCAGGCCGACAACTTCATCGAACTGGACGAGCTGCGCGAGGTGATCGGACGCCCGCCACGCGAGCCGCGCCCGGTGACGAACGAAGAGATCGCGGTCGAGGCAAAGTGACGCCGGCCCCTTCGCCCAGATGATCCCGCTGGCGGGACTGTTCCTTGCGGCCTTCCTGGCCGCAACTCCGGTTCCCTTCCAGTCCGAAATCGTGTTCCTGGGCCTTCAGGCCGCGGGATGGCCGGCCTTGATACTGGTTCTGGTCGCCTCGTCCGGCAACGTGTTGGGGTCGTGCCTGACCTACGCGCTGGGGCGAGGCTTTGGCGGCCTGCACGAACACCCGCGGTTTCCGGTCCGCCCGGCGCAGCTTGCGCGCGCCGAAGGCTGGTTCGCGCGCTGGGGTCTGTGTTCGCTGCTGCTGTCTTGGGCGCCCGGGGGTGATCTGATCGTCTTTGTCGCCGGGCTTCTGCGGGCGCCTCTTCCGTTGGTGCTGCTGCTGCTGATCATCGCCAAGACCGGGCGCTATCTTGCGCTGGCCTGGGCCGGGGGCACGGCACTGTCGCTGGTCTGAGCGCCGATCGGGCTGGACCTGCGGCGCGGCGCGGCTTACCTCTGGGCCAAGCGAAGGATGTCAGATGACCGAAAGAACGCCCCTGACCCTATACCTCGCCGCCCCGCGCGGCTTTTGCGCGGGCGTGGACCGGGCGATCCGCATCGTCGAGATGGCGATCGAGAAATGGGGCGCCCCGGTCTATGTCCGGCACGAGATCGTGCACAACCGCTTTGTGGTCGATGGCCTGCGGGCCAAGGGGGTGGTTTTCGTCGAGGAACTGTCGGAATGCCCCGACGACCGGCCCGTGGTCTTCTCCGCCCATGGCGTGCCGAAATCGGTGCCGCTCGAGGCCGCAAGCCGGCAGATGATTGCCGTCGATGCAACCTGCCCACTGGTGACCAAGGTCCACAACGAGGCCGCGCGGCACCACGAAAATGGCGTACAGATGATCTACATCGGCCATGCGGGTCACCCGGAAACTGTTGGCACCATGGGCCAGTTGCCGCCCGGCGAGGTGCTGCTGGTGGAAACCGTCGAGGATGTGGCAAGGCTTCAGGTCCGCGACCCGGCGAAGCTGGCCTTCATCACCCAGACCACCCTTTCGGTCGATGACACCGCCGCAATCGCAGCAGCGCTGAAGGAACGCTTTCCACTGATCCACGCACCCGCACACGACGACATCTGTTATGCCACCACGAACCGGCAGGCGGCAGTCAAGGCCATCGCGCCGAAGATTGATGCGCTTCTGGTGATCGGGGCGCCGAACTCCTCGAACTCGAAACGGCTGGTCGAAGTCGGCGCCGCGGCGGGCTGCGGCTATTCCATGCTGATCCAGCGCGCCGCCGACATCGACTGGCGCGCGCTGGGTGGGGCCCGTGCAATCGGCCTGACCGCCGGTGCCAGCGCGCCGGAAGTGCTGGTGAACGAGGTGCTCGACGCCTTCCGCGTCCGGTTCGACGTGACGGTGGAGCAGGTCGAAACCGCCGTCGAGGACATTGAATTCAAGGTTCCCCGCATCCTGCGCGAACCGGCATGACACGCCCGTTCGCGGGCGGCAGCCGTATGGCAGTGCCCCCACCGGACCGCGCAACCCGCACCGTCCGGCACCTTCGGGCCTGGGCCGCCCAGAGGGGAGCTGGCAGGGGTCCGGTGACGTGGGAAAGCCTTACTTCCGAAAGGTGGCGGGGCCTGCTACACGGGATCGCGGTGGACAGGCGGAACCGACCTGCCGGAAACGCATCGTGAAACCCATGGAAGGCCCGGAATGAACCGCCTGGCACGCAGCCTGACCCTTGCTGCCCTGCTTGCCACCCCGGCACTGGCCCAGGACGCGCCTGTTCTGGCAGAGCTGTGGGCGAACAACGGCAGCCTGCCGCCGGAATTTGCCTGGGAAACCGGTGTCACGATCCACGACAACGGGCAGCTGACGCTGAGGCACTGCAGGGGCTATGAAACCGATGGTCCGGCCTGCAAGACCCGCAAGGCGAAGGTCGGAGCCGACGCTCTGGAGGCGATCCGTGCAGCGGCCAAGACCAGCGGCCTGCACGACAAACCGGCGCGCCCGCCAGAGGTGGTGATGGTCGGAGGCGCCATGACCGGCGGTCTGGTCTGGCTGGACGGCCAGCGGATCGACCTGCCGGCAGAGGTGCACGAGGACGACTTGGACCGCGTGTCCGGGGTGATGCGCGCGATCCGGGCCGCGATCCCGGACCGCTTCGACCGTTTCCTTGACGATTGATCCCGCTGGTCTTGGCCGCTGCATCGGGCTAGATCAGCCAAATGACCGACGACCGCCGCATCCCCCGCCCTGCCCTGCTGCTTGGCCTTGCCGGGCTGATCCCGTTTCTATGGTCTGCCGCAACACACCTGTCACCCGGGCTGCTGGCCTGGGCCGGGCAATGGCTGCCGCCAATGTTCCTGGGCGCCTATGTCGGCATCACCTACGGAACGGTCATCCTGTCGTTCATGTCCGGCGTGCTCTGGGGCTTTGCCACCCGGGCAGATGGATCGGAGGCTGGCATCGCCTACGCCTTGTCCGTCATCCCTGCGCTGTGGGTCTTCTTCATGGTCACCGATGCATCGGCGAACTCGGTGATCTTCCTGGCGGCCGGCTTTGTGGGGCTGTTGCTGCTGGATGCCATGTATTCGGCCTGGGGACTTGCCCCGCGCTGGTGGCTGCGGCTGCGGGTGATGCTGACCATCGTGGTGCTGGCCTGCCTGGCCATCCCGTTGCAGGAATAGTCTGATGCCCGAACTTTTCGCCTTTACCGACGGCGCCTGTTCCGGCAACCCCGGCCCGGGCGGCTGGGGCGTGCTGATGCAGGCGCGTGAGGGCAACACAGTGGTCAAGGAACGCGAACTCTCCGGCGGCGAGCCGTTGACCACGAACAACCGCATGGAACTGATGGCGGCGATTTCCGCCCTCGAGGCGCTGTCGCGGCCGTCAGAGATCGTCATCGTTACCGACTCGGCCTATGTCAAGAACGGGGTGACGGAATGGATTCATGCCTGGAAGCGCAAGAACTGGCGGACGGCCGGGGGATCCCCGGTCAAGAACGTCGAGCTTTGGCAAAGGCTTGATGCCGCCCAGGCACGTCACAAGGTGACCTGGCGCTGGATCAGGGGCCATGCGGGCCACCCGGAGAACGAACGGGCCGACGAACTGGCCCGTGCGGGAATGGCGCCCTTCAAGGCCACGGCATGACCCCGGCATTCACGCTTCTCACGGCGCTAGACTATGCCTCGGTCCTGATCTTTGCCCTGACCGGCGCGTTGGCGGCCAGCCGTTCACAGCTTGACATCGTGGGCTTCATCTTCATCGCGTGCCTCACCGCCGTGGGGGGCGGTACGATCCGCGATGTGATTCTGAACCGCGAAGTCTTCTGGGTCGCCGATCCGGTGGTGATCGCGGTCGCCTCGGCTGCCGCCATCGTGGTCTTTTTCACGGCCCATCGGCTGGAAAGCCGATACCGTGCGCTTCTATGGTTCGATGCCTTCGCCCTGGCGGTTGCTGTGCCTGCCGGCGTGGCCGTCGCGCTGGCCGAAGGCAAGGACTGGCCGATCGTGCTGGTGATGGGAATGATTACCGGCTGCATGGGCGGGCTGATGCGCGACGTGGTCTGCAATGAGGTACCGCTGGTGCTGAAGCAGGGCGAACTTTACGTCACCTGCGCCTTTGCCGGGGCGCTTGGTGCGGTGCTGGCCGGTCTTGCAGATCTGCCTGCGGGTGCGGCTCTGACGATCTGCGCAGGCATCGTCTTCATCCTCCGGGCGGGTTCCATCGCCTTCGGATGGCGCCTGCCGGTGTACAGGTCGCGGCCCCCAAGACCCGGAGCCCCGAAACGCTAGGCTTGCCGGATGAACGAACATTCGTTTACGCTGGTCCCATGCCACGCACCCGGACCATTCCCGACAGTCAGGTTCTTGCCGCCGTGCGCCATCTGCTTGGCGAGGGCGGCGAAAGGGCAGTCAGCTTTGCTACCGTTGCTGCGGCAACCGGACTGGCCCCGCCGACATTGGTCCAGCGCTACGGCAGCCGCGAGGCGATGGTGCGCGCGGCTCGCATGGCTGCCTGGGACGAACTGGGCAACCGCACGACAGAAGCCATCAGCGCGACAGCAAACAAGGGGCCCCAAGCCCTGCTGAAGGCCATCGGGCCGGTGGACATCGCTGCGATCGCCTCGGACCTGCGTGACCCCGACCTCGCCCAGCGGGCCGCGGCTTGGCGCGCGACGGTCGAGGCGGCCCTAGCCCTGCGTCTGGGGACGGGCAGCAAGGCGAAAGAGGGCGCTGCACTGCTTTTCGCCGCCTGGCAGGGACAGGCCCTATGGGCAGCGGCTGGTGATGACGGATTCCGGCTGAAGGATGCTGTCAAGCGGCTTACCTAGCCCAGGTCTTCCACGCCCAGATCAGCAGAAGCGCCCCAAGCAGCGCACCGACGAAACCGGCACCCATTCCGACAAGCATCACCAACCCGCGCAACACCATCCCGCCGATCAGCGCGCCCAGCACACCAAGCGCAATCGTTGATGGTGTATCCAGATCGACACGAAGAATCCGGGTGGCCAGAAACCCGGCCGCAACCCCCACAACCAGAAGCCAGATGAGCGGCATGTGATCCCTCCCCCGTATCCTGCGGGTGATATGGGCACCCCCTGCCCCGTATACTATAGCCGATCAGGAAGATTCAGACCACGCAGCACCTCGGCGGCAGGCATCGGACGCTTGCCCTCGCGCTGTGCCTCGGTGATCTCGACGGCACCCTCGCCGCAGGCGACCGTAAAGCCCGAAAGCACCTGACCCGGCTGCCCCCGGCCCGGGGCAAGGCGGGACCGCAGCAGCTTCACCCGCTCGCCCCGCACCTCTATCCACGCGCCGGGAAAGGGGGAAAGACCACGGATCAGCCGGTCCACCTCGACTGCGGGGCGGGTGAAATCCACGCGCGCCTCGGACTTGTCGATCTTGGCGGCATAAGTCACACCCTGTTCTGGCTGTGGTTCGGGGCGCAGCTCCGGCAACCGGGCCAGGGCCTCGACGATCAGCCGCGCGCCAAGCGCGCTGAGCCGGTCGTGCAGGTCGGCCGCCGTGTCCTCGGCGCCGATGGCCACAGCCTCGCGCAGCAGCACCGGTCCGGTATCAAGACCCGCATCCATACGCATGATGCAGACCCCGGTCTCGACATCGCCGGCCATGATGGCCCTCTGAATCGGTGCCGCACCGCGCCAGCGGGGCAGAAGCGAGGCATGGATGTTCAGGCAGCCATGGCGCGGCGCATCAAGGATCGGCGGAGGCAGGATAAGGCCGTAGGCGACCACCACGGCCACGTCCGCCCCCAGCGCAGCGAAATCCTGCGCGGCTTTCTCGCTGCGCAGCGAAACCGGGTGCCGCACCGGCAACCCAAGCGCCTCGGCCCGGGCCTGAACGGGACTTGGACGGTTCGCCCGCCCCCGACCTGCCGGTCGCGGCGGCTGGCAATAGACGGCGGCGATCTCATGCCGCCGATGCAAGGCATCCAGCACCGGAACCGAGAACTCGGGCGTTCCCATGAAAACGATTTTCATTTCTGACGCCTCACCTTTTCCGCCCTTGCGATAAGCATTTTCCGTTTGAGAGGCGAGAGGTGGTCGAAATACATCTTGCCGGCCAGATGGTCGATCTGATGCTGCACGCTGGTGGCCCACAGACCCACGAAATCGCGCTCTTCCACCACGCCCCGATCATTCAGGAAACGCACCGTAACCGCACGCGGCCGCGCGATGACCGCCGACACCCCCGGCAGATTCGGCGAGGCTTCCTCATGTTCGCGCAACTGAATGCTTGCATGCAGCACCTCGGGGTTGGCCATCCGCACCGCCTGCCCCCGGGTTTCGGAGCAATCCACTACCGCCAGCCGCAGGGGCACGCCGATCTGCACCGCGGCAAGCCCATAGCCCGGCATGGCCTCCATCGTGTCGATCATGTCGGCCCAGATCGCGCGGATCTGGTCGGTGACGGCCTCGACGTCCGAGGCAGGCGACCGCAGCACCGGATGCGGCCACGGCAGACAGCGGCGAACGGTCATCGCAGCAACTCTGCCTCTGCCCTTGCGCGCATCTCGGGCGACACGCGGTCCAGCGTCAGGATGCCGTCCAGGTGGTCGTGTTCGTGCTGGATGCAGATCGCGGCAAAGCCGTCAAAGGCCGCCTCCCGCGCGGCGCCATCCAGATCTGTCCAGCGCACATGCACCTGCGTGTACCGCTCGACCTCGATCACCGGGCCGGGGATCGACAGGCACCCCTCCGGCCCGGTCAAGCGGTCGCCAAAGGGCTGCAGCTCGGGGTTCACGAAGACCATGGGGGACGGCTTGCCTGACTTCCAGCCCACATCCATCACGAAAACCCGCAAGAGATGGCCAACCTGCGGCGCCGCAAGTCCCCGGCCCGGCGCCGCATACATCGTCTCCAGCATGTCGGCCGCCAGCCGCCGCAGATCGTCGTCCGGCACGGCAGGTGCGCAGGGGCGGGAAAGGCGGGCATCTGGCCATCGCAGGATAGGCAGCAGCATCGGGATACCTCTGTGTCAGCTCTGCGGCATAGCCTTCCCGGCCGGAAAAGTCACCCCGGAAGGCCTGTGGGCAGGATGGGGCGCGTGTCCATGACCGCGGCGGGTCGTCGGGACTGCCGGATCACCAGGCCAAATGGTCAGGCACCAAGGATAAGACCAGATCTTGCGCCCGAAGCCGCATCAGACTGCGCGGGCGCGCTCGCGCTTCAGCTTTTCCATCTTGCGGGTGATCATCTGGCGCTTCAGCGGGCCCAGATAGTCGATGAACAGCTTGCCATCCAGATGGTCGATTTCATGCTGCACACAGGTCGCCCAAAGACCCGAAAACTGCCGCTCCTGCTCAGTCCCCGTCTCGTCAAGCCAGCGGACCTGCACCTCGGCCGGGCGCTTCACCTCGGCATACTGGTCAGGGATCGACAGGCACCCCTCCTCGAAGGTCGAGACATCCTCCGAAGCCCAGATGATCCGAGGATTGAACAGGATCAGCGGTTCGGGTGGACCGTCCTTGATGCAGTCCATCACGATCAGCCGCTTCGTTACGCCGACCTGCGGCGCAGCCAGACCGATTCCGGGGGCGTCATACATCGTCTCCAGCATGTCGGCCGCAAGCGCCCTCAGCTCGGGGGTGATTTCGGCCACCGGCTCGCAGACCTTCTTGAGGCGCGGATCGGGATGGATCAGGATAGGGTGGATCATGGAAAGGGATCTACGAAAGCCGATGCGTCATGGCAAGGGGAGGGTGATCCGGCAGGGTTGCGGCGGCGCATTGCGACAATCGGGACACTTTCCCGCCTCAAACGTATACTGCGGATCCATTTTCGCTCTTGTGTTATTTTTTGGAATGATTTTTTAAAATTTTGCATTATTCGGACAAAAATCCCCCACTCAGGACTGGTGACATGACCTTCGACACCCCCATCGACCGCACCGGCAGCCATTGCGTCAAATGGGACATGATGCCGGCGCTCTACGGCCTTGCCCCGGATGAGGGGTTGGCCATGTGGGTAGCCGACATGGAATTCCGCCCGCCTGCCTGTGTGCAGCAGGCGCTGGAGCGGATGCTGGCCCACGGTGTCTATGGTTACTTCGGCGATGACCGGGCCTATCTCGAGGCGATCCGCTGGTGGATGGCCTATCGCCACGGATGGGACGTGGCGCCGGAATGGATATTCACCACCCATGGCCTTGTGAACGGCACCGCGCTTTGCATCCACAGCTTCACCCGGCCGGGTGACGGCATCATCCTGATGACGCCCGTGTATCACGCCTTTTCGCGGATCATCAAAGCGGCCGGACGCGAGGTGGTGGAATGTCCGCTGGCGCTGGCAGAGGGCAAGGCGCAACTGGACATCCCCGCCTGGGAGGCGCAGCTGACCGGGCGCGAAAGGATGGTGATCCTCTGTTCCCCACACAATCCGGGCGGACGGGTGTGGAGTGGCGACGAACTGCGCGCAGTGGCGGACTTCTGCCAAAGGCACGACTTGATCCTTGTCTCGGACGAGATCCACCACGATCTGGTCTATCCCGGTCACACTCACACTGTCATGGCAAAGGCCGCGCCCGGAATCGCCGACCGACTTGTGATGATGACCGCCACGACCAAGACCTTCAACATCGCCGGCGCCCATATCGGCAACGTCATCATCGCCGACCCGAAACTGCGCAAGACCTTCGCCAATACGATCAATGCCATGGGCATATCGCCCAATTCCTTCGGCATGCACATGGCGACCGCAGCCTACTCGCCCGAAGGCGCGGCCTGGGTCGATGACCTGATGCGCTATCTCGACGGCAACCGGAGGCTCTTTGACGAGGGCATCGCAACGATCCCCGGACTGCGCTCAACCCCGCTGGAGGCCACCTATCTGGCCTGGGTCGATTTCTCGGGCACCGGGATGGCCGCGGCGGATTTCATCGCGCGGGTCGAGAAACAGGCGAAGATTGCGACGAACCATGGCGAAAGTTTCGGCAAGGGCGGCGCAAGCTTCCTGCGCTTCAACCTCGCCTGCCCGCGCGCCCAGGTGGCCGAGGCGATCCGGCGCCTGCAGAGGGCCTTTGCCGACCTGCAATGACCCGCCCTGACCGCCTTCTTGCCTGGCTTGTGCTGATCGCGCTGTTCGGTGTGATGATCGCGTCATTCTTCATGCCGCGTGAAGAGGTTGCCCTTCCCCCACCCCCGCCGCTTGCGGGCCAGATCGATCGGATCGTGATCGAAAAGGCCGCACGTCGCATGCAACTGATCCAGAATGGCAAGCCGGTGCGGACCTACCGGATCGCGCTCGGCTTCGCGCCCGAGGGTGACAAGGAACGGCAGGGCGACGGGCGAACCCCGGAAGGAGAGTTCACCATCGACCGGCGCAATGCAAAAAGCGCCTTCCATCTGTCGCTCGGGCTGGACTACCCGCAGAGAACCCATCGGGCACGGGCAGCCGAAGCAGGGGCGGATCCGGGCGGTGACATCTTCATTCATGGCCAACCGAACGCCCTGCCCGAGGGGTTCAAGCTGCGTGGCGACTGGACTGCGGGCTGCATCGCGGTGACGAACGCCGAGATGCGCGAAATCTGGAAGGTCACGCCGGTCGGCACCAAGGTCGAGATCCGCCCCTAGCACCGTGGCCCGGCTGCCTGTTCACCCTTTCCGGTCGGCCGCGGTCTGTCGATTGCTGACTGTAGCCCCGATAGCTTGAACCGGTCCTTCCGGTGTGCCAAGCCCGCGTTGCGCGTCAGCCGAATTCGCGTGGTAATGTCTTCGGCACGCCTGGCTGTGCCTCGGTCGCCGCCACACCATCACACACTGGCAGCATGGATTCCTGGCAAGTCAGGCGCGTGGCAGATAGCCTACGGGCGCATTCTCGTCGCGCCAGAAGTCCAGCGCCGCCCGGTCCTGCACTGCCGTAGCCCGCTTGAAATCGCAGACGAGTTCGCCGTTTTCGATGAAAGAGGCCACGATCAGGCACTGGAACACATGGCGAGAGCCATCGTACACATCGACCAGCCCACGCAGTTTGCCCGGCGAAAGGTCGGCATCCAGGGCAAAGCCGCTGTCCCAGAAGCGAAGCACCGGAAAGACCGCATCGCCCACCTGAACACGAAGTCGCGCGCGACGCTTCAGATCCTTCTTCCGCGCGGCATCCAGCCCTTCGCGGATCTCTTTCGGCAGAAACTCAAGCATCGCAGGGCTCTTTGGCAGCAGTTACGGAATTGTTGTACCGGACATGAAGAAAATCAATATTTTTCAAACATATCGATTGATTGTAACCGGGATGCGACCTCATCATGGAAAATCCCGCACGCACCGGTTGAATCCGTGCGGTTCCACCGATCCTTCCTGCAATCCTGGCGCAGTGTCGCACCTCTCTTGCGAATCGCCTGCGTCGCGCCGATAGCCGGGCCATGATGCTGATTGCCGCACTTCTGCTTGATGCCGTCTTCGGGGAACCGAAGCCCATCTGGGACCGCGTTCCCCATCCCGCGGTACTCATGGGCCGTCTGGTGGACTGGCTGGACCGTCATCTGAACCAAGGAGAGGCGCGCAAGGCCCGTGGTGTCCTTGCCGTTGTGGTGCTGCTTGCCGCAGGCCTCGGGTCCGGCTGGATCATTCGCATCCTTCCCGATTTCGGTGTGCTGGAAACCCTGACAGTCGCGATCCTGATTGCGCAGAAAAGCCTGGTCGAACATGTCCGTGCCGTCGCCACGGCGTTGCGCCGCTCGGTGGCCGAAGGACGCAGGGCCGTTGCCATGATCGTAGGTCGCGACACGGCCGACATGACCGGGCCGGATGTGGCCCGCGCCGCCATCGAAAGCGCGGCCGAGAACCTGTCGGACGGGGTGGTGGCCCCGGTCTTCTGGTATCTGGTCGCGGGCCTGCCGGGCATCGTTGCCTACAAGCTGATCAATACGGCCGACAGCATGATCGGCCACATGACCCCGCGGTATCGCGATTTCGGCTGGGCCGCGGCACGGCTTGATGACCTGCTGAACCTGGTTCCCGCCCGGCTGACCGCACTGCTGATCGCCCTGACCCACGGCTGGGTGGACCCGCAACCCATTCTGCGCGACGCCCCCAAGCATCGCAGCCCCAACGCCGGCTGGCCGGAATCGGCCTTGGCCCCGGTACTGAACGTGGCCCTGTCCGGCCCGCGCAGCTACAATGGTGTCCGCAAGGACTTTCCCTGGGTCTGGCCGGAAGGGCGCCGCGACCCCGGACCGGACGACATCGACGCCGCGGCCGATGCGCTTTGGCGGGTCTGGGCCGCGCTACTTGCCTTTGCCGTTCTTCTTGCGCTTTTCTAGGCGCAAAGGAGGCTTCATGCGCGCTAGCCTGCTTGCCGCCGTTCTGGCCGCCCCTGCCGCTGCCGCGCCCTGCGGCGGCGATTTCGGCGCCTTCCTGGCCGCAATGCAGGCAGAAGCCATCGCCGGCGGGATACCCGCCGACAGCGCGGCCAGGTTTTTCGCCGGTGCCCGGATCGACGAAAAGGTTCTGAAGGCCGACCGCTCGCAGGGAGTGTTCCGCAAGACCTTTCTCGACTTCTCGCAGTCGCTGATCTCGAAGCAACGCCTTGCCACCGCCAGGGCGAAATCGGCAAGCCTCGACGCAATCTTGGACCGCGCCGAGGCCGAATACGGTGTCAGCCGCGGCATCCTTCTGGCCTTCTGGGCCTTCGAGACCGATTTCGGCCAGGTGCAGGGCGACTTCAACACGCGGAACGCGCTCCTCACCCTCGCGCACGACTGCCGCCGGCCCGATCTGTTCCAGCCGCAGGTTCTTGCCGCGGCCCAGCTTCATGCGCTGGGTGAATTCGATCTGGACACCACCGGCGCCTGGGCAGGCGAGATCGGCATGGTCCAGATGCTGCCGAAGGACATCCTGGAGCGCGGCGTCGATGGCGACGGTGACGGGTTGATCCTGCTGAAGTCTTCGGAAGCCGACGCAATCCTGTCGGGCGCGCGAATGCTGCAATACCACGGCTGGCGGGCGGACGAGCCCTGGCTGACCGAAATCACCCTGCCCGCAGATTTCGAGTGGGCGTTGACCGGGCTGGAAACCGAACGGTCAACCGAAGAATGGGCAGCCCTTGGCGTCACGCCGAGGCAGGGGGCGCTGGAGCCGGGCCTTTCGGCCTCGATCCTGCTGCCCCAGGGGCGGAAGGGACCGGCCTTCCTTGCCTATCCGAACTATCGTGTGCTGTTCGAATGGAACAAGAGCTTCGTCTATGTCACCACGGCCGCCTACTTCGCCACACGGATCGAGGGCGCGGAACCCTATCTGGCAGGGAAGCCAGGCCCCGCGCTTGAGACGGAGCAGATGATGGCGCTGCAGGAAAGGCTTGCCGCGCGCGGCCATGATGTCGGAAGGATCGACGGCATCCTGGGCGCAGGCACGCGGGCGGCGGTCCAGAAGGAACAGATCCGCCTCGGGCTGCCGGCAGATGGTTGGCCGACACGGGCCTTGCTGGACCAGCTGTGATGGCAAGTTGGGGCATTGTCACCACGGTCAAGGCACCCGAGGACAAGATCCTCGCGTTTGTCGCACATCACCTGTCGATTGGCGCCGACCATTTGGCGCTCTATTTCGACGACCCCGACACGGCCATACCTTCCGTTCTAGCCGCTCACCCAAAGGTCAGCGTTACGCTTTGCGACGATGCGCACTGGGCCAGCGCCGGCAAGAGCCGCCCGGAGCAGCACCAGAGCCGGCAGACGCGGAATGCCCGCCACGCATCTCGGCGCGCGAGGACGGAGTGGCTGGTCCACATCGACATCGACGAGTTCATCCATACCCCGCGCCCGCTTGCGGCGATCCTGGACGATACGCCGGGCGAGACCCTTGTGATGAAGCTGGAGCCGTTCGAGGCGATGCACGATCCGCTGCTGCCCGACGACATCTATACCGCGCGCCAGTTTCGGGGGGCACTCCGGCATGACTTCTGGCCCAGCAGCCGCAAGGCGCTTGGCGACTACCGCAAGATCATCCGCGACGGGATGCTCAGCCATACGGTCGGAAAGGTGATCTTCCGTACCATGGGGCCGAAGCTCATGCCCAAGATCCACACGGTGATGCTGGACGGCAGCCATGTGCCGACGCCTGACTGGCACCCCGAGTTGAAACTCCTGCACTTTCACGCCCAGGACCGGGCGGCCTGGCTGGCCGCGCTGCCGTTCCGCCTGACCAAGGGGGCCTATCAGTTCAGGCCCGAATTGCAGGCCTTCCTCAGCAAGGCCAGCCCGGCCGAGATTGCCGATTTCTACCTGCGAACCCAGGTGCTTTCGGTGGATCTGGCGGAAGACCTCCTGCGCCAGGGGCGGGTGGTGATTGCCGACCTGCACCTTCGCGACAAGGTTGACGCGCTGCGGAAGGGCCAGCTCTAGCCGGTGTTCACCAGCATCATCGCGGCCCGGCGGAAGGTCTGCATGATCTCGGCCCGCTCGCCTTCGCCCACGCCCGTGTCGACCATCGCGCGCTCCATCACCTCCAGCCAGTCCTCGGCATCCTGACGGCGAATCTCCACATGGGCGTGGATCTCGCGCAGGTTCATGTGGCCATGGCGTTCCTGATAATAGCGCCGGCCACCGAAGAAGCCGCAGAGAAAGTCGAACTGTTCGGGCCGCACGTGGGCCAGCCCGTGGCCCTTCAGATGCATCTCCATGATCGCGCGGCCCTGCGGCAGCGTCTCGATCAGATCGTAGAAGTGGTTCACCAGCAGATGAACCTGCTTTTCGCCCCCGATCCGGTCGATCATCGGTTTCATCGCAGCCTCCACCAAGTGACGCGCCGGTCACCCACAGGGAAAAACCGATTTCTTTGAAGGAATGGAACCGGAGCCTTCGATGGCTCCGGTGCGGAATCTCCGAAAATTCCGCCCGCGCGCATCGATCAACTTTGCGGTCGGGTCTTCTTCGGGTCGTAATGCGACAAGGGCACAATCACCGCTGGCAGACGCTTCTGCTGGCCGTCCAGCTTGCCAACCTCCAGCGCGGTGCCGATTTCGCTGTGCGCGACATCCACCCGCGCCAGCGCGATGTTCTTGCCCAGGATCGGCGAGCGGACCGAGGATGTCACCTCGCCCACCTGCGCCCGCCCGACATGCAGGCAGTCGCCATGGCCCACATCGACATTCGCGTCGATCTCCAGGCCCACGAACTTCCGGCTCGGATGCTCCTTCCGCCGGATCAGCGCCTCGCGGCCGATGAAATCGTCGGTCTTGGTCTTGAGCGGCACGGTAAAGCCGATCCCGGCCTCGAACGGGTCGGTCTGGTCGCTGAAATCGTAGCCGGCAAAGATCAACCCGGCCTCGATCCGAACCATGTCCAGCGCCTGCAACCCCATCGGACGCAGCCCCAGGTCTGCGCCATTGGCCCAGACAGCATCATAGACGGCATTGCCATCCTTCGGGTGGCAGAAGATCTCGTAGCCCAATTCGCCGGTGTAGCCCGTGCGGGACACCACAACCGGGGCGCCGGCAGGTCCGCCGATCCTGCCCACCGTGAAGCGGAACCAGCCCAACTCCTCGATCGTCGGCTGGTGCGGCGCGGTCCAGATGATGCGCTTCATGATCTCGCGGCTGTTCGGCCCCTGGACCGCCAGATTGTGCAGCTGGTCGGTCGAGGACCGCACCATGACCTTCAGCCCCAGCTTCTCGGCCTGCTCGCGAATCCAGATGCCGCCATAATCGTCGCCGCCGATCCAGCGGAACTGGTCGCGGCCCAGCCGGAACAGCGTGCCGTCGTCGATCATCCCGCCGTGCTCGTAGCACATCGCGGAATAGACCACCTGACCCTGGCTCAGCTTCTTCACATCGCGCGTCAGCACCCATTGCATCAGGGCTTCGGCGTCCGGCCCCGTGACCTCCCACTTGCGCAGGGGTGACAGATCCAGCACTACCGCAGCCTGACGGCAGGCCCAGTATTCTTCCAGCGCGCCATTCGCCGAATAGACCTGCGGCAGCCAGTAGCCCTTGTATTCCACATGGTGCCGGGTCTTCTGGCTGATCCGGTCGTGGAACGCGGTTTCCTTGGTCATCTTCGGCTCCGAGGCGGGCGTTGGGCGCCAGGCAATGGCGCGGCTGAACTTTTCCGCCCCCGAATAGGTGCGGATGTGGATGTCGCTGAGATACCAGCCGTTCGCGGGCGACGTGTCATCCGGGCAGGCAGAATTGACGCAGACGATGTCGGTCAGCGCGCGGAACAGGACATAGTCGCCGGGCCGGCTCCAGGGTTCATCGCTGATCAGCACGCCGTGGGCGTCGATGCTGGTGTTGAAGAAAAGGTTCACCGCCATCCAGCCCGGACGCGAGTCAACCCCATGTGGCGCCAGCGCCTTGTTGAAGTTGTCCGAACAGTTGACGTGACCGGGATAGCCGATGTCGTCGTAGTATTTGCTGGCACAGGCCATCGCAAAGGCGTCATGGCGGCCGACGGTATCCTGCACGACCTCGACCAGCGGCACCCAATCCTGATCATAGTATTTCGAATGCAGACCGGGCATGGAATAGGCATGGCCCATGAGGGTCCGGCTGGTCGTCACGTCAAGCGGATGCTGGATCCCCCTGTCCAGCTTGCGCGCATCGAAGCACTGGAAATCGGTGCATTGCCGGCCGTCCACGTCGAGGATCTGGATATAGTCGCCCGCCTTCACGAAATAGCTTTCCGCCGTGGCGGATTTCACCCTAAGGTCCAGGATCGGGTCGGCCAGCGGATCGGGAAGGTCATAGTGCCCCACCAGCCTCGGGCGGGCCCGCTGCAGCAGCAGGGTGATGGGCGTTGCCGTATCCTGCGCGTCCGGGGCCATCGGAAGGCCGGGTGCGGCCACGACCAGCCAGCCGTCATCAAGCACCGTCAGGTCGGCCCGCGTGCCAGCCGGGGTTTCCTGCCCGAACAGGCGCAGTGCGCCAGCCGACGCAAGATCGATGCTGCGCCCCTCCAACCCCTTGCGCAGCCGATCAAGACTTGAATCTCCCGACACAAGCAGCGCCTTCAGCCCCTCGGCGGTGGAATTGGCGGCATGGCCCAGGATTGCCGCGTCGATGCGCCCATCTTTCGCGGCCGCAACCAGCTCCACCGGCTGTCCACCTTCGTCGTTCAGCACGGTCAGTCGGTCGCCTGTCATGATTTGCAAAACCAGTGCACCGCCGCCCGGAACGACATGACGCTCTTGTCCGTGGTGTCGCGAAAAGCCGTGCGGCGTCAGAATCCGGCTTGGGCGCGGTGGACCTGGGATAACGGCGGGATAGATCGTGTCGAGCATCGGCTTCCCCATCTGGGCCGGGTGCGGCAAGGTCGGGCCCGTTTAACAAGGATAAAACTTGTTCATTCACAAGAATAGCGGCAGGGTCAGCGTGACACAAGCGCGGGGTGAGGGGAAGGTGGCGCAATGCTGGCATTGAGCTTCGGGCTGACTGCGGCGCTGATCTGGGCGGTTCATGACCTGCTGGCGCGCAAGCTCAGCCAAGGGGCGGCGATCCTGCCACTTCTGACGATTGTCGTGGGGACGGGTTGCGTGGCGCTGCTGCCGATCGCCTTTGCAGCAGGCGACTGGCAAGCCATGACCGGGGCGGCGGCTGCCCTGGCCGCTGCCTCGGGTCTGGCTTTCGCGCTGGCGATCGGAACGCTGTACAAGGCCTTCAGCCTGGCGCCGGTCCGCGTCGTCTCGCCCGTGATCGGGGCCTACCCGATGCTTACCCTGCTGATCGCGGTTGCGCAGGGCCGGCCGGTGACAGCCGGAGACTGGCTGGCCGTCAGCGCCATCGTCATCGGCATCAGTATTGTCGCCGTCGCTGCGCGGGACGACGCACCCGAAGGCTATGCGTCGTCACCCGGGGTGGCCATGGGCTGGGCCATGCTTTCGGCTGCCGGTTTCGCAGCAACTTTCGCATTTGGCCAAGAGGCGACACGACAGGGCTCGGAGCTGCCTGTGGCTCTGATCGGGCGCGTGGTGGCTCTGGCAGTGATCGTGGCCCTGCTTCTTTGGCATCGGGGCTCGCTGGCGCCGCAGCGGTGGCAGTTTGGCGTTCTGGCCCTGATGGGTTGCCTTGACGCGGCAGCGCTGGGTCTGGTCACCGCCTCGGGCGGGTTGCCGCAGGCGGAATATGCATCAGTCACGTCATCCCTGTTCGGGGTGGCCACAATCCTGCTGGCAGCCTGGTTCCTGAAAGAGCGCGTCCGGCCCGTTCAATGGCTGGGCATCGCCACGGTCTTTGCAGGGATCGCCACCCTGGGCCTGCAAGGGGCCTGACGCCGCGCAGCGGACGGGCCGCCCTATTCCGCCGCCTCGACCCGGGGCGGGCCCGACCGTCGCATCGACTGTGTAAGCCGCCGTTCATCCCGCGGCGATACCCCGAACAGCTGCACATAATGCCGGATCATCGGACTGGAGGTCATGTAACCGACCGAAGCGGCGATCTCGCGCAGCGAGTCGTTGGAATACAGCACCCGCTGCCGCGCCTTCATCAGCCGCAGGTGGTGGTAATAGCGCAAGGGGCTTTGCCCCGTCTCACGCTTGAAAATGCGTTCGAAATGCCGGCCCGACAGGCCCACCGCCTGGGCCACATCGGGAATGCGAAGCGGATCCTCGATGTGGGTTTCGAACAGCCGGATCGCCTCGCGGATCGGCGGGGAAAGGTCGTCGGCGGTTCCCTGCCCGCGCGCGACGGGCACCTTCTGGGCCGCAGCCTCGTCGCGGACAAAGGGGTGCTGGAACCAGCAGGCAACCTCGGTCATCACTTCGCGGCCCAACCGTTCCTCGATCAGCTTCAGCATCAGGTCGAAGACAGCCCCGGCGCCAGAGACGGTGTTCCGCCGGCGGTCGCGCAGGATCGTGCTGTCAGAGGCCGGCACATTGGGAAATTCGGCCTTGAAGGCAGCCTCGTAACACCAGTGCACCGAACAGGGCCGTCCCTCCATAAGCCCGGCGCGGGCAAGCGGGAAGATACCGCCGGAAAAGGCACCAAGCGTCACGCCGATCCGGTCCAGCCAGCGCAGCCGCGCCGGGCTTCGGCGAGGATCTGCGAATTCGGCCGTCGGCGGCGCAATCAGATAAAGCTGATCCAGACCCTCGGCCTCCTGCAGGGTCTCGTCGGGATCGAAGCCGATGGCCGCGCTGCACCGGACCGGCCCGGCCGTCTCGGAAAGCAGGCGCCACACGAATTCGCATTGACCGGTGATTTCGTTCGCCGCACGCAAGGGTTCGATGGCCGAGGTCAGACAGGCCATCGGAAAGCCGGGGAACATCAGGAACCCCAGCCGCAGCGGTCCGCGCTCAGTCATCGGGGAACCAGCCGGGGCTGGTGGGGGCACCATCGTCATACTTGGACAGCCACTCCACCATCGCGTCGCGGTTGCGGATGAAGCCCTTGTAGGTCGCCAGTTCTACCGGCAGGTCGCGGATCACCCGGTGCAGGCGGCGGGCCCATTTCGGCACCTCGACGATCTGCTCGAAGCTGCACAGATAGCAGCGGATGTCGAAGGCGATCGCGTTCGACCGGGGCAGGCGATAGAGGCTTTGCAGCTCGACCCGCAGATGCATCTTCTGCCCCATGTTCTCCTGCGTCAGGGTGGTGCGCATCGGGCCCCATTTCGGATAGGTCTCGGGCGCGGTATCGAGCAGCGGATTCACCGTCATCGTCCAGTTGAACCGCCGGACCGGCGCGCCGTGCTGAAGCTTGAGAAGGAACTTCAGCGCCCGGTCGAACACGCCCTTTTCATGCGCAAGCGGCACCGGGGCGTGCCATTCGTGGAAATTCATGCCCACGTCGAAATCCACCGACCAGTCGGCCTGGCTGGTCGCAATCCCCGCATCCATCCACAGCGTCCCGTCGCGTTCGTCCTGCAGCGTCCAGTCGCCCTGGGTCTGGCGCATGATGTATTCGAAGGGCGGATAGGGCAGCGTGCTTTCGTCCAGGAATGTGAACGATTGTTCGATACCCAGCGGCCGGTTCACCCAGTGCCAGCGGTTGCCGTCCTTGGTCAGCGAAAACCACTGCGGATAGTCGCGCGCCTTCGCCTCCATGATCAGTTCCAGCACGTCCCAGCCGGCCAGCGTCATGTGCGGCAGCGACTGGCAGCGCAACGGATCCTCGGCCAGCACCTTGGCGCGGTCGATCATCTCGGCGATGTAGTGTTCGTCCACGTCCAGCATGTGCTCGAAGGCCGTACCCTTCCGGCCCGGCACATGCGGCTCCATGTTGACGGAATACATGTAGTCGTCGCGGTCGAAGGGGAACGGGAATCGACGCGGGTCGCTGTTGCGGTAGGTGAAGGTGTCGCGGAAGGTCTCGTCCCGGAAGAAACCGCCGAAATCGTCGGGAGCGAACTTGAAATCAAGGCTCATGGTCGTCTCCTATCGGTCGATGACAAGGGTCTTGCCCTCGAAGCGGCTGACGCAGGGCATGATCTTGGTGTTCGAGGCCTGATCCTCGGGCGTCAGCCAGTGGTCGCGGTGCAGGATGGTGCCATCGCATTTCAGAACGGTCGTTTCGCATTGCCCGCAGGCCCCGCCGCGGCAGAGGTAGGGGGCATCCACCCCGGCGGCCTCCATCGCCTCGAGCAGGCTTTGCGTCGTGCCGACGGTGATGGTCTTGCCGCTGGCGGCCAGTTCCACCTGGAACGGCAGGCCGGTGCCGGGGGCAAGGAATTCCTCGTGGTGCAGCGCCTGCTTCGGCCAGCCCATGGCCTCGGCGGTGGACAGCACCCAGCCGATCATGCCCTTCGGCCCGCAGACATAAAGATGCGTGCCGATCGGCTGATTGGCCAGCACCCGCGCCAGGTCGATCTGCTGGCCCTGGTCGTCGAAATAGCAGTGCACCCTGTCGGGATGCGCCGCTGTAAGCTCGTCCATGTAGGCGCCCAGCGCCTTCGAGCGTGCGGCATAGTGCAGCTCGAACCGCCCCCCGAAATGAGTCAGCTGCTTGATCTGCGCGATGAAGGGCGTGATCCCGATCCCACCCGCGATCATCAGGTGCTTCCGCGCCCGATTGTCCAGCGGGAACAGGTTGACGGGGTGGGACAGCACCATCTCCATCCCCGGCACGACGTGCCTGTGCATGTAGAGCGACCCGCCCCGCCCCTGATCGTCGCGCCGCACGCTGATTTCATAGCCCGAGCGGTCCTCCGGGTCGGACATCAGCGAATAGGGATTCAGGCGGCGGGTTCCGTGATCGTCCATCTCGACCACGGTATGCGCTCCGCCGGAAAAGGCCGGCAATTCCGACCCGTCGCGTGACACGAAGCGGAAACGCTTGATCAGCTCGTTTACCTCGACCACCTCGGCCACGCGGACCAGGAGTTTGGCGCCCCCGCTCATTTGAACCTCACCACGCTTTCCGGCACCTGGCCGGGATCCTCGGCGTCGATGTTGACGCCCTGGAAGGCGGCGATCCGCCGGGAATAGTGGTCGCGGACGAACAGGTTCAGCCCGCAATGGCTGCACTTGAACGGGTCCGTCGCCACGTTCTCGGTGATCCCCTTGCAATGGACGCATTGCACCCGGCGCAGGGTCGAGCCGCGATGTTCCTTCTGGATCGAGGCATGAGGGAAGCCGGTCGCCATGATCTCGCGCTCGGCCTGGCCGATCAGGCCCTCGGTCCCGGCAAGGTAGAACTGCGTGCCCATATGCGCGTCGGCCAGCACCCGCACGAGCCGTGGCAACAGCGCCGGAATGGTCGGGGCACGGAAGAACTGGGCCGCACCCAGGGCTTCGAGCTTAGCAGAAAGATCGGTCCCGGTCGGCCCCGGGCAATACATCACATGGGCGTCCGCCAGGATTTCCGAACGATTGTTCGACTTGGCCAACATATCGGTCACGGCGTTCGCGCCTTCATCGTCGGCGACGATCACATGCAGCTTTCCGGGCCGCGGCTCGAGCGGCGCATAGACCGGGCGCGAGCGCATCGAGGGGGCATTTACCGGGGTCAGTTCCACTTTCACGAGGGCAGTTCCCTTGGGCAGGCAGGGGCCCGCGACGAAGCGCGGGCCCCCGGAAGCTCAATCCTTGGCGGTGCGCCGCTTCTTTTCCACGTCGTAGAAGGGCAGCGGGGCCGATACGGCCTTCAGCGGGCCGTGCGTGCCGCAACGCACCTCGAGTTCGGTGCCGTTGTTGGCGCAATCCACATCGAGGCGGGCAATCGCCACGACCCAGTCGTTCAGCGGCGAATACATCGGCTGCGTCACCACGCCGACCTTCTTTCCGTCCTTGTAGATCGGCGCGTTGCCCGGAACCTTCGTCTTGTCTGCAAATTTCAGACCCGAGATCTTGAAGCGTTCCTTGCCCTGCAGGCGGTAATGCTCTTCCGCACCACGGAAGCCGGTCTTGCCCTTGCTTACCGTCCACTCGAGGCCCAGCTCCCACAGCGTGTCGCCCGGCCCCTCGTTCTCGAACGGATACATCTCGGAATTGTCGAAGGGGTAAAACAGCAGGTAGCTTTCGGCCCGCAGCATGTCGAGCGTGGTGAAGCGGCAGGGGATGATGCCCATGCTGGCGCCTTCCTCTAGGATGCGGTCCCAGATTTCCACCGCGTCCTGCCCGCGGCAGAAGATCTCGTACCCCCGCTCGCCGGTGTAGCCGGTGCGCGAAAGGGTGATCGGCTTGCCGAACAGCATCGCCGGCATGTGACCCATGTAGGGCAGCTGGCGCACGCCCGGGATGTGCTTTTCCAGATAGTCCACTGCCAGCGGGCCCTGCAGCGACAGGTCGTGCAGGTTGTCGTCGAAGCGGATCGAGACGTCGCGCCCCGTGGCGGCCATGGTCAGCTGCTCATGGCCCTGGCCTGACCCATGCACCACGGTATAGGTGTTCGGCCCGAAGCGGTAGATGATGCAGTCGTCGATGAATTTCCCGGCATCGTTCAGCATGCAGGCGTAAAGCGACTTTCCGGGTGCGATCTTCTCGGGATCGCGGGTCGTTGCCCGGTCGATGATATGGGACGCCGCATGGCCGGTGATGTGCACCTTCTTCAGGCCCGACACATCCATGAGCCCCGCCTTGGTGCGGATCGCCATGTATTCGGCATTCGGGTCGCCCTTGGAATAGGACCAGGCCGTGCCCATCCCGCTCCAGTCTTCGAGGTTGGAGCCGAGGGCTCGGTGCCGGTCCATCAGTGCCGAGAAACGCCAGGAATTCGTCATGCGCAGTCCCTCCCAGTGGGTTGTCATTTTCGCCCAGTGTCAGGCGATTCCCGCCAGAAAGCAATAATGAAGTGCAACAAAATTTCTTGGCAGAAAACAGATGCAAGGAAAAAAGGCCGCCCGAACCGGCGGCCTTTTCCATCACGTATCAGGGACTTCAGGCTGGCAGGACGAAGAACCAGTTCGCCCAGAGCACCACGGCCGCCCCGGCGATCAGGGCCAGATAGGGCAGGAACCCGGCCTTGCGTTGGCCCAGCTCGCCATAGGGCAGGCCAAGATCGTCATAGGCTTCCTTGGGGAACTTGCCCTTGTCCACGATGTAGTGGCGATACCAGAACACCGGAAAGATCAGGGCCGCAAACAGCAGCCCCGACCACAGCGCATTCTCGTACCCCCAGACCTTGGCGCCCGCGCCCAGGAACAGGGCGTTGACGAAGGCCAGCAGCGTGTTCAGCCCGATCAGCCAGGAGGGTGCCTTCCAGGGCCGCTCCATGTGGGCGCTGTCGATGCGGTGGATCCAGCCGGCGTTGAGGTTCAGGAAGTTGAACAGGATGTAGCCGACATTGGAGATCGCGAGGACGTAGAAATACCCCGCCGCGTCCGAGGCCAGCGCCAGAAGGAAGATGTTGAAGGCCACATCCGTCCACATCGCGCGTCGCGGCACGCCATGCTCGTTCAGCTTCGAGAGGTAACGCGGCAGCCAGCCGTCGCGCGAACCCTGATAGAGCGTGCGCGACGACCCCGCCATGGCGGTCATGATCGCCAGGAACAGCGCCATGATCATCAGGATGACGAAGATCTGGGTGACGACCGGCCCGCCGCCGATCATGTTGCCCAGCGCCTCGCCCACACCGGTGCCGTCCACGATGCCAGGCTGCAGCATGCCTTCCTGGCCCAGCACCCCCTGGAACGAGAACGGGATCAGGAAGAAGAACACCATGCACAGAAGGCCGGAATATAAGATCGCCCGGAAGGTGTCGCGCTTGGGATCCTTCAGTTCGCGCGTATAGCAGACCGCGGTTTCAAAGCCGTAGGTGGACCAGGCCGCGATGTAGAGACCGCCCAGGAACAGCGTCCAGCCGCCAATGTTCCATTCGCCGTCCACGCCGGAATAGGCGGCCGTGGGCGGCACCAGGTTGGTGACGTTCATCCAGTCGATCGCTCCGGTCAGGATCGGCACCAACCCGACCAGGAAAAGCGGCACCAGCACGATGATCGCCAGCCACTTCTGCGCCGCCGCGGTGTTGGCGATGCCCTTTTCCTGAATCGCCAGGATGATCAGCATCAGGATCACGCCGATCAGGAAGGTGGTGTTGAAATGCAGCGTCCCCAGCGCCGGAATGGTGATCTGGAACGCCTCGTAGGTGCGGAACCAGGGCGTCAGCGCCGAGACGGCATCGGCAGAAGCGACCGCCTGGATCGCCTGCTCGACCGTCGCGCCGGCGTTATTGGCGATGTAATCCGCGACTGCGGGGGTCTCGGCCGTGTAATTGGCCAGATTCGCCGTCATCCAGTCCATGACCGGCTGGCTGTCGGCCAGCGGGATCGGGAACAGCGCATTCAGGATGTAGCCCGCGGCAATGGCGCAGCCCAGGGACAGCACCGGCGTCCAGGCGAACCAGTTGCACCAGACCGACAGGGGCGCGATCAGCTTGCCATAACGCAGCCAGGCCGTCGCACCATAAACCGAGGTGCCGCCCGACTTGTTGCCGAACATCCCCGCCATCTCGGCGTAGGTGAAGCTTTGCAGAAAACCCATCACCATCGAGATCATCCAGACCACGAAGGCCAGCTTGCCCGTCGTCCCGGCTATACCGCCGATCGAGAACAGCACCAGGGGCGGCACGCCGGCGGCAACCCAGAAGGCCCCCCTCCAGCTCAGCGCCCGGACCATCTGGCCCGATCCAGTTTCCATCGTCATTCCTTGACTCCTGTTGTCACGCACCGCGTCACGGGCAGGTTGCAATCATCCATGCACCCCGGCCGCGTCCGCGTATCGGTTCGATTTTCTTCGCTAGCTCAGTGTCAGGCAGTGTTGCCTGGCGGCGGCTGGGCAAGCTTGCGGTGCTGCGGACCTCGACGCAGCGGGCGGCTGGTGCCGAACCGGCGGCAGACCATCGCCGCAACGCGCATGGCCGGAAGGGTCCGGACAGGCAGCAGGAAAGGATTGGGCCAGGTCATCTGAAAGTCTCCTGCAAGGCCGCAGGCATGGATGAATGATGGGCTGCACTGGCTAAACCACGTCCGACTTCTAGCATGCCGTCGGCCCTAGGTTGGCCATTGGCTGCTGCCACCACCCGGGCGCTTGGTCCCGCGCCCGGGGATGGGACGTGCACATTTCTTCCCGTCAGGCGCGGGGCAGGTCTTCTTTCGTCACCACATCGGTCTCGACCCCCCAGCGCAGGCTATCCAGGCCCTCGGCCATGTCCTCGTCCGAGACCCTGAGTCCGATGGTCGCCCTAAGGATGACTGCCGTGACAAGGCCGGTCACCACGCCGGCACCGATGCAGACGACGATCCCTGCCAGCTGCATGATCAGGCTGATCTCGCCGTGCTGGAAGGCGTAGGCACCCTCTTCGATGCCGAAGTATCCTCCGCGCGGCGTGCCGGACTTGAAGATGCCCAGCATGATAAGACCGTAGCTGCCCGCCCCGATGAACAGGGGCGTCAGCTTGTGCTCGTCGAACCTGCGCTTGAACGTGAACTCATACACAAGCCAGGCAACAACCGGGGCGCCCAGAGACACAAGGAACATCTGCCACGGCATGTAGACGTCAAAGCCCGAAGCCCCCGAAACATAGCCGGCAAGGGGCCCCAGCAGCAGATAGGCATATTTCCGGGTCGCATAGGCGATGATCATGCCCGACACCGCGCCCCCGGCCCAAGCCAGCGCGTAGTTGTTCAGCGCCACGCCGACGCTGGTCGTGGCCATGGTGACCGACACCGCAAGCGCCTCGGGATCGAAGAAGAACAGGCAGGACATGATGATCATCGGCAAGCCGGCGAAGATCGTCAGAAGGCCCGTCGCCGCCAACCCGATTGACGGAGCATAATAGCCCGGCACCCGGGGATGTGCCTCGAACACGCCCGGGCGGGCGGGCAGCATGTTCACGAGAACCAGCGCCATGCCAGCGGGGAACATGTAGACGAAACCGACACCGAAGAAGTCGTGGAAACCCGCGTTGGTCAGCGGCCCGACCGAACCCCAGGTGATCCAGCTGAGCACCGACGAGGCCACGGCGGCCACCACCGAAATGACATAGTAGGCCGAGGCCTTCATCCGTTCGGACACGGCGAAATGGAACAGGATGTTCACGATCCCGGCGAAGCACGCCAGGAAGAACACGAAGATCTGGAACGAGTTCAGCCCCGGGAAGACCGCCGGGTCAACCTCCTGTGCCAGCGCGTTCAGCATCGCGCCACCGATCCACCAGTCCTTCAGGCTGTCGGTCAGCGTGCCGTCCACCATGATGTAGTATTGCGCGGCCCAGAATCCGAAGCCGATCACGTAATAGACCGTGAAGCCCAGAAAGAAGCCCATCACCTTTTCGATTGTCGAGTTGAAGAGGCTCTTCCGCCGTGTGGTGCCTGCGTCGATCAGCAGAAGTCCGACAACGACGAGGATTGCCCCGACGGTGCCGGAGGCATAGACGACGTTCTGGACCAGCGAATTCAGGCTGACCTGATCCGCATAGAATGCGATCGTTTCGCTTTCCATGTCATACTCCCTGTTCCCGTTGTTGTTGACGCAGGAACCGGGTGCCCCGACACCATCGCCGCGTGACCCAGCATCCTGACGTCGGGCGTTTTGCCCGTACGGACAGATTGGCGCAGTTGGCGCAGGTCACAAAGCAATTTTTGCCCCCGAAGAAATTTTTTTCTTCCAGCAGAAAATTTGGGACCGGAAGCGTCGGGCCCGCCCGACCGGTGGGCCCGCCTTGTTGCGCTATTTCGTATTGCGGTAGGCGGCTTTTTCGTGCCGCGCGCCCAGCACAAGAACGGCAACACACAGCACCATCGACAGGCCCAGCCAGAAGGCCTCGCTGCCCATCCCGGCATAATACGGGCCTTCGACCGCGGCCCAGTCGGCGATATCGGTTCCGACCATCGTCATCATCCTTTCTTACTGCGCCGGGGTCACCGGCCCACGCGCCGGTTCACCCAGGATTTCGGGATAGGCGACTGCCGGAACCTTCACCTTGTCTAGGCCCAGCACCTCGGCCTCTTTCGGCACCCGCAGAAGCCGCAGCTGCTTCAGGATCAGCGAAACGACGTAGCCCGGCACAAAGCCCAGCGTCGCCATCACCACAGCCCCGGTGATCTGTCCGACAAGCGAGATGGTGGCGGCGCCTTCGGAGGTCAGCGCCGGATAGCCGCTGGCGAAGATGCCCACGGCGATCACGCCCCAAAGACCGACAACCCCGTGCAGCGCCACAGCACCCACTGCGTCATCGATGCCCAGACGCTCGATGAAGCGCGAGGCCAGGGGCATGATCACGCCCCCGATCATTGCGATGACGAAGGCCATTGGCGGCCAGTAGAGATCCAGCCCCGCTGCAACGCTGATGATGCCGCCCAGCGCGCCGGACATCATCCAGAATGGATCATGCGTGACCACCCATGCCGCAATGGCACCGCCGGCAAAGCCCATAAGGATGTTGAAGGTCATCGCCGACAGGGTGACGGGCGTGCCATAGATCGTGGCGAAGATGCCCGCCCCCCAGGACCACGGCTCGCCAGGGAAGATCACGCAGGCCATGAGGAAACCCCAGAACCCTGCGATGATCAGCATGAGGCCAACCAGCGTCGCCGGAAGCGAATGGCCGGGGATTGAGTTGGCCGATCCGTCCGGGTTGAACTTGCCGACCCGCGCGCCAAGGTTGATCAGAACGCCCAGCGTGAAGAAGCCTGCAATCGCATGCACCACGCCCGAGGCGCCGAAGTCGTGGTAGCCAAGTGTCGTTACCAGCCATCCGTCCGCGTGCCAGCCCCAGGCCGCGCCCAGAATCCAGACGAAGCTGCCCAACACGATGGCCAGAATCGTGAACCCGACGATCTGGATCCGCTCGATCAGGCTGCCCGACATGATGCTGGCCGTCGTGGCCGCAAACATGGCGAAGGCGCCGAAGAATACGCCCGTGGCGCTGTCCGCGACGCTCGGCCCCATGACCGAACCTACCGGGCTGGCCGCACCCACTGCGTAGTCCCAGCCCGAAATTCCGGCCGGGCCCTCCGACATCGACAGTCCGGTCGGGAAGGCCCAGTAGATGAACCAGCCCGCATAGTAGAAGGTCGGAATGATGAAGGCGAAGGCCAGGATGTTCTTGATCCCCGAGGCCAGCGCATTCTTTGCCCGCGAGGCACCCATCTCGTATGACAGAAACCCGGCATGGATCAGCACCATCAGCGGGATCGTCAGATAATAGAAGGTCTCGGCTGTCGTCCGGTTCAGCCCGGCCGTCGCGTCCCTCAGCGCGGTCAACTCCGCCGCAAGGGCGGCAATCTGTTCTTCCATGCTTGCACTCCCCAGATGTCTCGCCGCCCCGATGTTTCCCCGAGGCTTGACACAAGACTTAAGCACGACCCCGAAAGGCCCGGGCCCCAAATCTCAGCCGAAGGTAATTTTATTTCGGGAACTACGCACAACGGGACACGAAATGATTATTGATTGGGCGCTTGGTAGACAGTCCGCCCATCTTCGCATCGATCTTTGCCTGATCAGAAACAAAATGGCCCCGGCTCTGCCGGGGCCTTCGCGCGCAGGGGCAACGGATCAGTTCCGCAGATAGCTTTCCATCGAATCTTCCAGCGCGTCCTTCCACGGCGTGTGGTGGACCGGCGCCATCGTTCCTGTGATCACCGAACGATAGGCATTGTTGCGGAAGCCCATGATGTCCTGCTTCTTGTGCTCCTTCCATTCGAAGAAGGCCTCGCAGGCGCCGTCGACGTCGAAGCTGGGGTAGTCCGTCTCGGCGATCAGCTCCTTCACGTAGTCGCCCTGATAGTGGATCGCGTCATGGGCATCCTTGCAGGCATCCTCGCGCGCCACGCGGTCCTCGACATCGGCCAGCAGCACCGCCTTGTCCTCGGGGATCTTGATCTTGCCCATGATCGCGTCGCGCACCCACCAGGCCTGGGCATCGAACATGTTGAAGGTGAACCACTGGTCCTGCATCCCGAGATAGAACAGCTTCGGATTGTGGACCCAGACCACGCCCTTGTAGAGGTCGGCCGTCGCCAGCCGGTTCGCCGTCTTCAACCGCAGATCATCGGGCAGGAAGGGGAAATGGTGCTTGTAGCCGGTGCACAGGATGATCGCATCGACCTTCTTGCTGCTGCCATCGGCGAAGTAGGCGGTGTTCTCGTCCACCCGCTCCAGCTTGGGCACTTCCTTGAAGTTGTCCGGCCACTTGAAACCCATGGGCGCGTGGCGATAGGCCACCGTCACCGACTTGGCACCATACTTCCAGCACTGGCTGCCGATGTCCTCGGCCGAATAGGAGGAGCCCAAGAGCAGAATGTCCTTGCCCGCGAACTCGCGCGCGTCGCGGAAATCGTGGGCATGCAGGACGCGGCCGTTGAACTTGTCGAAGCCGGGGTATTCCGGGACGTTCGGCACGCTGAAATGACCGGTGGCCACCACCACGTTGTCGAACTCCTCGTCATACATCCGGTCGTTCTTCAGATCATGCGCGGTGACGGTGAAATTGCCTTTCTCGGGGTTGTAGCGGACCATGCGCACCGTGGTCTCGAACCGGATCCAGTCGCGCACGCCGGCCTTCTTCACCCGGCCCTCGATGTAGTCGAACAGCACGGCCCGCGGCGGATAACTGGCGATCTGCTTGCCGAAATGCTCCTCGAAGGAATAGTCGGCGAATTCCAGACCCTCCTTCGGGCCGTTCGACCACAGATAGCGATACATGCTGCAATGCACCGGCTCGCCGTGTTCATCCAGCCCTGTCCGCCAAGTGTAGTTCCACAGCCCGCCCCAGTTGGACTGCTTCTCGAAGCAGACCACTTCAGGGATGTCCTCGCCCTTCTGCCTGGCCGACTGGAACGCGCGCAGCTGCGCCAGGCCCGAGGGGCCCGCACCAATGACGGCTACTCTTTTCTTCATGTAAACCTCCGGATGTTGGCATGTTCCGCAACGCTTCGCCGGCGTTGTCTTGGGCCGAAGCCTAGAAGCATTGTTGCGCCTGTGTCAAATCTTCTTCCTGCCGGTAAACAACCCGCTGACCAGGAAAGCCCCATCCGTGGGGCCGATTCGCAACTTTTGCGTGCAAGACCTGCAGATGCCGCTTCAGCGGGCAACCGTGACCGTGCAGCCGGCCTGCCCCGCGACCTCGGCCGCAACCGAACCCAGCACCAGCCGCTTGACGCCGCGCTTGTCGCCAGTGCCCATCACGATCTGGTCGGCGCCGATTTCTTCGGCATAGGCGATGATCGCCGGTGCCGCGGAACGCGAAATCAGCACGGCGGTTGCGGTGTCGGTGGCACCCGCGGCCCTTGCCGCAGCCTCTGCCCTATCGAGAAGCGCCTGCGCCTCCTCATCGGTCCACTGGTTGATCGTCGGGCCACGAGCGCCGCCGAGCGCCAGGTTGACCGCGCAGATCGTCAGATGTGCCCCGGTCAGTTTCGCAAGTTCGGCAGCATGCATCAGACCGACTTCCGCATGATCGGTGCCATCGACCGGGCAAAGTATCTTCTTGGTCATCACGACCTCCCCTTTGATCCGTTGACTTGCCCCCGAAAAGGGCATGAAGCTACGCCGGTCGCCTTGACTTGAGTCAAAATTCTTTCACTCAAAGGCAAACAGCGGAGCCGCCAATGAAGCCGATCCACCCGAATGACCGACGCATCGCAAACATCCGCACGGCCAAGTTTACGCCCTTTGTCTACCCTGACGGGGTTGCGCTGGGCGATGAGGTCCTGCAGTTGGATGACAGCCGCCCGCCGGGCGAGGGCTTCCATGTCTATCGCATGCCGCCGGGAATGACGACGCGCGGGCATCGCCACAACGGGCACGAACAGTTCCTGATCCTCGAGGGAGAGCTGCACGAAAGCGACGGCACGATCCTTCGTGCGGGCGACATGGTGTTTTACCGCGATGGGACCGAACACAATTCCTACACGCCGACCGGCTGCCTGCTGGCCGTCCACATTTCTGCGGCAGAGACTCCGCTGGAATGAACAAGGGCCCCGGATCGCTCCGGGGCCAGTCAGGGGCTTGAGGTAAGTGGTCAGACGTCCAGCGTCGTATGGGTTTCCCAGGCCGAGAAGTGGCTGCAGTAGTCGTTCCACTCCTTGTGCTTCAGCTTCAGGTAGGCGGCGCTGAACTCCTCGCCCATCATGGCCTTCAGGGTCTTGTCCTTGTCGTATTCACGCAGTGCATCCAGCAGGTTCAACGGCAGTTTCGGCGCGCCCTTCACCTTCCAGCCCTCGGCATACATGTCGATGTCGTGCCGCTTGCCCGGATCGGCCTTGGTGCGCACCCCGTCAAGGCCGGCCGCCAGGATCACCGCCTGCAACAGATAGGGGTTGGCCGCCCCGTCCGGCAAGCGCAGCTCGAATCGGCCCGGCCCGGGGACGCGGACCATATGGGTGCGGTTGTTGCCCGTCCAGGTCACCGTGTTCGGTGCCCAGGTGGCACCGGAGGTGGTCCGGGGAGCGTTGATCCGCTTGTAGCTGTTCACCGTCGGGTTGGTGATCGCAGCCAGCGCGCTGGCGTGCTTCATGATCCCGCCCAGGAAGTGACGGCCCTGATCGGACAGACCCAGCTCCTTCGAACTGTCGGCAAAGGCGTTCTTCTTGCCGTCCAGCGTCCAGACCGAGATATGGGCATGGCAGCCCGAGCCGGTGAGCCCCTTGAAGGGCTTTGGCATGAAGGTCGCGCGGAAGCCGTGCTTTTCGGCAATCGACTTGACCATGAACTTGAAGAAGCTGTGCTTGTCGGCCGTGGCCAGCACGTCGTCGTATTTCCAGTTCATCTCGAACTGGCCGATCGCGTCCTCGTGGTCGTTCTGGTAGGGCTCCCAGCCCATGTCCAGCATGTAGTCGCAGATCTCGCTGATCACGTCATAGCGGCGCATGATCGCCTGCTGGTCGTAGCAGGGCTTTTCCGCATTGTCGTAGATGTCAGAGGCGGCGGTGCCCTCGGCGTTCAGGATGAAAAATTCGGGCTCCACGCCCGTCTTGACCCGAAGCCCCTCCTTCGCGGCTTCGGCGATCAGCCTTTCCAGAACATTACGCGGGGCCTGATCGACCAGCTTCTCTTCCATCGTCGCCCGCGCGGCGACCCAGGCGACTTCCTTCTTCCAGGGCAGCTGGATCACGCTGTCGGGGTCAGGCACCGCCATCAGGTCAGGATGGGCCGGGGTAAGATCCAGCCAGGTCGCAAAGCCTGCAAAGCCTGCGCCGTCCACCGCCATGTCGCTGATCGCCTGCGTCGGCACCAGTTTGGCCCGCTGCGCACCGAACAGGTCGGTGTAGGAAATCATGAAATACTTGACGCCCTTTTCCTTGGCCCATTTGGCAAGGTCTTTCGCCATCACTGTCGCTCCCTGTAGACTTTTCTTGTGATGATGGGGAAACGGCGGCTTACCAGCCGCCGTTCCGTCCCGGTATCCAGTTGGTGCCCGCAAGCGGAACCCCCGCCATGGCCGCCGCCTCGATGGTCAGCGAACACAGATCCTCGGGCTCCAGGTTGTGCAGATGGCTCTTGCCGCAGGCCCGCGCGATGGTCTGCGCCTCGAGCGTCATCACCTTCAGGTAGTTCTTGAGCCGCCGGCCGCCCAAAATCGGGTCGAACCGCTTGTACAGCTCGGGGTCCTGGGTGGTAATGCCCGCCGGGTCGCGGCCTTCGTGCCAGTCGTCATAGGCATCCGCCGTGGTACCGAGCTTCTGATATTCCTCTTCCCATTTCGGGTCGTTGTCGCCCAGCGCGATCAGCGCCGCCGTGCCGATGGCCACCGCATCGGCCCCCAGCGCAAGTGCCTTGGCCACATCCGCGCCCGACCGGATCCCGCCGGAGACGATCAGCTGCACCTTGCGGTGCATGCCCAGATCCTGCAGCGCCTTCACCGCCTGGGGAATGCAGGCCAGAATCGGCATGCCGACATGTTCGATGAACACGTCCTGCGTCGCCGCCGTGCCGCCCTGCATGCCGTCCACCACGACCACATCGGCCCCGGCCTTCACCGCAAGCGCCGTGTCGTAGTAGGGACGCGCCCCGCCAACCTTGACGTAGATCGGCTTCTCCCAATCCGTGATCTCGCGCAGTTCGAGGATCTTGATCTCCAGGTCGTCCGGCCCGGTCCAGTCAGGGTGGCGGCAGGCGCTGCGCTGGTCGATTCCCTTTGGCAGGTTGCGCATCTGTGCCACGCGGTCGCTGATCTTCTGGCCCAGAAGCATGCCGCCGCCGCCGGGCTTGGCGCCCTGACCCACCACGACCTCGATCGCATCGGCCCGGCGCAGGTCATCGGGGTTCATCCCGTACCGGCTGGGCAGATACTGATAGACCAGCGTCTTAGAATGGCCGCGCTCTTCCTCGGTCATGCCGCCGTCGCCGGTGGTGGTCGAGGTGCCCGCAGCCGTCGCCCCACGGCCCAGCGCCTCTTTCGCCGGGCCGGACAGCGCGCCGAAGCTCATCCCGGCGATGGTGATAGGGATGTCCAGATGGATCGGCTTCTTCGCAAAGCGGGTACCCAGCCAGACATCGGTCGCGCATTTCTCGCGGTAGCCTTCCAGCGGATAGCGGCTGATCGACGCGCCGAGAAACAGCAGGTCGTCGAAGTGCGGAAGGTGCCGCTTGGTGCCACCGCCGCGGATGTCGTAGATGCCAGAGGCAGCCGCGCGGCGGATTTCGGCATTCACCGCCGGGGTGAAGGTGGCCGAGAAGCGGGGCGGGGTTTTCGGGAATTCGGTCATTCCTGTGCCTCAGTACGACGATGCATTGTCGATGTTGAAATTGTAAAGCTTCCGGGCCGAGCCGTAGCGGCGGAATTCCTCGGGTTTCGCCTTTGCGTCTGCCTCACCGCGACGCAGCAGCTCTTCGAGGATGACGTAGTGTTCCTCGCGCATCTCCTTCTCGATGCAGTCTGCGCCCAGCGACTTCACCGTGCCGCGCACGAAGATCCGTGCCTCGTAAAGGCTGTCGCCCAGCGCCTCGCCGGCATTGCCCAGGACCACCAGATTGCCGGATTGCGCCATGAAGGCAGACATGTGGCCGATGTTGCCGTGCACCACGATGTCGATGCCCTTCATCGAAATCCCGCAGCGGCTGGAAGCATTGCCCTTGATGACCAGAAGACCGCCGCGCCCGGTGGCGCCGGCATACTGGCTTGCGTCGCCATCCACGATGACCGTGCCGCTCATCATGTTTTCGGCCACGCCGGGGCCGGCCGAACCCTTGATGCGGATCGTCGCCTGCTTGTTCATGCCGGCGCAGTAGTAACCGGTCGATCCGCGTACAGTGATGTCGACCGGGGCATCCACCCCGGCGGCAATCGCATGCGCACCCCTGGGATTGATGATCTCCCAGTCGGTCATGTTGGTCTGGCCCTTCAGCGCGTGCAGCGCGGAATTGAGCGCCCTGAGGCCCTCCTTGCCCAGATCGAAGGTCTGCATGTCCTCAACGCTCCCAGAAATAGACGGTTGCGGGTTCCGGTTCCCAGACGCGGGCATTCTCGATCCCCGGCAGGTTGACCAGCGCCCGGTATTCCGACCCGAAGGCCACATAGTCGTCGGTCTCGGCCATGACGGCGGGCTTGCAGGCGATCGGGTCACGCACCACACCGAAGCCGTTCTTGGTGCCCACGACGAAGGTGTAGAAGCCGTCCAGATCCTCCAGCCCCGATTCCAGAGCCTTGCCCAGATCCTCGCCCTCCTTCAGCTTCTGGCTGACATAGGCGGCGGCGACCTCGGTGTCGTTCTGGGTCTCGAAGGTCATGCCCTTGCGCATCAGTTCGCGCCGCAGGCCGTTGTGGTTTGACAGGCTGCCGTTGTGCACCAGGCACTGGTCCGGCCCGGTCGAGAACGGATGCGCCCCCATCGTCGTGACCGCCGATTCGGTTGCCATGCGGGTATGTCCGATCCCGTGGGTGCCTTTCATCTTCGACAACTCGAAGCGGGCAGCCACATCCTTCGGCAGGCCGACCTCCTTGAAGATCTCGATGCAGTCGCCGACGCTCATCACCTTCACGTCGGGGCGCAGATGCGCCAGAGCCGAGCGCGCCGCATCAATCTGCGCGAGCGGCACTTCCAGAACCGCATGTGTGGATTTCACCAGCATGACGACCGGCTGGCCGATTGCGTCGTGCAGATCGCCATCCAGATCCTTGAAGTCCTTCTCGGGGTGGGCCGACTGGATGGTGATCTTGCCCAGCCCGTCTTTCGCCCCGGAATAGATCGCGATTCCGGCACTGTCAGGGCCCCGGTCGGTCATGGTGATCAGCATGTCCGTCAGCATTTCCCCGAGCTTCGGCTCAAGCTTCGGGTCCTTCAGGAACAGTCCAACGATGCCGCACATGGATTCGTCTCCTCTGCGATGTTGGCATGACGCTAGCACCGTGATTTCGGCGTATCAACTGGTAAGAAACTTTTTTCACCTGTCGGGAAAAGTGCTGCACAAGGATTAGGCAGCTTCAGTTTTCCTTGACAGAATGCCGCAGCTGCCTTTCCCTACGGAAAACATTTTTGCCGCGCAGGGAAACGACGTCGGGGCTGCGTCGGGGGGCGGCAAGCACAACAGCCCAAAGGGAGGACATCGTGGTTGACCTTAATCAGCGGATTGAGGCGATGCACAAACGCGACATGCTCGTGGCATGGGCGTTCGTGATCGGCCTGTGGTTCGCAGTGATCTTCGTAGCCTTTGCGACATGGACCCTGGCACCGAACGGGCAGGCCCGAACCCTGCTGCTGATCGGTGGCGTCATTGTCCTGGTGCTGAACACGGCCGCGATCCTGGCGATGCTGCGGCATTACCGCGAGGACCGCGACTTCATGTACGGCATCGACATCAAGTTCCTTGACGAAGCCCGCGGGCGGAGGAATTGACCATGGCGCATTACCACCCCCCCAGACAGGGCAAGGCCAGCCAGCTGTTCGATGTCGTCGTTCTGGTCGTCCTGACGGTCGGCGCGCTGTTCGTGCCGCTCTGGCTCAACCTTGCGGGTGCGACCAAGTCCGTCACGGCTCCGGTCGAGAACCCGACCTGGGAATCCCTTGGCCAGAATGCCGCCCAGGCCGCAAAATACGAGGCGCTGGGCCACACGCCCGAAAGCGCCCATGACCTGATCCTGGCCCGGTTCGACTACAGCTTCTCGATCGGCGCGCTGGTGACGATGATCGTGGTCATCGTCCTTTACTACGCCCTGATCCTGCGGTTTTCCGAAGTGGAATACCGCGAGGTCATTTCCGAAAAGTTCGGGGAGTGAGCCGCAATGGACCTGTGGAACTACCTTGAATACGGGGCCTGGGGCCTCGCCGCGCTTCTGGCGCTGCACATGGTCGTGGACTGGCTGAGAACCGACAGCACCTACTCCGAAGATGTGCTGACGTCGTCCCGCGAGGGCGAGATCGAAGCCATCGCCGAGGAACACAAGGCACGGGAGGCGCGCCATGGCTGATTTCGACATCACCTCGCAGAAGATGGACGGCATGGGCCCGCACGGCACCAAGGTCGGCCTTCTGCGCGTCCTCGGCCCTGCCCATGTCTGGGCGCTGGGGGTCGGCATCGTTCTGGTCGGCGAATACATGGGCTGGAACTTTTCGGTCGGAAAGGGCGGTGCCTACGCGGCGCTGATCGCCTGCTGGTTCGCCGGGATCCTCTATTCCTGCGTCGCGATGATCGACTCGGAAGTGACCTCGACCGTCGCTTCGGCAGGCGGCCAATACACCCAGGCAAAGCACATCATCGGGCCGTTGATGGCCTTCAACGTCGGCCTCTACCTCGTCTTCGCCTACACTATGCTTGAGGCCGCGAACGCCATCACCGCAGGCTACCTGATCTCGGTCGTGGCCTCGATGACCGGGCACGCGGCGGAACTGGACCAGCGGCCCTTCATCATCCTGGTCATCATGTTCCTGGCCTGGCTGAACTATCGCGGGGTTCTTGCGACGCTGACCTTCAACCTGGTCATTACTGCCGTCGCCTTCTCGGCCATCATCATATTGTTCCTGTCCACCTCGGGCGTCCTCGGCGGCGGGATCATGGAACATGCAGCCCTGTTCGAGGGCCACGAACTGCCCTATGGCTGGATTGGCGTGCTTGCCGCGATGCATTTCGGGCTGTGGTATTACCTTGGAATCGAAGGCACCACCCAGGCGGCCGAGGAAGTCCGCTCGCCTGCCCGCGCGCTGCCGTTCGGGACGCTGGCGGGGATCATGACGCTGCTGATCGCGGCCACGCTGACCTGGTATGTCTGCTCGGGCATCCTGCCATGGGAATATCTGGGCGATGGTGTGGACGGGGCGGTGGCGCCTCTGTTCGACGCAGCGCGACTGTCCGGGTCCAATGCGCTCGTTTGGCTTCTGGGCTTCGGAACGCTCTTCGCCACGCTGGCCAGCGCCAACGGCTGCATCAACGATGCCAGCCGCGCCTGGTTCGCCATGGGCCGTGACAAGTATCTGCCAGGCTGGTTCGGCGCGGTGCATCCACGCTATCGCACCCCCTATCGGGCGATCGTGTTCCTGGTGCCGATTGCGCTGATCTTCGCACTTGGCGCGCCGCTTGATCAGGTCATCACCTTCTCGATCCTGTCGGGGCTGCTGGGGTATACCTTCATGCCGCTGAACATCATCCTGTTCCGCCGCAAGTGGCCGCTCGACACGATCAAGCGCGGCTATGAACACCCGTTCCACCCGATCCCCGCCATCACTCTGCTGACTCTGTGCGGCGTGACCTTCTTCGCGGTGTTCCTGGGTTACGGGACGCAGCTGGTGGCCATGATCGGCTTTTACATCGTGGTTTCGCTCTGGTTCCACTTCTGGCGTTACCGCTTCGTGAACCGGGGGGCGCAATTCACCATGCCCTGGCCAAAACCCCGCGGTTACTGAGAGACGCGGCCCGCCCCCACGGGACGGGCCAATTCCGATGTCACCGCTTATCCCTTTCGGTATTGCCCTTGCTATCCTCGGCCTGTGGCTCGCCCTTCGTCTGATACGCGAAACCCGGGCCCGCGATTCGGCCCGCGCTGCCTATTTCGACGCGGTGAAAACCCTGTTCCAAGGCGGGCAAGTGCAGCTGCAACCTACCGGCTTTGCCCGCCTGATCGGCCGCCGTGACGGCCTGACCTTCGACCTTCAGGCGCTGCCCGACACCCTGACGTTCCGCAAGCTGCCCGCGCTGTGGGTCATGGTCACCCTGCCCGAGGCTTTGCCGTTGAACGCAACGATCGATCTGATGGCCCGCCCGTCCGGGAACGAACCCTTCACCCGCTTCGCCTCGCTGCCCCAGACGTTACCGACACCGCCAGGTCTGGCGAAAGAGGTGGCGATCCGCACCGACGACGCAGCCCAGGTGCCGCCCGAAAGCCTGATCCGTCGCCATGCCGACCTGTTTGACGATCGGCGCGTCAAGGAACTGCTGATCTCTCCGAACGGCCTGCGTATCGTGATCCTTGCGGAAGAGGCCGACCGCGGCCGCTATCTCATCTTTCGTGAGGCCGAGATGGGCCGCACACCCCTGCCCGCTGCCCGGCTGGCGCCGGTGCTCGACAGACTGGCCACGATCCGGGAAGATGTGCTGGCATTGAGAGAGCCCCGATGAAACCGCCGCTGCACCCCTACATCGTTCTTGCCGTTGCCCTGCTGTTGCCCGGCATGGGCCAGGTTCTGAACCGCCAGCCGGTGCGGGGGCTGATCTTCGTCTGCTTCGCCGTGCTTCTGGGTGGCTTCACGCTCAAGACCGCAGCGCCGGATGTATCCTTTGTCGGCAAGGTGTCAGGCGCGCTGTTCGTCTGGGCGATGGCGGTGCTGGATGCCTACAAGGTTGCCCGCATCCGCCATGCGGTCTGGCAGCACCGCAACGATCCTGGATGACCTCGGCTACCGTCGCGGCTTGAAGCTCTGCGGGGACAAGACGTGCTCGCACCCAAAGCCGCCCCCTCCCCGACAAGCTTGCCACGGCGCTTGCAGGGAAGACAGTCCAGTGGACTGTCTTCCGACCAGGCTTACCCCTGCGGATAGGCGATCACCGACAGATAGCGCGCCGGCAGTTTCACCAGAACCTCCGGGCCGTGCGGCGCATCGGCGTCGAAGAACAGGCTGTCCCCCGGCTTCAGCGGATAGACCCGGTCACCGTGGCGGTAATCGACTTCACCTTCCAGCATGTAGAGCAGTTCCAGCCCCTCATGCTGGAAGGTCGGGAAGACGTCGCTTTGCGTGCTTAGCGTGATGATGTAGGGCTCGACCACCACGCCGGACGAGTTCGACCCGATATGCCCGAGAAGATGATACTGATGACCCGCCCTTGTGCCGCGACGCTCGATTTCCAGATGCTCTCCGGCCTTCACATGCTGGGCGTCACGGCGTTCCTCGTAACTGCGGAAGAAGGCAGTCAGCGGCACCGAGAAGGCATGGCTCAAAACCTGCAGGGTGGTCAGTGACGGCGAGGTATTGCCGTTCTCGATCTTCGACAGCATCCCGATCGACAGGCCCGTAACGGCTGCCAGATCCGCCACCGTCATCCCCTGCTGACGGCGGAAGTTGCGCACCTCGCGGCCGATCGCGGCCTCGAGATTGCGCTCGCTGATCTCACGCACACGGTGCGGATCCTGATCGAAGGCGGGCTTGCCGCGCGGAAGCGGGGGGCCGGCGTTGCCGTCTGACATGGGCACTTCCCGGAAGTTACTGATACAGCTTTTTCACTACCGGGAAACACGCCTCACATCAAGCGCAACCCTCAGCAAGCCGATAGTGCCGCAGCCTCCAGGGCATGCAGAAGGCTTTGCGCCGACGATCGCGGCCCGTAAAGGCGAAGATTGCCGCGCGATTGCCTGACCAGGTAGCAGCCCAGATGCTCGATCACCGTCCGGGTGGCGTGGCCATCGCTCACCCCGGCAAAATCGACATTGCACAGTCGTTCCATCAAGGGCGCCAGGTCAGGGGCGGCCAGATCGAACACCACCCAGGCATCCGTCTGTTCGGTGATGCTGGCCGCCGCACCGAAGGCAGCTTTCAGATGGTCTGCGATCAGTTCATGCGTAGCGAAGGGAGCCTCGACGAACCACATGTCGGGCGCGACCCAGAAGCCGCTGTAGGGTGTGCCACTCTGGTACCGAGCGGGCCCCGGCAGGGGCACACCGGCCGCATTCGCAGCCGGCTGCAGATCATGCCCCCGCCGCGCCGCGACCGAGGCCAGCGCCACATCCACCCGTTCGGCGATCGTGACAGAACCCACTGTCACCATCGCCGCCTCACGCGCGCCCAGCGCCGTCATTGCCTGCAAACTAGCCACGGAGGCGTCCTCCCTCAGGATCGAAGAAATGCGGGCTCACGATCTCGACCTCGGTATCCTGCCCGGTCAGCAGGTTCACCGCGCGCATCCGCTGGCCGATCTTGCGGTCGCCTGCCTTCAGATAGCCCAGCGCAATATCGTGGCCGAGATGCGGCGAATAGACCTTGGAGGTCAGCCATCCCCCGTCGTTCGCCGCAACCGCCGCGGCGCCCTTTTCCAGGAAATGGCTGCCTGCGGTCAGCTTGCCGTTCGGATCCACCGGCTTGACGCCCACCAGGCGGTAGCCGTCCGGGTCGGTCAGCCCCTCGCGCTGCGACAGGACCATGCCGATGGAGTCCTTCTTCCTCGACACCATCTTGCCCAGACCCATGTTCAGCGCGGTTGACTGGCCGTTCAACTCGCCGCCCGCGACATGGCCCTTCTCGACGCGCATCACGCCCAGGGCCTCGGTGCCGTAGACGACCGGATCGAATTCTGCCCCGCGCGCCAGCATCTCGCGCAGAAGCGCGTCGCCATAGCGGGTGGGCACCGCGATCTCGTAGGCCAGTTCCCCCGAGAAGCTGATGCGGAACAGCCGTGCGCGCAGGCCGCCGCAGACGGTGATGTTGCCCGCGCCCATGTAGGGGAAGGCGGCATCGCTGATGTCCTGATCGACGACTTTCTCCAGGAGTTTCCGCGCATTGGGACCCGCGACCGAGAACTGCGCCCAGGCCTCGGTGGTCGAGATGAGCTGCACGTCCATCTCGGGCCAGAGGCATTGGCGGCAGAATTCCAGGTGCCGGAACACCGTCACGGCATTGGCCGTGGTGGTGGTCATCACATATTCATGCTCGCCCATCCGCGCGGTGGTGCCGTCGTCGAAGACGATCCCGTCCTCGCGCAGCATCAGGCCATAGCGGCATTTGCCGACGGGCAGGGTAGAGAAGGTGTTGGCATAGACCCGGTCGAGGAAGGCCCCCGCGTCGGTGCCCTGGATGTCGATCTTGCCCAGCGTGGTCACATCGCAGATGCCGACCGAGCGGCGCGTGGCGAGAACCTCGCGGTCCACAGACTGGCGCCATTCCGTCTCGCCCGGTTTCGGCACCCACTGGGTGCGCAGCCAGTTGCCGACCTCGACGAAGACCGCGCCCTGTTCCCTGGCCCAGTGATGGCTGGGGGTCAGGCGGTAGGGTTTGAATTCCTTGCCGCGCGACCGCCCGGCCAGCGCGCCCATTGCGACCGGCGTATAGGGCGGGCGGTAGATCGTGGTTCCGGTTTCGGGGATCGAACGGCCGGTCAGCTCTGCCATGATCGCCAGACCGATGACATTGCCAGTCTTGCCCTGGTCGGTCGCCATGCCCAGCGTGGTGTAACGCTTCAGATGTTCGACGCTGGTGAAATTTTCCTGCTTCGCCAGCTTGACATCCTTCACCGTCACGTCGTTCTGCTGGTCGATCCAGGCCCGGCCCTTGCCGTGGGAGACGTGCCAGAGCGGGGTGATCCGCACCGGGGCATCCTCGGCCTCAGGCAGGTCAGGACCGGAGGTAAGCTCCAGCGCAGCCAGCGCCGCATCCCGACCGCTGCGCAGCGCGGCATGGGTGGACAGAAGCCCTGCCGTTGCACCCGCGACCAGAAGGCCGGGGGGGCCTTCGGGGCCTGGAATGAAGGCGGCGATCCCGGCATCCCAAACCGGGCGCGAACGATGATGCGAATGGATGTTCACGTTCGGGTTCCAGCCCCCCGACACGCCCAAGGCATCGACCGCGATTGTCTCGGTCGCGCCATTCGCCTGGCGGACCGTAATCGCCTTCAGCCCCAGCCGGCCAGCGGTGTCGATCACCTGCGCCCCGCGCAAGTGGCGGACGCCCGACAGCATCTCGCCCCCCTCGCGGCTGTCGATCACCGCGACGACATCGACGCCGCGGGCTTGCAGGTCCGTCGCGGTACGCAGGCCGTCGTCGTTGTTGGTGAATACGGCAACCCTCTCGCCCACCTTCACCGCCCAGCGGTTGGCATAGGCCCGCAGCGCACCTGCCAGCATGATGCCGGGGCGGTCGTTGTTTTCAAAGGCAATGGGGCGTTCGGTGGCCCCACCGGAAAGGATCGCCCGCCGCGTGTAGATGCGCCAGAGGATCTGTCGCGGTTTACCCGCAGGCGGGACAGGCAGGTGATCCGACACCCGCTCGACCGCGCCGTAGATGCCGTGATCAAAGGCGCCGATGACCGTCGTGCGGGAAAGCAGACGAACATTCGGCATCGCTGACAGCTCGGTCACCACGGCCGCCGCCCAGTCAGCGCCCGGCATGCCGCCCACCGCGACAGTCTCGGCGTTCAGCCGCCCGCCCATGCGGAAATCCTCGTCCGCCAGGATCACCCGGCGGCCGGCGCGCCCCGCTGTCAGCGCCGCCATCAGCCCGGCCGGCCCCGCACCGATCACCAGCAGCTCACAGTGCAGGAAGCCCTTGTCGTAGGCATCCGGGTCTTCTTCCCGCGTGACCGAGCCAAGGCCGGCCGCGCGGCGGATGATCGGCTCATACAGCTTTTCCCAGAAGGATTTCGGCCACATGAACGTCTTGTAATAGAACCCCGCGGCGAAAAAAGCGTTCAGCCGGTCGTTGATCGCCATGGCGTCAAAGCGCAGCGACGGCCAGCGGTTCTGGCTGTTGGCGGTCAGGCCATCGAACAGCTCTGCCACCGTGGCCCTCGTATTCGGTTCCTGCCGGGCACCGCTGCGCAGTTCCACAAGGGCATTGGGTTCCTCCGACCCGGCCGAGATCGGGCCGCGCGGGCGGTGATACTTGAAGCTGCGCCCCATCAGCCGCACACCGTTGGCCAGCAGCGCCGAAGCCAGGGTGTCGCCGGGATGGCCCGTGTACGGCAAGCCATCAAAGGTGAACCGGAACGTCTTCGTCCGGTCGATCTGGCCGCCGGGAATGCGATGCGACTGGCTCATTTCGACCGTCCCCTGCTGCGCGCCACGTCCCGGGCGAGTTCGACCTTCGTGATCTCGTGCGTCACCGTGTTGCGCGTGACCACCAGCCACGACCGGTCGCCTTGTTCGTGATACCAGAGCTCCCGGTGTTCGCCCGCCGGGTTGGTGCGCTGGTACAGGTATTCGTGGAATTCCTCGATGCCTGCCGTCATGCCGTCGGGGCGGTCGATCAGGGATGCGTCGCCAAGATAGACGAATTCCTGCGCGTCGCGCGGTCCGAGAATCGGATGGTGAATGATCATTCGTTCATGCCTTCAGTGCAGGTTCGGCTGGGCACCCTGGCCCTTTTCGTCGATCATCCGGCCCTTCAGGAAACGGTCGAGCCGATAGGCGGTCGCGGTCTTGTGCGGCTCGTCCTTTGCCATAAGGTGTGCGAAGCACCAGCCGCTGGCGGGTGTCGCCTTGAACCCGCCGTAGCACCAGCCACCGTTGAAATAGAGGCCCTCGATGTGGGTCTTGTCGATGAAGGGAGAGCCGTCCATCGACATGTCCATGATCCCCCCCCAGGTGCGCAAAAGCCGCACCCGCCCGATGGCCGGCATCAGCGCCATGCCGCCTTCGGCCACGTCCTCGATCACCGGCAGATTGCCGCGCTGAGCATAAGAGTTGTAGCCGTCGATGTCGCCGCCGAAGACAAGGCCGCCCTTGTCGGACTGGCTGACGTAGAAATGCCCCGCGCCGAAGGTCATCACGCCGTCGATCAGTGGCTTCAAACCTTCGGAAACAAAGGCTTGCAGGACGTGGGACTCGATCGGCAGGCGCATCCCGGCATGTGCCATGACCTTCGAGGACGACCCGGCCACCGCCACGCCTACCTTTTTCGCGCCGATGTAGCCGCGCGTCGTCTCTACCCCCTTGATGCGGCCATTCTCGATCCGCATGCCGGTGACTTCGCAGTTCTGGATCAGATCCACGCCGCGCATGTCGGCACCGCGCGCATAGCCCCACGCCACAGCATCGTGCCGCACCGTTCCGCCCCGGCGCTGCATCAGCGCGCCCTTGATCGGGAAGCGGGCGTTGTCGAAGTTCAGCCAGGGATACATCTTGCGCACCTGTTCGCGGCTGAGCAGTTCGGCATCCGCGCCATGCAGCCGCATCGCATTGCCACGCCGGGTGAACGCATCGCGCTGGGCGTCGGTGTGGATCAGGTTGATTATCCCGCGCTGGCTGACCATGGCGTTGTAGTTGAAATCCTGCTCCAGCCCCTCCCACAGTTTCAGGCTGAACTCGTAGAAGGGCTCGTTGCCGTCGAGCAAATAGTTCGACCGGATGATCGTCGTGTTGCGGCCGACGTTGCCGCCGCCAAGATACCCCTTCTCCAGCACCGCGATGCGCGACTGGCCGAATTCCTTGGCAAGGTAGTAGGCGGTGGCCAGTCCGTGCCCGCCACCGCCGATGATGATGTAGTCATATTCGGCCTGGGGTGCCGGATCTCTCCAGACCGGCTTCCAGCCCTTGTGCCCCGTAAGTGCCTCGGCAATGACCCGAAATCCGGAATAGCGCACGCCCGACCTCCTGTTTGCCCTGTTCTAGGGGCAGCAAGTCGGGAAAACTCATTCGTTTTCGCCAAAGGATCGTCCGATTCTGCCATCATCCATCGGCTGCATCTGCCGCAGCCCCGATCGGCATTGCACCCGCCAAGACGCAGGATCGTGAAGGGGAATCAGATCCGGGCAGCGCAACAGGGGGCGTCGCCCCATCACCTGTTCTGCCCGTTTCCGATGACCGGCAGAACGGTCAAGCGCGACTCAAGCAACCAGTGCCTCGGCCTTCTTGAGGTCCACCGAGACCAGCTGGCTGACCCCCTGTTCCTGCATCGTCACCCCGAACAGCCGGTCCATCCGGGCCATGGTCACGGCATGGTGGGTGATGATGAGGAAGCGCGTCTCGGTCCGGCGGGTCATCTCGTCCAGCAGGTCGCAGAAGCGTGTCACGTTGGCGTCGTCCAGTGGCGCGTCCACCTCGTCCAGCACGCAGATCGGCGCGGGATTGACGAGGAACACCCCGAAGATCAGCGCCAGCGCGGTCAGCGTCTGTTCGCCCCCCGACAGCAGCGAAAGCGTCGCCAGCTTCTTGCCGGGCGGCTGGCAGAGGATCTCGAGCCCCGCCTCCAGCGGATCGTCGGACTCGACCAGCACCAGCCGCGCCTCGCCCCCGCCGAAGAGATGGGTGAAAAGCGTCGAGAAATTGGCATTCACCTGCTCGAAGGCCGTCAGCAGCCGCTCGCGCCCCTCCTTGTTCAGCCCCGCGATCCCGGCGCGCAGCTTCTTCACCGCCTCTTCGAGATCAGCCTTTTCGGCGGCCAGCGCGTCGTATTCGGCCTCGACCGCCCTGGCGTCCTCTTCCGCGCGCAGGTTCACCGCACCCAGGGCCTCGCGCTGGCGTTTCAGGCGGATCACCTCGTGATCCAGCGTCTCGGCGTCGGGCATCTTGTCGGGGTCGGTGCGCAGGGAAGCGAGCAGTTCGTCCGGCGTCCGGTCGTCTTCCTCGGCGATGCGCTCGGCGGCCAGCGCCACGCCCTCGCGCGCGGCATCCAGCCGGGCCTCGGCACGGGCGCGGGCCTCTCGGGCCTCGCCGGCCAGGCGTTCGGCCTCGCGTTCGGCCATGGCCGCGTCGCGCAAGCTTCCCTCGGCCTCCGCCAGGGCATCGGCGGCGCGGCGACGGCGCTCTTCGGCCTCGGCGATGGCCTCGACCAGCTCGTCGCGCCGGGCGGCGATTTCCTCCGGTGCCAGCATCGCCTCGGCCAGTTCCGCCTCGGTCTCGGCACGGCGTTCGGTCAGTTCCTCGGTGCGCTTCGCTGCGGTCTCCAGCCGGTGCTTCCAGCCCGAGAGTTCCTTCACCGCCTCCTGCCGGCGCCGCACCCGCGCCTCGCCCTCGCGGCGCAGCTCGTCCTGGGCCGAGCGGCGGGTCATCATGGTGATGCGTGCCGCCTCGACGGTGATCTTCGCGGCCTCGACCGCCCCCCGCGCGGCGTCCAGATCGCCCAGATCGGCCATGGCCGCCTCGGCCTCCTTCAGCCGGGCACGGGCGGCCATCGCCTCGTCCTCGAAGCGGTTGACGGCCAGCTTCGCCGCTTCCAGCTTGCCCCCGGCAATCGAGCGGTCGGCTTCGGCCCGGGCAAGCGCCCGGTTCGCCTCGGCCAGGCGCGCATCCGCCGCGCGCCGGGCTTCGCGGGCGCGCTGGTCGGCGGTGGCGAGATCCTGAAGCCGCGCCTGCAGGGCCTCATGGGCCTGCCGGGCGCCATCGGCGCGGGCGGCGACCTCTTCCAGATCGCGCTTCAGCTGCACGAGGCGGTTGAGCTGCTGCAGGCGCAGCGCCGCCGCCGAGGGGGCGTCCTCGGCCCCGGCGCGGAAGCCGTCCCAGCGCCAGAGATCGCCTTCGAGACTGACCAGCCGCTGCCCCGGCCGCAGGTCCGCCTGAAGCTGGAAGCCTTGTTCACGGCTGACCAGACCGATCTGTGACAGGCGCCGCGCCAGCACCGCCGGGGCCTTCACCCGGGCGCCAAGCGGCTCGGCCCCGGCGGGCAGGGGTTGCGCATCGTCGTAGGGGGGAAGCACGGCCCATCCCGACCGTGCATCGCCGCCGACTTCGGGGGCGCGAAGGTCGTCTGCCAGGGCCGCGCCCAGCGCCTTTTCATAGCCCGGCTCCACCTCAAGCCGGTCGAGAAGCTGATGGCCTGCCTGCGATTCCCGCTCTACCAGCCGCGCCAGCGCCGCGACTTCGGCCCGCAGCGCCGAAGCCTCGCCTTCCGCGGCCGAGCGGGCGGCGCGGGCTTCGGCCTCGCGGCCCTGGGTCTCGGCCCGGGCGGCCTCGGCTTCTTCCAGCGCGGCCTCGGTCGCCTCTGTCTCGGCCACGGCGGCTTCCTGCGCCTCTTCGGCGGCCGCGAAGGCCTCGCCCGCCGCTTCCAGCGCCCCGGTCGCGGCGGCCACCGCCTCGCGGGCTGCGGCGGCCTGCTCCTCGGCGCGGTCGAGCACCGACCGCGTGTCGGCCAGCATCCGCTGGGTTGACTGGTGCCGCGCCGCCAGCCGAGCTGCATCCTCGGTCAGCTCGGCCAGCGCCGCCTCGCGCTCGGCCAGCACGGCGCCCGCCTCGCGCGCGGCCTCCACCGCTTCGGCAAGCCTTTCGTCGTGCCCGTCATGGGCGCGGGCCAGCTGCTCGATCTCCCATTCCAGCCGCTCGATCACCTCGCCCGCGTCGCGGTTCAGGCCCGCCTCGCGCTCCATGTCGCGGGTCAGCTGCTCGATCCGGCCCTTCAGCGTGTCGATCTGCGCCAGGGCGCGGGCCTCCTGGTCGCCCAGTGCGTCGCGTTGCAGGACGAGGCGCTGCAGGATGGCGCTGGCGATCGCCTCTTCCTCGCGCCGGGGCGGCAGGGCGTCCTCGGCCGCCTCGCGCGCCTTGGCCGCTGCACGCGCCGCCGCCTCGGCCTGGTGCTGGGCGATCAGGCGTTCGCGCAGCACGGCCTCGGCCTGGGCGCGCGCCTCGTCGGCCTCGCGCCAGCGGCGCCAGAGCAGCATGCCTTCGGACTTGCGCAATTCTTCGGAAATCTCGCGGTAGCGCGCGGCCTGCTTGGCCTGCCGGGTCAGCACCGACAGCTGCTGCGCCAGCTGTTCCAGCACATCGTCCACGCGGGTCAGGTTCGCCTCGGTGCCGGCAAGTTTCAGTTCCGCCTCGTGCCGGCGCGCGTAAAGCCCACTGATCCCGGCGGCCTCTTCAAGCACGCGGCGGCGGGCCTTGGGCTTGGCGTTGATCAGTTCGGAAATCTGCCCCTGGCGCACCAGCGCCGGGCTGTGCGCCCCGGTCGAGGCATCCGCGAACAGCATCTGCACGTCGCGCGCGCGGACCTCCTTCGAGTTCGCACGATAGGCCGAGCCCGCATCCCGGGTGATTCGCCGCACGATCTCGATCTGGTCGGCATCATTGAAACCGGCCGGCGCGAGACGGTCGGAGTTGTCAATCACCAACGCCACTTCGGCGAAATGCCGCGCGCCACGGGTGGCGGCGCCGTTGAAGATCACGTCCTCCATGCCGCCGCCGCGCATGGCGCTGGGGCGGTTCTCGCCCATGACCCAGCGCAGGGCCTCCAGCAGGTTTGACTTGCCACAGCCGTTTGGGCCAACAATTCCCGTCAGCCCCTCGTGGATCACCAGATCCGTGGGGTCGACGAAACTTTTGAAGCCGTTCAGCCGCAGCCGGGTCAGGCGCAAGGAAACCTCACGAGTCGCTTTGCCAGATGTTCCGGCCGCACCTGGCCAGAGTCAACCCAAGCCCCCACGATCTGGCCGGACCTTGCCCGTTATCCCCAAGATGTTGCGCGCATTCCTCGCGCGTGTGCTTTCTGCGCAAATCGCGTTGCGACCGATGGGGATTTGCCGCTACCGGCATGTTGCAGGCCATTTCCGGGGCGGTAACGGACAGGCAAGGTTCCGGTGCCAGCCATGGACCGGGGCTTCGCGGCCGTTCCTGCACTTCGAACGACGCGCGCACCGAAATTCGCCACCGGTCGCGTTGGCACCTCCCGTGCCTTTCCGATGGCGCGCGGCGCCGGCCCATTCGGCGGCGGGGGCATGGTCGGGACGGCGGTCGCTGCCGCCTTTCCGGCACACTTCGTGCGGCGGGCTTTCCGGCCGTGACCCTGCGCAGCGCCCCTGTTCGACCCGGACTTGCCCGGCACGACCAATGGCCCTAACTGCGTTTCGACAGCGGAAAGTTCTGCATGCTTACCCTTCTCGGCATCCCCGGTGCGCTGCGCGCCGCCTCGACCAACCGACTGCTGCTTGCCGAGGCCCGCCGTGCCTTCGGCGAGGCCCGGCATACCGAGGCAAACCTGCGTCTGCCGCTTTATGACGGCGATCTCGAGAACGCCAGCGGGATCCCGCCCGCGGTCCAGGCACTTGCCGACCAGATCGCCGAGGCGGATGCAATCGTGATTGCCACGCCGGAATACAACAAGGCTCCGCCCGGTGTGCTGAAGAACGCTCTGGACTGGGTCAGTCGGACCAGGGGCGCACCGTTCCGCAACAAGCCGGTGGCGATAGTCTCGGCCGCCGACGGGCGGGGCGGAGGTGACCGCAGCCAGTTTGCCCTGCGTCTGATGCTGACCCCGTTCCGCCCCCGCCTGCTGACCGGTCCAGAGGTTCTGGTGGCCGACTCCAGCAGCGCATTCGACCCGCAGGGCCGCCTGATCGACGCGCGCTACCGCAAGGCGCTGGACGAGCTGATGCAGGCCCTGCGCGCCGAGGCTGCCATCGGCAAACCGGGGGAAATCACCTGATTTCCGGAAGGCAGACCCTGCCTCAGACCTGATCCCGCCACCGCGACCCGAGCATGTCGCGCAGCGCGGCAAGGGCGGGTTCGGCGTCTTCGCAATCCGGGCCGATCCGGACGGCGATGCGTTCTGCCCAGCCAAAGGTTGCTGCCTGATCGGGCCTCAGCGTGATCTCCAGGCCCTGCGGCCCCCGTACGACCTGCGCTACGGCCTCTTCCGCACCGAAGGTCTCGTCATCGACCTCGAACCAGACCGGGCCGCCTTCAAGGGGCTGACGGAACATCACATAGCCCTCGGCCTCGTCCTCGCCCGCCGCGAAGCCGACGAAAAGCTGGCCTTCGTCCTCGACAACCGAACCGTAAAGCGCACGGATGGTGATGTCTGCCATGCTCAATACCACTTGGCCACAGGTGGCAGGCTCATCAGTACGGCGTTGGCGTCATGACCCGTCTCCAGCCCGAATTTCGTGCCGCGGTCATAGACCAGGTTGTATTCGGCATAGAGTCCGCGGTGGCGCAACTGGGTTTCCCGGTCGGCCTCGGTGAAAGGCATCGTGGCGCGTTTCTCGGCCAGGGGCAGGAAGGCGGGAAGGAAAGCCTCGCCCACGGCACGGGTAAAGGCGAAATCGGCCTCCCAGTCGCCGGTGTCCAGATCATCGTAGAAGATCCCGCCGACGCCCCGGGCCCGGCCACGGTGAGGGACGAAGAAATACTCGTCGGCCCAAGCCTTGAACTTCGCATAGTAATCCGGCGAATGCGCGTCGCATGCGGCCTGCATCGTGGCGTGGAAATGCGCGGTGTCCTCGGCATATTCGATGGCCGGGTTCAGGTCGGACCCACCGCCAAACCATGCGGCGCCGGGGGTCCAGAACATGCGGGTATTCATGTGCACGGCCGGGGCATGCGGGTTCTGCATGTGCGCCACCAGGCTGATGCCCGAGGCCCAGAATCGCGGGTCGCGGTCCATGCCGGGCACACCCCGCGCAGCCATGGCGCGCTGGGCCTTTTCTCCCAGGATTCCATGCACTTCAGACCAGTTGACCCCGACCTTTTCAAAGACCCGGCCACCGCGCATGACGCTCATGATCCCGCCGCCGCCATTGTCTGCCCGGGTGGTGGGGGTGACCTCGAACCGGCCCGCAGCGCCTTCGCCGGGAACCCGATCCTCCAGCCCCTCGAATGCGGCAACGATCAGGTCGCGCAAGGTGCGGAACCACTCGGCGGCGCGGGCCTTGCGGCTGTCGAAGGGATCAGTCATCCTTGTGTCTCCACCTGTTGACAGCGCCATGCCTAGCACCCCGGCGCGACGCTTTCCACCCGGAGCGGAGGCCTGCATGAAACGCATTGCCCTTGCCCTGCCGCTGCTTCTGTTCGCCTGCGGCACCCCGCAGGAACAGTGCATCAATCGCGGCACGCGCGATCTGCGAACGGTGGACCGGCTGATCGCCGAGACCGAAGGCAACCTTAAGCGCGGCTATGCTATTGAAACAATTACGGAATACGATGTAGCCTGGGATACCTGCCTGACGTCCGTGACAGTTGATGGTCAGACCCTGCTGAAGCCTCGCCCCTGCCTGAAGGAACGCCCGCGGACAGTCGAGCGCCCGAAGGCGATCGACCTGAATGCCGAGGCTGCAAAGCTGGAAAGCCTGAAGTCCAAACGGAAGGAGCTGGCCCTTGCGGCCGAAGCGGTGATCGCCCAGTGCAAGGCGCAATACCCGGAGTGACATCCCTCGCGCGGGCGTCTGCCCGCGGTCCGGTCAGGCCAAGGTGACGGCCATCCTGCCGAAAGGTGCGGTGGATACGCAGGCGGCGTCAACCAGGGTAAACGGCTGGCTGTCTGCGTAAGGCGGGTGGCGTCATTGCGCCTCCCCGCTCTGTGCGCAGCTGGCCGCCCAACGCGCAGGAAGTGCGCGTCGATGCCTGCGTCACTCCTCGCCTCGATTGCTCCGACGAAGGCGACGCAGTCGGCCGGGAAGGCGTTGGCCGGGCCTCAATGCGCAGGCGGGACCACGGCGTCCAGCAGGCTGCGACCGCCATCCACCGTCAGCACCTGCCCGGTTACGAACCCTGCCGCATCAGAGGCAAGGAACTGCACCGCCTCGGCCACCTCGGATGCTGCGGCGATGCGGCGCAGCGGCGTGGTACCGGCGATCTGGTCGCGCCAACCGGGATGTTCCTTCAGCGCCGCCTGAAGGCTTGCGCTCATCACGCTGCCGAAGGCGACGGCGTTCACCCGGATTCCCTTCGACGCCAGCGCCACGGCCAGCGAGCGGGTCATCTGGTCCATGGCTGCCGCAGCCATGGAATAGGCCAGCAGTTCGGGGCGGGTCGCCTGTGCGGTGATCGACGAGATGTTGATGATCGAACCCAGCATCGCACCCTCTTCCACGCCATTGCGTTCGGCATGCTGGATCATCCGCCTGGCGGTAAGCTGCGACATTCGCAGCGCCGTCATCACATTCTGGCGCAGCAGATCCTCGACCGCGTCCTCCTCGGGGTTGAGCGGGTTCGACACCGCCATCCGCCGGTTGGCATTCACCAGGATGTCAACCCGATCGAAGGCATCCAGCGTGGCCGACAGAAGGTTGGCGATGGTCAGCTTTTCGCACAGATCGCCCACAAACATGCGGATCGGGCCTTCCGCGCGGGCTTCCTCGCCCACCTCGGCTTCCAGCCTGGCTTCATCGATGTCTGCGAACATGACATTCGCGCCCTTGTCCACCAGATGCCGGGCGATGGCGAGGCCCAGGCCCGCTGCGGCGCCGGTGACGATGGCGGTCTTGCCGGAAACGGAAAAGGTCATGCAGTGCCTCTAGGGATTGGCCCGTCTGGGCCTGGTGGCATTGATCACGCGAAAGGTGCTGTCGCCGGCTACCTCTTCGTGGGTAAGGAAGCATTCGGACAGGGATGCGTCATACGGCAGGTGACGGTTCGCCACCAGCCACAGGCTGCCGCCAGGGGTCAGCATCCGGCGAGCTGCGCGGATGAAGGCCTCGCCCAGCCTGGGATCAGCCTCGCGCCCGGTGTGGAAGGGCGGGTTCATCACCACAACGTCCAGCAGCGTATCGGGCCGCCAGCCGGTTGCATCGGCCCAGTGGAACCGGGCGCGGGGATCTGTGATGTTGGCCCTTGCGCAGGCCAGCGCGTCGGCCTCGGCCTCGACCAGGTCAAGACTTTTGACGCCAGGGTGCTTCAGGATCTCTGCGGCAAGATAGCCCCAGCCGGCGCCAAGGTCGGCGACCTTGCCGGACAATTTCGCCGGCAAGGCGCCGGCAAGAAGGATCGAGCCCCGGTCGGGTCCGTCGGCCGAGAAGATACCGGGAAGGATCTGAAAACCCTGAACGGTCGCGGGCCGCGGCAGCCAGTCCGACAGATCCGGCCCCACCCGGAAACTGGCCAGCTTGCCATGCGCCTTCGACAGGCTTTCGGACAGGTCCACCCGGGCACGCAGCTCTCTGAGTGCAGCGTCGATTCCGTCGGTCTTCTGCCCGTCCACCGCCACCCAGCCCCCCGGCGCAACCTCGGCGGCGGCTCGGGCGATCAGCGCGCGGGCCGCCTCGCGCGAGCGGGGCAGGCAGACGATGGCGGCGGCATAGGGCGGGGCCGGCGTCGTACTGTAGCGGGCGGAAAAATGGTCGTGGTCTGGCTTGAAGCCAGTCAACACCACCACACGATCCTGCGGCAGGGCCGACAGGTCATCGCCGATCCGCGGGCGATAGACGGCGATCCGTCCCTCGGGCGGAAGGGCAAGCGCGCCGGTTTCCAGCGCCATGTCCAGACGGGCGGATCGCATGAGCGGGGGCCTAGGCCCCCTGACCCCTTATGCCGGGGCGATGGATCATTCCTTTTCCATCGTGCATTGCAGGGGGTGCTGGTGGCGGCGCGAAAAGTCCATCACCTGCGCGACCTTGGTTTCCGCCACCTCGAAGCTGAACACGCCGACGACGGCGAGGCCCTTCTTGTGCACCGTCAGCATGATGTCGAAGGCCTGGGCATGGTTCAGGCCGAAGAACCGCTCCAGCACATGGACGACGAATTCCATGGGCGTGTAGTCGTCGTTCAGCAACAGCACCTTGTAAAGCGGAGGACGCTGGGTTTTCGTCTTGGGCTTGGTCAGAAGCGATGTGTCCGGCCCGTTGCCATCCGTATTGCCGGACAGGATAAGGGGGCGCATCGACACCTGTGGTCGCTCCTTCGGATTCGGGGGTTGCAACTGGTGTGCGAAATATAGCCTTTTTTGCCCGGGCGAAAAGGGGCCGCTTTCGGGCCGGTGAACGGGGGGCCGATGCTGACCACGATCGGGTTCGATGCCGACGACACGCTGTGGCAGAACGAGGAGTTCTTCCGCCTGACACAGGAGAGGTTCATGTCGCTTCTGGCCGACCATGCCGCGCCAGAGCACCTGGCAGAGCGGCTGGAGGCGGCGGAACGGCGGAACCTGGGCCATTACGGCTTCGGGGTTAAGGGGTTCACCCTGTCAATGATCGAGACCGCGATCGAAGTGACCGAGGGCCGCGTCCCGGCAAAGGTGATCGGCGAACTCATCGCCGCGGGACGCGAGATGCTGGAGCATCCGATCCGGCTTCTGCCACATGCGCGCGCCACGGTAACTGCCCTGGCTGCGGACTATCGCGTGGTGCTGATCACCAAGGGCGACCTTCTGGACCAGGAACGCAAGCTTGCGCAGTCGGGGCTGGGCGATCTGTTCGATGCGGTAGAGATCGTCAGCCACAAGACCGAGGCCGCCTATCGCGCGATCTTCGCCCGGCACGGGACGGGGGCGGACCAGGCGATGATGGTGGGCAACTCGCTGAAATCAGATGTGATCCCTGCACTTGAGGCAGGCGCCTGGGGCGTGCATGTGCCGCACGGCCTGACCTGGGCGCTGGAGGCCGCCGAGCCCCCGGCAAACCATCGCCGGTTTCACGAACTGCCCCACCTGGGCGCCCTGCCCGACCTTGTCGAAAGCCTGAAACCCGCGCGCAACCCCTAGCCTTGCGTTGCCTTTGGGGCTCAAGATATGGGTCTGCGCCCCGGAAAGTGCAGCATCCCTGCAACTGGATGAACTGATGCCTGAAACCCATTGGTATTTTTGGGTTTTCGGATGCAGTTTGCTGTGTTAGCCTTTCGGTTGAGGCAGAAAACGGCACCGGAAAACCGGGCCAGCAGGCAAAGGGTGGGCGACGTGGCATCGCTTCTGGGGCGGGTATTTCACACGATCTTTCTGGCTTTTGTGGTGGTTGCCTTCGTGGTGACATCACCAGTTCAGGCAGCCCCCTTCGCGGCCATCGTCATGGACGCACGGACCGGGGAGATCCTTTACGAGAAGAACGCGCGCACAAGGCTGCATCCGGCTTCGCTGACCAAGATGATGACCCTGTACATCGTCTTTCAGGAACTGGAAGCGGGCCGACTGTCGTTGGACACCATGGTGACCGTGTCGAAATATGCCGCCGCACAGCCCCCTTCGCGCCTTGGCCTGAAGCCCGGACAGAAGATCGCGGTGCGCTATCTGATCCGCGCGGCGGCGATCAAGTCGGCCAACGATGCGGCGGCGGCGCTGGGCGACGCGGTCAGCGGCGACCATGTCACCTTCGCCAAGCGGATGACCCGCACCGCGCGGCAGCTGGGGATGAACGACACCACCTTCCGCAATGCCCACGGCCTGACGGCCGAGGGGCACCTGTCCACGGCCTATGACATGAACGTGCTGGGGCGGCATCTGTTCTATGATTTCCCCCAGTATTACAACATTTTCTCGCGCCGCACGGCCGATGCGGGCATCGCCACGGTCAGAAACACCAATACGCGGTTCCTTGACAGCTACGAAGGCGCGGACGGGATCAAGACCGGCTACACCGGCCCTGCCGGTTTCAACCTGACGGCCTCGGCCCGCAGGGGCAACAAGCATATCATCGCCACCATCTTCGGCGGCACCTCGACGGCGCAGCGCAACGCGAAGATGGCCGAACTGATGGACATCGGCTTTGGCGCGGCGAAGAACCGGGTCCGCGAACAGCCCCCCGTCGCCCCGGCCCCTCTGCCGCCCGACGCGCTGATCGCCTCGGCCGCGGACGAGATCGACGAGATCGACGCCGCAGGCGGCGCAGGCAAGACGGTAAGGATCTCGGGTGAGGTCCGACGGTCGCTGCGGCCCAAGGCGCGGCCCGAAAAGCCGACCGTGCCGGAAGAGGTGACGATCGCGATGGCAGCCGGGATCGAAGGTGCACTGGCCGAAGCGACCTCCACGCCCGCGCCGGAAGGCACGCTGGAATTCCAGGCCGAAACCATGGCTATGGGTGCGCCGCCCGCCGAAACACCGGCCCCGACCGGCCTTGCCGCAACCGGGCCACTTGCTGATCCGGAACCGCCGGCGCTGCCCGAGACCCGGCTTGCCGAGGCCGCGCCCGAGCCCGGCACGCTCGACGCTCAGGCCGCGCTGCTTGTCGCGGACGCTGCTCCTGCCGATCCGGGGCTTGCCGCAATCCGTCCGATGCCGCGCCCCGAGACCGCCGCGGATATGGCCGCGGCAGAGCCTGCCCTGATCGAGGCCGAGGCACAGATTGCTGCTATTGACGAGTTGCCCGCACGTGCTACCGAGGCACTCGTTGCCGAAGCGGCGCAGCCCGACCTTGCGCTGCCCGAAACCGCGCCACCGGTCGAGGACATCCTGCTTGCAGCAGCGGAGCCCGAACTGGTGGTGACCGATCCGGGCCTTTCGCTGGAAGATCCCGTCCTGAGCGAGGTGACTGCGGTCGAAACCGTTGCCGCTGCAAGCCACCTTCCGCCGGGCGATGCCATGACGCCGGCACCAGCCCGCAAGGCCCCGATCTTCGACACGGTCGAAATGGCCGAAGAACAGGCCTCCGAGCCTGCGGAAGAGGTCGTGGTCGTCATGTCCACCTCGGGCGGGCGGCATTTCGGGGTGAACGTCGGTGAATTCGCCTCGCGCTATGATGCCGAGAAGGCGCTGCTGAAGACCGCACTGGCCGAAAGCGCCACGCTGAACGAAGGCCTGCGCAAGACCACCCAGTCGGGAGGCAAGTGGCGGGCAACCTTTCTGGGGCTGACCGAGGATCAGGCGCAGCTGGCTTGCCGCCGCCTGCGGGCCCGGGCCGTGCCCTGCGAAACCGTGGGAGGCTGAATTGGTCGCACTGGTCTTTCCCGCCCTTCCCACCGTCACGCTGCCGGTGACCGGGCGGCAGGAACGCTTTCCTGTCCGCCGCATCTTCTGCGTCGGCCGCAACTATGCCGAACACAGCCGCGAGATGGGGGGCGAGCCGGAACGCGAATCCCCCTTCTTCTTCACAAAGCCGGGGGATGCGGTGGTCGAATCGGGCAGCCGCATCCCCTACCCCATGGCAACGACAAACCTGCACCACGAGGGCGAACTTGTGCTTGCCATCGGCAAGGCCGGGGCAATGGTCCCGGAAGAGGACGCGCCGAACCTGATCTGGGGCCATGCCGCCGGCAACGACCTGACGCGCCGCGACCTTCAGGCCGATGCCAAGGCGAACCGCCGCCCCTGGGACATGGCCAAGGGTTTCGACAAGTCGGCCGTCGTCGGCCCGATCCGGCCCGGTGCCCTGCCCGATGGTTCGCTTCGCTGCAGCGTGAACGGCACCACCCGGCAGGAGGCGCGGTTGTCGGACATGATCTGGACACCCGCCGCGATCATCGCGGCCCTGTCGCGCCTGGTCAGCCTCAGCCCCGGCGACCTGATCTTCACCGGAACGCCAGCGGGCGTCGGTCCGCTCAACCGCGGCGATACCTGCAAGGTGGAAATCGACGGGCTGCAATCGGCCACCGTGACCATCGCCTGAAGGCAGCACCACGGCTGAACAGCACTTGCAGCTGCCAGGAACCCTTGCGAAAACCGCTGCCACCTTCCCGGGAGCACGTCATGCGCGCCGGCCTTGCCGCCCTTGTCTTCGCCTATGTCCTCAGCCAGTTCTACCGGGCCTTCCTGGCGGTGCTGGCCCCGGTGCTTGAGGCCGACCTTGGCGCGACCAAGGCAGACCTGGCCTTTGCCTCGGGCGCCTGGTTCCTGGCCTTCGCGCTGATGCAGATTCCGGTGGGCGAGGCGCTGGACCGGATTGGTCCCCGGCTGACGGCTGCCGCCGCGCTGATTGTCGGGGCGGTGGGGGCCGGGCTGTTCGCCGCGGCCGGCTCACCGGCGACACTGACTGTGGCGATGGCACTGATCGGGGTCGGCTGCTCTCCTGTCCTGATGGCAAGTTACTTCATCTTTGCCCGGCAGTTCTCGCCGGCCGTATTCGGAACGCTGGCGGGCGCGACGATCGGGATAGGCAGCCTGGGCAACATCGGCGCCTCGTTGCCGCTGACCCTGGCGGTCGAAGCCTTCGGCTGGCGCGGCACGGTCTGGGCGCTGGCCGCGGTAACCGGGCTGACCGGCCTGGTCGTGGCCGCACTGGTGCGCGATCCTGCGCGGGCGGAACGCGGCGCGGGCGGGTCTTACCTGACGCTGCTGAAGATGCCCGCACTCTGGCCGATTTTCGCAATCATGGTGGTCTGCTATGCCCCTGCGGCGGGGCTACGCGGGCTGTGGCTGGGCCCCTATTTCGCCGATGTCCACGGCTATTCCCGCCCCGAGATCGGCGTTGCAAGCCTGTGGATGGGGCTGGCAATGGTGGCGGGCAGCTTTGCCTATGGGCCGCTGGACCGCTGGCTCGGCACGCGGAAATGGGTGATCTTCACGGGCAACGCGCTGACCCTGGCCTGTCTTGCGGCACTTTGGCTGACGCCTGCGACCGGGCCGGTGCTGGCTACGGCGATGTTCGTGGGCGTCGGCTTCTTCGGAGCGACCTTTCCCATCGTGATCGGCCATGGCCGCGCTTTCCTGCCGCCGCAGCTGACGGGAAGGGGCGTGGCGCTGATCAACCTCTGCGGCATCGGCTCGGCCGGGGTCTTGCAGGTTGTGACCGGGCGTATTCATGCCTCACTGGCCCTGCCTGTAGACGGGGTCACTCCGGCTGCGCCGGTTACACCGTACATCGGCCTTTTCGGGTTCTATACGCTGTTCGTAGCGGCGGGTCTGCTGATCTACCTGTTCTCCCGCGACCGCACTGATTGATACCGGCGGCGGAACCTGTCGAATCCGCTTTTCTGCGGTCGCGCCTTGCGCTATGGGCCGCCCGTCCCCGAAGGGCGGGGGCGGACAAGGAGAACCCCGATGGGCTACAAGGTCGTCGTCGCGGGTGCCACGGGCAACGTGGGCCGCGAAATGCTGAACATCCTCGCCGAGCGCGAGTTCCCGGTCGATGAGATCGCCGCGCTGGCCTCGCGCAAATCTCTGGGCACCGAGGTCAGCTTCGGCGACAAGACACTCAAGACCAAGGACCTGGACACGTTCGACTTCACCGGCTGGGACATTGCCCTGTTCGCCGTGGGGTCCGAGGCGACCAAGATCTATGCGCCCAAGGCCGCCGCGGCGGGCTGCGTGGTGATCGACAACTCGTCGCTTTACCGCTACGATCCTGAGATCCCGCTGATCGTGCCGGAAGTGAACGCCGATGCGATCCACGGCTACAAGAACAGGAACATCATCGCCAACCCCAACTGCTCGACCGCGCAGATGGTGGTGGCGCTGAAGCCGCTGCACGACCGGGCGAAGATCAAGCGGGTGGTGGTGGCCACCTACCAGTCGGTCTCGGGTGCCGGCAAGGAAGGTATGGACGAACTTTGGGAACAGACCAAGGCGGTCTATAACCCGGTCGCCGAGGTGCCGCCGAAGAAGTTCACCAAGCAGATCGCCTTCAACGTGATCCCGCACATCGACGTGTTCATGGACAGCGGCGAGACCAAGGAAGAATGGAAGATGGTGGCCGAGACGAAGAAGATCCTCGACCCCTCGATCAAGGTCACGGCAACCTGCGTCCGGGTGCCGGTCTTCGTCGGCCATTCCGAGGCGATCAACATCGAGACCGAGGAGTTCCTCGACTGGCAGGAGGCCCAGGACATCCTGCGCGAGGCACCCGGCGTAATGCTGATCGACAAGCGGGAACCCGGCGGCTACATCACCCCAATCGAATGCGTGGGGGAATATGCGACCTATGTCAGCCGCGTCCGGCAGGATTCGACCGTCGAGAACGGGCTGAACCTGTGGTGCGTCAGCGACAACCTGCGCAAGGGTGCTGCGCTGAACGCCGTGCAGATCGCCGAGCTTCTGGGCCAGAAGGTCCTGAAGAAGGGCTAAGGGTTTCTTGATCCTTCCTTGCGAGGGTCTCGGTTCATGGCCGAGACCCTTTTTCCATTGCGCCGAAGTTTTGTGGCGGCAGTTCGTGGCGCTGTGCCGCGCGCGTGACGAGACTGCGGGTGCGGTGCTGCGGGATCTGATGCTTCTGGCCGTGAAACACACCGAGAGCCGCAAGGCGTGGAGTGACGCAGTCATCGACGAGCGGCTTCTCGTTTGACCTCGTCTTTTCATCGCGCAGGCGCTGGCAATGTCCGAAAGCTGGGCACAGATGCAATCCGCGCTGCGCGATCGGGGCCAGAGCTTCCTGCCTTCAGTCAGAGCGCTGACCCTGACCGGGATTTCAACCGGAAATCCGTTTGCCAAGTCTGCTCATGTGGGACTGGCCTGTCTGGGCCTTGCCCGCCGGTTCGGTGCCTGCTTTCCCGGCCATCCGGGCCCGGGGCTGGCGGCGCAGGCGCTCAGGCCGGCTGGGCCAGCATCGGGCGTTCGCGGATCGGCAGGTGCACAAGCGCGCTGAAGGCGCCCACCCCGACCCCGATCCACCAGACCAGGGTGTAATCCCCGCTCAGGTCATACATCTTGCCACCCAGCCACACCCCCAGGAACCCGCCGATCTGGTGCGAAAGGAACACCACGCCGTAAAGCGTGCCCATGTAGCGGATGCCGTAGATATGGGCGACAAGACCAGAGGTCAGCGGCACGGTGGCCAGCCACAGCGCCCCCATGACTGCCGAGAAGATCAGCACGCTGGCCGGGGTGATCGGCAGCAGGATGAAGACCGCTGCGGCAACGGTGCGTCCGGCATAGATCCAGAACAGCAGATATTTTCTGGTGTGCCTCTTGCCCAGATAGCCCGCCGTCAGGGTGCCCACGATATTGAACAGCCCGATCACCGCGATCGACACCGCCCCCAGGGCCGAGGTGGTGGTGATGCCGATCCCCGCCAGCATCGACCCTGCATCGATGGGTGAACAGAGTTCCGTCACGAAGGCCGGGAAATGTGCGGTGATGAAGGCCAGCTGATAGCCGCAGGAGAAGAATCCCAGGAAGATCAGAGTATAGGACGGGTCGCGGAAGGCACGGATCAGCACGGTGCCCATGCTCTCCTCCAGCTCCTGGCGACTGGCAAGCTGCGGACTGCGCAGGAAAGGAAGCGCAAGAAGTGTGGTCAGGATCACGGCAGCGAAGATCATGAAGACGGTCTGCCAGCTGTAGCTTTGCAGAAGCCACTCTGCCGTGGGGGCGCCGAAAACCTGGCCCGCCGAGCCGGCGGCCGTGGCGATACCCAGCGCCATCGATCGGTTCTCGGGGCTTGCCGCCCGGCCAACGATGGCAAGGATGACGCCGAAGCCGGTGCCTGCGATACCGAAGCCCACCAGGATCGCCAGGAACTGGTGCTGCCCTGGAGTGACCGCATAGGCAGAGAGCACCAGCCCCGCCGCATAAAGGATTGCCCCCCACACGATCGCCTTGCGATCACCGAAGCGTTCAGCCAGCGCCCCGAACAGCGGCTGGCCGATGCCCCACGCCAGGTTCTGGATCGCGATGGCCAGCGAGAAATCGGCGCGCAGCCAGCCGAACTCCGAAGCGATGGGGATCTGGAAAACACCGAAGCTGGCGCGGATCGCGAAAGAGATCATCAGGATCACGCAGCCGGCAATCAGGACGGGGGTGATGAGGGGCGACTTTGCCATGGAGGCCTCCGGGCTCGGGCGCGGAGGGTGCGGCGGCTTTCTGACGGGGTCAACCGCGATCTTGTTATGGTTACAGCCGGGTTTTGCCGGATTTCTGCACAACCCTTTGTGCAACTGTCGCAAGGTCGCGGTCTGACTGCCCCGGACTTTGCCGTTGCGGGACAAAGACCTATGGGCGCGGTTGCGACATCGTCGTAGGCTGGCCCGGACGATCTGTCCTGCACGGCGTCAGGCGAAACGGGAGGCTTGGATGAAGGATTGGTGGCGTGGCGCGGTGACCTATCAGGTCTATCCCCGGTCGTTCCAGGATTCGAACGACGACGGGGTGGGTGACCTGCCCGGCATCACGCGGCGGCTGGATCATCTGGCGCAGCTCGGGGTGGATGCTGTATGGCTGTCGCCCTTCTTCAAAAGCCCGATGAAGGACATGGGCTATGACGTCAGCGACTATTGCGACGTCGACCCGGTCTTCGGAACCCTGGCCGATTTCGATGCGCTGGTGGGACGGGCGCATGCGCTGGGGCTCAAGGTCATCATCGACCAGGTGCTGAGCCATACCTCCGACCAGCACCCTGCCTTCGCAGAAAGCCGGTCGAGCCGGGTCAACCCGAAGTCCGACTGGTATGTCTGGGCCGACCCTTGGTATGATGGCACGCCGCCGAACAACTGGCTTTCGGTGTTTGGGGGCCCGGCATGGACCTGGGATGCACGGCGCAAGCAGTATTACCTGCACAACTTCCTCGCCAGCCAGCCCGACCTGAACTATCACAACCCGGAGGTGCAGGACTGGGCGCTTGGCAACATGCGTTTCTGGCTGGATCGCGGGGTCGACGGCTTCCGCTTCGACACCGTGAACTACTTCTTCCACGACCCCATGCTGCGCGACAATCCAGCCGACTACCGTGTCAAGACCGAGCCCGAAGCCAACCCCTACGGCATGCAGTATCACCTCTTTTCCAAGAACCAGCCCGAAAACCTTGCGTGGATGGAACGCATCCGCTGCCTGCTGGACGAATACGGCGCGGCCAGCGTGGGCGAGATGGGCGAAAGCCACCATGCAATCCGCATGATGGGGGAATACACTGCGCCGGGGCGGCTGCATCAGTGCTATTCCTTCGAATTGATGGGGTACGACTATTCCCCCGGTTTCTTCCGCGACCGGATCGAAGGCTTCTTCCGTGGCGCGCCGGATGGCTGGCCGATGTGGGCCTTTTCCAATCATGACGTGGTGCGTCACGTCAGCCGCTGGCTGCCGTATGGCGAAAGCCCAGAGGTGCTTGCGAAACAGGCTGCCGCGCTTCTGCTGTCGTTCGAAGGGTCGATCTGCCTGTGGCAGGGGGAAGAGCTTGGCCAGACGGATACCGCTCTCGACTTCGAGGAACTGACCGACCCGCAAGGCATTGCCTTCTGGCCGGAACCGGTGGGCCGCGACAATACCCGCACGCCGATGGTCTGGGACGCCTCGCCGCATGGCGGGTTTTCCAGGGTCAAGCCGTGGCTGCCGGTCAAACCCGAACAGGCCGCCCGGCACGTCGAAGGGCAGACGGGCGCCCAGGGATCGGTGCTCGAACACTACCGGGCGCTGCTGGCGTTCCGCAAGACATCGCAGGCCCTGCGGTCCGGGCGTTCCCGGTTCCTTGACCTGGACGAGCCGCTGCTGGGCTTCGTCCGGGGCGAAGGCGAAGGGGCGCTGCTTTGCCTGTTCAACCTGTCCACCGTGGCCCGTGTGGTCACCGTGTCGGGCGTCGGCACCGCGGTCGGCCCGTCGGTCCATGCCGTGGCCGAAGGAGAGAGGCTGCGGCTTGGCCCGAACGCAGCGGTATTCCTGCCGGTGACGGGCGAGGTGATCGTTACCGACTGAGCCCGCGCCGGGCCCCACCCGGACTCTCCGCTTTACCCTGCCGCGCAGACAGAGCCGGTGGCGCGCGGTCGGCTGGCAGGCGCGGGTATCTCTGCCCTCGGCCTCACAGCGGCTGCCAGTGCACCCCGGCCGCTGGGATGGTGACCCCGCCCCATTCCGCCGGCACGCAATTGTAGTTGAACAGGAAGCGGTGCGTCGCCGTTTCGCGGCGGCGCAGTCCTTCGGGCAGGATTTCGGTCTCGATTCCTTCGGCCGCGCAGGCGCGCAGCAGGATGCGGGTCAGCGCCGCCTCGTCCGGCCAGCCAGCCAGATAGTGTAGTCGGCCCGCCGCCACCATGGCTGGCCAGCCGTCCTCGGCCGCCTCGACGACCCCGGCCGAACCTTCCAGCTTCTCGCGCCAGCTGACCAGCGCCCCGCCCTGCGCCAAGGCCACCGGCACGTCCGGCGGCAGGCTTTCCACCCGGGCGACCACTGCATCCAGCCCCGGCAAGGCGGGGGGTAGCGGCACCGGGATCGCAAAGTCGGGCGTGCGCGAATTGGCGCGTGGCCCCAGGATCGCCGTGCCGTCGAACGCGGCCAGAGCGGCCTTCAGCGGATCGGACAGGGTGAACAGTCCCGGCGCCAGCACCAGCCGATAGGCCGACAGGTCGGCCGTATCCGGCGGGATGATGTCGATGTTCAGCCCCAGCTTGCGCAGGCCCTTGTAGAAATGAAAAACCAGCCAGAAATAGCTGAAACTGCGGCCCTGCGGCTGGATCTCCCACGCCCAGTCCGAAGCATAGTCGAAGACCAGCGCCACTTCGGCGCGTCCCGTCCCGGCCTCGGACATCGCCGCCAATTCCCTTGCCACCTGCCCCGCCTCGCCGAAGGCCGGTGCCGGGGCGCTGTCGGGGCGCAGAAGACCCGCGTGCATCTGCTCCTGCGCGAAAGGTGCCTGGCGCCAGCGGAAATAGCACACCGCTTCCGCGCCATGGGCAAAGGCCTCCCAGGCCCATAGCCGCGCCATGCCCGGCAGCGGATCGGGGTTGAAGGGCGCCCAGTTCACCGGCCCCGGCTGCTGCTCCATGATCCACCAGCGGCCCCGCCCGACCGCTCGGTATAGGTCGTGGTGGAAGGCCTGGAAATCCGGGTCGCCCTGCCGGACGAAGCGGCGCCTGTGTTCGGCATCCGCCGGGATGCGGTCGGACAGGAAGCCCAGCGGATAGCTGTCCCAACTGGCGATATCGAGGTCGGCCCCGACCTTCCAGTGGTCGAACTCGGTGATCGCGCCCATGAAATTGTGCGCGACGGGGGCGGTGGAGTGCTTGCGGATGATCTCGACCTGAAGCCGGTTGAAGCTGGCCACCTGATCGCTGGAGAAGCGGCGGAAATCCATGACATGGCTCGGGTTCGGCTCGGTCACGGTCAGGTTTGGCAGGCCGACCTCGCGGAAGTCGCGGTATTCCATCGACCAGAACACGTTGCCCCAGGCGCGGTTCAGCGCGTCCGGGGACTGGTATTTCTGCGCTAGCCAGTCCTGGAAGGCGGTTTTCGCGGCCTCGGAATAGCTCAGCGTCGTGGCGTGGCAGGCATATTCGTTGTCGGTCTGCCAGGCCGCGACATGGGGGTTCTTGCCGTAGCGCTCGGCCAGGGCGGAAACGATCTTCGCACATTCCGCGCGATAACCCTGATGCGAGAAACAGTAGTGCCGGCGCGAGCCGAAGCCGCGCGGCCGGCCGTCCTTGTCCACGGCCAACATGTCGGGATGACGGTCCAGCATCCAGCGCGGCGGGGTCGCGGTGGGCGTGCCCAGCACCACCTTCAGCCCGCGCGCGCCCAGCGTCGCGATCGCACGGTCGAGCCAGCCCCAGTCATAGCGGCCCGGCTCGGGCTCCATCCGTGACCAGGCGAATTCGCCGATCCTGACCCAGGTCAGGCCCAGCGCCGCCATGCGGTCGGCATCCTCGGCCCATTTTTCTTCGGGCCAGTGTTCGGGATAATAGCATACGCCAAGCGTGCGTTTCATGACAGGACCTGAGGTTCGGGAAGGCCCCGGGCGATGCCGGGGAAGGCAAAGACCTGGCCCGAGGCGGGATGCGCCTTGCGGGCGGACTCGTCCATGTGTTCAAGCGCGGTCGTGACGAAAAGGGTTCTCATATCCGTCCCGCCGAAGGCCGGGCACGATGATTGCGGCGCGCCGGGTGTTTCCACCGCGCGCACGAAGTTACCGTCGGGCGCATAGGCGGCAACGCGCCCCGCGCCCCATTGCGCATTCCAGAACAGCCCTTCGCTATCGATGACGGCCCCGTCCGGGTTCAGCCCCTCGGAGGTCAGATCCAGCCAGACCTCGGGCTCTCCGACCGGCCAGCCCCCGGCATCCAGGGCGACCTTCATCACACGACCCGTCGCCGTATCTGCGAAATGCGCCGCGCTTCCGTCCGGGGTGAAGCAGATCGCGTTCGGGATGGTGATGCCGTCAAACAGCCGTCGCAGTTCGCCCCGATGCCAGCGCCAGATCGAGCCCGCGCCCGGCTCGGCCCGCTTGCCCATCAGCCCGAACCAGAAGCCACCCTGCCGGTCTGCGCGGCCATCGTTCGACCGCGTGCCCGGGCTGCCCACATGGGCCAACACCTCGTGGCCGCCGCTGGCAAGATCAAGGCGGTGCAGTCCGACCTCCGAGGCGATCAGAAGATGCTCCGCATCCAGCCAGCCCGCGGCCGAGACCATGTGCGGAAAGGTCCAGGACTTCTCCTGACTGTGCAGGGTCCGGTTCAGGATGTCGAACCAGAACAGACGTTCATGAACCGGGTGCCAGAAGGCGCCTTCGCCCAGTTCGCAGGGGCGGGCATCGAAGATCATCGTAAGACCTCGTCATAGGCGGCAACGATCCGCGCGGCCCGCGCGGCGACTTCGTCCAGCGCCAGCCCCGGCGTGTAAAGCGCGGTGCCGATGCCGAAACCGTCCGCCCCGGCCTTCGCCCAGTCGGCGAAATTCGCCGGTCCCGCCCCGCCCACAGCATAGACCGGCAGTCCCTTCGGCAGCACCGCGCGCAGGGCCTTCAGCCCCTCGGGCCCGATCAGGCTGCCGGGGAACAGCTTCAGCCCCGTCGCTCCCGCCCTGATCGCGGCGAAACACTCGGTCGGCGTCATCACCCCCGGCCAGCTCGCCATGCCGGCGGCGCGGGTGGTGGCGATCACCTCGGGGTCGCAGTTCGGCGAGACGACCAGCGTCCCGCCCGCCGCCCTGACCTTGGCGACTTCCTCGACCGTCAGCACCGTGCCCGCGCCGATCTCGGCACCCGGCACCGCCGCCGCCATCGCTGCGATCGAGGCGAAGGGGTCGGGCGAATTCAGCGGCACCTCGATCCGGGTGATCCCGGCTGCCACCAGGGCACGCGCGGCCGCGGCGGCCTCGGCCGGGGTGATCCCGCGAAGGATGGCGATCAGGTTGCGGTGGGTCATCGGTCGGATACCTTTTCGGGGGCAAGCAGCGACAGCCCCGCCAGCGTGCAGTCGGTCGCGGACAGCCGCTTCGCCTCGACGCCCTGCGCGGCCAGCGCGCGGGCATAGGCCGCGGAAATGCGCTCGGCCCCGACCAGCGTCACGCGCTGGCCCAGCCAGTAGGGCCGGGCGGCGGCAAGCTCGGTCCCGATCAGCAGACCCGACAGCCGGGCCCGCGCGGCATCGGGCGCAAGCCCGGCGATCAGCCCCTCGGCCCGGATTGTGAACAACCGTGCGGCAATCCGTTCGGGGCGCGAAATCGCATCGGACACCGCGCCGTCGAAGGCCGCATCGTCCCAGCCTTCGGTCTGCATCCCGTGGCGCAGGACCGAGGCGCCGGACAGAAGTGCGAACAGTTCTCCGGTCATGAAGGTCTGGAAGCTGACCACCTCGCCCGCGCTGACATGCACCCATTTCGAATGGGTGCCGGGCAGGCAGAGCACCCCGTCATAGCCGGGCATCAGTCGCAGCGCGCCGGCGATCTGCGTCTCCTCGCCCCGCATCACGTCGGCGGGTTGCGCCTGTTTCAGCCCCGGCGCGATCCAGACCGTCAGGCGTGGATCGGCAGTCGGCGCCCTGACCAGCGCTGCCCGGTCCAGCGGCGTGCAGGGCACCGCGCGATAGGGCGCCTCGCACCAGCCCTGCCGGCTGCCGACCATGCCGCAGGCCACCACCGGGGGCCGGTCGTCCAGCCAGGCCCCGATCAGCCGCAGAAGCGCGGGCTCGAACCCCTCGCGGGTCAGCTTGCCCATGCCCTCGTTCGAACTGGTCTCGGCCAGCACCCGCCCATCCGCCGCCATCGCGAAGGCGCGCAGATTCGAGGTGCCCCAGTCCACGGCGATCCAGGCAGGAGAGAGGGCGGTCATGAGGAGATATAGCCTCCGTCCAGGATGAGGGTCTGCGAAGTCATCATGCGCGAGGCGTTCGATGCCAGAAACAGCACCGTCCCCGCCATGTCCTCGGGCTGGATCGGATCGGGCAGGCACTGGCGGGCCAGATGGGCCGACAGCGACTCGGGCGTGACCCAAAGCTCCTTCTGCCGTTCGGTCAGCACCCAGCCGGGGGCGATGGCGTTGACGCGGATACGGTCCGGCCCGAACTCCCGCGCAAGGGTGCGGGTCAGGCCGACGATCCCGGCATTGGCGGTGATGTAGGCGGCATAGCCGGTATCGGCCATCATGAAGCTGATCGAGGAGAAGTTGATGATCGACCCGCCGCCCGCGGCCTTCATGCCGGGGATGACCTGCTGGCAGGCGAAGAAATAGGACCGCAGGTTCACCGCCATCGACCAGTCCCAGAAGGCCTGGTCGGTCTTCAGCGTGTCGTGCCGCGTGTCGTTCGCCGCATTGTTCACCAGCACGGTGATGGCCCCGTGCGCCCTGGCGGCGGTGTCCAGCGTCAGCTGCAACTGGTCGGTCAGCGCGATGTCGCAGGGCAGGAACAGCGGGCGGTTGCCGGTTGCGGCCTCCATCCGGTCGCAGAAGGCCGTTGCGTCGGACCGCTGGCAGAAAGCGACCTTTGCCCCCTGGCGCAGGAAGGCTTCGGTCAGCGCCGCGCCGATGCCCGCACCGCCCCCGGTGATGAATACAGACTGACCCTTCAGGTCAGGGAAGATCGGATCGGTCATGACCTTGTTCCTTCGACCACCCACATCGTCGCCGGCCAGGCGACCGGCAATTGAATGCCATGGGTCATCAGGGCCCGGCCGCTCAGCGTCAAGGGGCCGGCTTTCAGCGCGTTCGGCCCACGCGACTGTCTGGGCGCGTCCTCGGCATTGAGCAGCCTGATTTCATAGCGCGCCTCGGGGTCGAGGCCCGTCAGCCGCAACGGACGCGGCAGCATCTGGCGGCTGGCCTCGGCCTGGCCGGCGAAGACGACGAAACGACCGCCATCCGCGGCAAGCTGAAGCTCGGCCGTCACCGCGGGGTCATCACTGTCCAGCCGCAGGATGCTGCCCGCCATCATCCAGCCGCGGTTCGCCTTCCACCAGCGGGTGACGCGGGCAAGGGTCAGCGCCTCTTCGTCGGTCAGCTCGCGCAGGTCCATCTCGAATCCCATGTGCCGCTGGGCGGCGACCCACGCGCGGAAGGCCATCGGCAGCACCCGGCCCGAGGTATGGCAGTGACGCGGTCCGACATGACTGCCTGTGATACAGGCCGGCAAAAACAGCGCTGCATCATGCTGGATACGAAGACGTTCCAGCGCATCGTTGCTGTCGGACAGCCAGACCCGGTGTGTATGGGCAAGGATTCCGGCGTCGATGCGGCCGCCGCCACTGGCGCAGGTCTCGATCTCGACCCCCGGATGGGCGGCGCGCAGGCGAGAGAGAAGCTCGTAGATCCCGCGCGACTGGCTGGCATCGACCACCGGCAGCAGGCGGTTGTGGTCCCATTTCACATAGTCGATCGGGTATTCGGTCAGGATCGCCGAGATCTGATGAAAAAGGTTTTCGCGCACTTCGGGCCGCGAGAGGTTCAGCACCATCTGGTGGCGCCCCGTGGTCTGTTCGCGCGGCCCCAGCATCCAGTCTGGATGGGCGCGGAACAGATCGCTGTCAGGGTTCACCATCTCGGGCTCGAACCACAGACCGAAGGCCATGCCCAGCGAATGGACGTGAGAGATAAGCGGGTTCAGCCCGTCAGGCCATTTCTTGCGGTCAACTGTCCAGTCGCCCAGCGACGAGGTGTCATCGTCGCGCCGGCCGAACCAGCCATCATCCAGCACGAAACGTTCGGCACCCAGCGCCGCGGCGCGGGTGGCGATCTCGGCCAAGGCGTCAAGCCGGTGATCGAAATAGACCGCCTCCCAGCAGTTATAGTGAACGGGACGGGGGCGGGCCGGGGCGGGCCAGTGCACCACGCGGTCACGCAGGTCGCGCTGGAAGGTGGCGGCAATGCCGTTCAGCCCCGAAGTGGAGCAAGCGGCAATCAGCTCGGCTGTCTCGAACCGGGTGCCGGGTTCGGTTTCGGCGCCCAGGGCGTGGCCGAACTGGATCTGGCGGCGGCCGTCAGGCAGTTCCTCGGCCACCATCCGGTGCCCGCCGGACCAGGCATAGTGCAGTGCCAGCGCCTGCCCTTGCGTGTTGGTGCATCCTTCGCCTGAAAGAACGAGGTAGGGCGGGTGTTCGTGGCCCGACCGACCGGTACGCGCCTCGCGCAGGCGGATGCCGGGGATCCAGTCCACGCGGTTCAGCTGCATCTCGCCGATCCATTTGCCCGAGACATCGATGATCTGTCCATGCTGCGGCGCGGGCAGGACCGGGGCGGCAAGCCACAGGACACGGATCGGGCGGTCGGCTTCCAGCACAGTCTGCAGGGTGATGGTGCCGGTCGGCCGGGCGACAAGGCGGTGGGTCAGCACCAGCCCGGCAGAGCGCGAAATCAGGGTCAGTGTTCCCTGCCCCGCTTCGGCCCGGTCGAAGGTGAATGCCGGGGCAAGCGGCGTGCCGTCGGCCTCGGCCAGAAGATGCCCCGGCTGGCCCTGAAAGGCACGCCCTGGTTCGGGCGACAGCGACAGGGCCGGCAGCACGTCCAGCATCCCGCCGGTCAGGTCATGCCGCCCGGCAAGGGCCAGCTGCTGAAGGTCTTCGCTTTCGGGCAACCCTTGCCCCCACCAGATCACGTGGGGAATGCCGCCTTCGGTGGCAAGGGCGATGGTCTGCGGGCCGGCATCGATGCGGAAGGTCTTCACTTCACGGCCCCCAGGGTCAGGCCGGCGATGAAGTGTTTCTGCATCAGGAAGAACATCGCAACCGGCGGCAGCGCCGCAATGATCGAGCCTGCACTGACCAGATGCCACTGTGCGATCCACTGGCCGTTGAGGCTGGACAGGCCGGCGGTGATCGGCTGGCTGTCAACGCCCTGTGTCAGCACCGTGGCCCAGAAGAAGTCGTTCCAGATGAAGGTGAAGACCAGGACCGACAGCGCCGCGATGGCTGGGCGCATCAGGGGCAGGACGATGAACCAGAAGATGCGCCATTCACTGACGCCCTCGACCCTTGCGGCCTCGATCAGCTCGTACGGAAGAGCCTTGATGAAGTTGCGCATGAACAGCGTGCAGAAGCCGGTCTGGAAAGCGATGTGGAAAAGGGCCAGGCCATACCAGGTGTTGTACATGCCCAGTTGCAGCGTCATGTCGCGCACCGGAACCATCAGAATCTGGAAGGGCACGAAATTCCCGGCCACGAACATGAAGAAGACCAGCATGTTCGCCCGGAAGCCGTAAACCGCCAGCGCAAAGCCGGTCATCAGCGACAGGCTGACCGCGCCGATCACGGTTGGTATGGTGACCCAGAGCGAGTTGATCATGTATTTCGCCATCGGCGTCTGGGTGAAGATGAAGACGTAGTTCTCCCACGCGATGCCGGACGGCATGCCGAAGTAGTTGCCCTGCGCAAGGTCGGACGCCGGGCGCAGCGACGTCAGCGCAACGCCCAGCAGCGGGAACAGCCAGATCAGCAGCGCGATGGGAAGGGCGATGGTGTAAAGCCACTGTGCGCCGGTGCTGGCCTGCTGGATGGGACGGGGAAACATGGGCGCGCCTTTCTATCGTTCGGTCTCGTCCCGCCACATCTTCCAGATGAAGCCCGAAATGAAGACCATCATGATCAGGAAAAGGACCACGGCGATGGCTGCGCCATAGCCCATGCGGAAACCGTATTCGCCCAGCGCCATTTCGAACATGTAGTAGGACAGGACACGGCTTTCGCCGAAGGGTCCGCCCTTGGTCATGATCGACACCAGGTCGAACGACCGCAAGGCGCCGATGACGGTTACGATGACGGCGATGAAGGTGGCGGGGCGCAGTTGCGGCAGCACGACATACCACAGCATCCGCCAGCCCTTGGCCCCGTCAAGCCGCGCGGCCTCGATCTGGTCGGGGGCGACGTTGTTCAGGCCGGTGAGATACAGGATCATCACATAGGCGATCTGCGGCCACAGACCTGCGGCTATGATGCCGTAGGTGACAAGGTCGGGATCGGCAAGGATCGCAGTACCCTTGCCGGTGATCCATTCGGTCAACAGGAAGAACAGGCCGAAATTGGGGGCGTAGAACCAGGCGAACATCAGCCCGACGACGACCTGGCTGATGACAAAGGGAAAGAAGAACAGCGACTTGTACAGCCGGATGCCACGCACCGACTGGTTCAGGAAGATGGCGATCATCAACCCGATCGGCAGGGCCAGCATGTACAGGACCAGCCATTTCAGGTTGTTCCACAGGCTGGTCTCGAAGGCCGGGTCGCGCATCAGCTCGGCATAGTTACCCATGCCGACGAAACGGCCGGTGAACGCGCCATCCGCGTTGTAAAGCCCGTTCCAGTCGTAGAACGACAGGGTGACGCTTTCGACGATGGGCCACAGCACATAGACCGTGAACATGAAAAGGCCTGGCGCCAGGAACAGCCAGGGCGCGATCTTGCGCTGGCTGAGACGCCCCCCGGTCCTGCGTATCGTTGCGGTGTGCGATGCCTGTGCCATGCCCCCCCCCTTTGGACGGAATACGGGCGCCCCCTTCACCAAAGGGCGCCCGCCCAGGTCAGATCACTGCGGATACAGGCGCAGGCGCGTCTGTTCCAGCCGCTCGAGGATCGCCTCAAGCTGGTCGGGCTGCACCAGGAACTGCTGGAAGCCTTCCATGCCGGCCTTGGCATATTCGGCATCCGCGTCACGGTCCCAGAACTGCGCGATGCCGCCGGTCGCGGTCGACAGCGCTGCGAAGCCAGCCGACAGGAACGGATCGGCCGGATCGACCGTGGCGTTCTTGTTGGTCGGCAGCTGCCCCACGGCCGCGTTCCACTTGGACTGTGCCTCGGCGCTGGCCATGAAGGCCAGGAACTTCTTGGCATCTTCGGGGTTCTTGGCACCCGAAGTCAGGTGGATCGTGTCGGTCGGCGCTTCCTCGGCCCGCGGAATGCCGGGGGTGATTTCCGGGAAGACCATGAAGCCCAGGTTGTCGTTCGTCATTCCGCCTTCCTTGAAGACGCCGACGGCGAAGTTTCCCATGACGAAATTCGCGGCCTTGCCCTGCACCAGCAGCGCTGCAGCATCCTGCCACTTGATGGCAGCGTGACCCGCGCTGACGAAGGGCTGAAGCTTGGCAAACTCGTCAAAGACGGCCCGGACCTCGGGCGAGGTCCAGGAGATTTTGCCCGCCGCCAGATCGCTGTGGAACTGGTAGCCGTTGGTTCGCAGGCTGAGATAGTCGAAGATGCCCGCGACCGGCCATTGCTCAAGCGACGAGGTGGTCAGGCAGTCGATCCCCGCGGCCTTGAATGCCTCGCAGTTCGCCAGGAATTGTTCCCAGCTCACACCTTCGGGGCCGGGCGGTTCGACACCGGCGGCCTTGTAGGCATCGCGGTTGTAGTAGATGCCCCACTGATAATAGGTGTAGGGGATCGCGTACTGCTTGCCGTCGATCGTGGAAGACGGCACCGACGAGGCCAGCGCCTCGGTCAGCCCGTTTTCTGCCCAGACATCCGAGATGTCGGCGAAAAGGCCAGCCTCGACAAAAGGCCGCATCCGGTTGGCCGCATACCAGTTGGCCAGGTCCGGCGGGTTCGCGGTCAGGAAGTTGCGGATCGCGTTCTTGTAGGCCTCATGGTCGAAGTTGGTCATCTGGATGTCGATGTCGGGGTTCGCGGCCTCGAAATCGGCGATCAGGGCTTCGGCGGCGGCTAGCGGAATCGGGTCGTAGTCGGCGTTCCAGGTGACGACGCGCTTGTCCTGCGCGAAAGCCGAAGCGGACAGCATCAGCGCCGCCCCGAGCGTCAGCGCCCCCGAGATCTTGTGAACCATGGTTTCCTCCCGTCTGGTTTCACTATTTGAAACTTAGTCTTGAATATTGAAAACTATGTCGGCTATCGTTATGCCTGTCAACAACGGCGTTGAGAGGGGGGCGTATGGTGGCCGACGGGCACGCCGACGGAACGGTGGGCAAGGCGCTGGATGTGCTCGACATGGTGGCGCGCCATGGTCGCCCGGTGCGCTTTTCCGATCTTCTTGCGCAATCGGCCTATCCGAAGGCCACGCTCTACCGTCTTCTGCAGACGCTGACCCATCAGGGGATGCTCACGCTTGATCCCGACCAGGGCACCTATGCGCTGGGGGTCCGTCTGGTGCGTCTGGCCCACGCTGCCTGGGCACAGTCATCGCTTGCGCCGATCGCGCGGCCCTATCTGGATGAACTGGCCGCGAAAACCGGTGAGACGATCCACCTGGCCCAACTTGACCAGGGCCAGGTGCTTTACGTTGACAAGCGCAACGCGGCAAAGCCGGTGGAAATGTTCGCGCAGGCGGGAAAGGTGGGTCCAGCCTATTGTACCGGCGTCGGCAAGGCCATGCTGGCCTGGCTTTCGCCCGAAGCGCTGGAAGCGGCCCTGGCGCGGCAGTCCTTCTACCGTCACACCGCGAACACGCTGGTTTCGCCCGAACAGCTGAAGGCCGAGCTGCAGGAGATACGCGCCCGCGGCCACGCCTTCGACCGTGAAGAGCACGAGGTGGGAATCATCTGCTGCGCGGTGCCGATTCTCAGCCGCGCCGGGCGCGTGATGGGGGCCTTGTCGGTGACTTCGACCACGGCACGCCACAGCCTGGAGTCGCTGGGCGCGCTGGCCCCGACGATCAGGGACATCGCGGCGAGGATCGCCGCCGAAGCGGAAAGCTGGCGCTTTCCCGAACAGGCTTGAGGGAGGAAACGGAATGACAGGCGTCACGCTGCGGAATGTGACCAAGCGATTCGGCGATGTGCAGGTGATCCACGGGGTGGACCTGACGGTGGAGGACGGCGAATTCTGTGTCTTCGTCGGCCCGTCGGGTTGCGGGAAATCCACCCTGCTGCGCATGGTTGCCGGGCTGGAGGACACCAGCGAAGGCACGATCCAGATCGGCAACCGCGATGTGACGCATGCCGACCCCAGCGAACGGGGGGTGTCGATGGTGTTCCAGACATATGCGCTTTACCCGCACATGACAGTGGCGGAAAACATGGGCTTCGGTCTGAAGATGACCGGCCACCCGAAGGCCGACATCGAAAAGAAGGTCGCCGAAGCCGCGCGCATCCTGAAGCTGGAACCGCTGCTTGCCCGCAAGCCCAAGGCCCTGTCCGGCGGCCAGCGCCAGCGCGTCGCCATCGGCCGGGCCATCGTGCGGGGACCGGAAGTGTTCCTGTTCGACGAGCCCTTGTCGAACCTCGACGCCGAGTTGCGGGTAGAGATGCGGGTCGAGATCGCGCGCCTGCACCGCGAGATCGGCGCGACGATGATCTATGTCACCCATGACCAGGTCGAGGCGATGACCCTTGCCGACAAGATCGTTGTGCTGCGAGCAGGCCGGATCGAACAGGTGGGAAAACCACTCGACCTTTACAACGACCCTGACAACCGGTTTGTCGCAGGTTTCATTGGCAGCCCTTCGATGAACTTCATCGCTGGCGTGGTCGAGGCCGGGGCAGTCGCGGCGAAGGGGCTGGCCGCGACGGTGGCAACCTCGGCTGCCTTGCCGGGTGCCGGCACGGAGGTGACGGTCGGCCTGCGCCCGCAGCATCTGAGGATCGGCCAAGGCGACACCCATCGCGTGGACCTGACCGAGGCGCTGGGGGGTGTCAGTTATGTTCACCTAACGGCACCCACGGGGGAAAAGCTGATCGTGGAACGGCACGACCAGGTGGATCTGGCGCCGGGAACCCGGGTGGGTCTCGGCTTTGAGGCGGCGGATGCGATGCTGTTCGACAGGGACGGCCGGCGGCTGCGCTAGACTTTGCAGCCGGATGACGCCGTCACTCCCTGCCGGCCTGCGGCAAGAACACGATGTCGCGCGGACAGCGCATTCCTGCGCCGCAGCGCTCAGTGGCCGGCAAGGAACTTTTCGGCATCCAGTGCCGCCATGCAACCCATGCCGGCGCTGGTCACTGCCTGACGGTAGACGTGGTCGGTCAGGTCGCCCGCCGCGAAGACGCCCGGAATTGCCGTACGGGTCGAACCCGGCTCGACCACCACATAACCGCCGGAATGCAGGGGCAGCTGATCCTTCACCAGTTCCGACGCCGGGGCATGACCGATCGCGACGAAGAAGCCGTCGCAGGAAATTTCGCCTTCTTCGCCAGTCTTGACGTTGCGTATCCTGACCCCGGTGACACCAAGCGGTGCCTCGGTGCCCAGGATCTCGGTCACCTCGCTGTCCCAGACGACCCTGATCTTCGGGTTCTTGAACAGCCGGTCCTGCATGATCTTTTCGGCGCGCAGCGAATCACGGCGATGAATCAGGGTGACCTTGGTGGCAAAGTTGGTCAGGAACAGCGCCTCTTCAACCGCCGTGTTGCCGCCACCGATCACCACGACCTCTTTCCCGCGATAGAAGAATCCGTCGCAGGTGGCACAGGCGCTGACCCCGAACCCCTTGAACTTCTCTTCGCTGGGCAGCCCCAGCCATTTGGCCTGCGCCCCCGTGGCCAGGATCACCGCATCGGCGGTGTAGGTGGTGCCACTGTCGGCCGTTGCCGTGAAGGGGCGCTTCGAAAGGTCGAGCGCGGTGATGTAGTCGCTGATGATCTCGGCCCCCATCGCGCGGGCGTGTTCTTCCATCCGCACCATCAGGTCGGGGCCCATGACGTGGGTATCGCCGGGCCAGTTCTCGACCTCGGTGGTGATGGTCAGCTGCCCGCCGGGTTGCAGCCCCTGGATCAGGATCGGGTCAAGCATGGCCCGTGCCGAATAGATGGCGGCGGTATAGCCTGCGGGCCCCGAGCCGATGATCAGAACCTTCGTGTGCCGCGTCTCGCCCATGATCGTCCCCTGACTCTTCGCTCCCCGATATAGCCACAGGCCGCGAACGCGGAAAGCCCCCGTCGCTGGCCATCCCGGGCCCGAGGGCCGCCAGGCGATGCGTTTTCTTGCTTGGGATTGAAATATTATTGCGCATTCCTTGCGCCTTGCGTAAGTAGGTCGGCGAATGGAGGCATCATGGCCGGACACAAGCTCGACCCCATCGACCGCCAGATTCTGGCAGAACTTCAGGCCGATGGCCGCATGACGAATGTGGAACTTGCCAGCCGTGTCGGCATATCCGCGCCCCCGTGCCTGCGCCGTGTGCGCGCCCTGGAAGAGGCGGGCTATATCCGCGGCTATCACGCCGACATCGACGCCCGCGAACTGGGCTTCGAAGTGCAGGTCTTTGCGATGGTGCGGCTGAATTCGCAGGCCGAGGCTGACCTGTCGGCCTTCGAGGCCCGCTGTCGGGCCTGGCCGCTCGTCCGCGAATGCCACATGCTGAACGGCGAGATCGACTTCATCCTGAAATGCGTGGCGCCCGACCTGTCAACCTTTCAGACATTCCTGACCGAGGAACTGCTGAAAGCCGACCATGTGGCGAACGTAAAGACCAGTCTCGTGATCCGCTGCGCGAAGGACGAGCCTGGCCTGCCCTTCGATGTGCTGGAGGCACGGCTGGCGCGGAACGCCTGATCGCTTCGTGTCAGCGTGCCGCATCGACCAGGGGGCGGGTCGCGGCCTTGAGCCGCATCGCGAAACCCTTCTGGCCTGCCGGGAACGTGCGGTTGCGCGGCCGCTTTGCGTTGATCCGAACGGCAGCCCGGCCATCCTGGGATTCGGCTACAGCTTCCAGCACCGACACGATCCAGCGACGCTTTGTCCTGACTTCGATCATCATGGCAGTCCCCGCCTGCTGCACACCTTTCAACTATTGGGTGAATGGCAATTGCGGCAGAGATGGGGAAAACTTGCGCCGCAAACGGTGCATTTTCGCGCCGATTTTTGCCACATTATAGCCTTATTGCCGAGATCAGGCGCCCGTAATCCGCCTCGCCCGCATGGGTCGTCCGACGGTAGGAATAGAACCGTGCGGCGTCCCGGTAGGTGCAGTGACGGGTCCATTCCGCATGGCCGACGCCGGCGGAACGCAGACGGTGCAGCCCGTAACCCGGCAGGTCGAACAGCAGCCGGTCACCCGGACCATTGGCAAAGAATCTTGTGCTTTCAGGATCTTCATCCCGGAAGCGGTCGAAGAACTCCGGCCCCACCTCGTAGGCGGACTGACTGATCGTGGGGCCGATCACGGCAACGATGTTGGCCCGGGATGCGCCGAGGGCTTCCATCGCCTCGACGGTCGCCTCTAGCACCCCATCCACCGCGCCGCGCCAACCGGCATGGGCCGCACCGATGACGCCCGCAGCAGAATCGTGGAACAGGACCGGCTGACAATCCGCCGTCAGCACCGCCAGCAGAACGCCCGGCGTTGCGGTCACCAGCGCATCGGCCTCGGGCCGGGCAAGCAAGGGGCCGGTAACGGGAATCACCCTGGCAGAATGGACCTGATGCAGTGTGACCAGCGCATCTGGCGCGACGCCCATCGCCTCTGCCACGCGGGCGCGGTTGATCGCCACGATCTCGGCCTGATCCGATGAACCCGTCCCGCAGTTCAGACCCGCGAAAATGCCGGAGGACGCCCCGCCCTTGCGGGTAAAGAACCCGTGGCGCGTGCGGATCGCGTCTGCGGTGATGATCTCCAGCATCGTGTGCATCAGGGGGCAAATCCGGGCGGCAGAGGCGCACCGGCGCGGGTCAGCGCCAGCACCTTGAAGAGCGAACCCATTTTGTCGCGGTCGGTCAAGCGGGCAAGCGCGGCTTTGTGGTTCTCCAACTGCGCGCCGGTCATTGATCGTGCCAGTTGCGCTGCACGGGCCTCGATCCCAAGGCGCAGAAGCACCTCGCCCTGTGTGGCATAGGCGTGGGCCGGGGCCAGCGCGGCAAGCGGTTCGAAATCGACATGCGCGGTCAGGTCGGCCTCGCCCGGGTGGGCGAGCGGGGGGTCGAAACGATGCGCCCTCAGCGCCTGCAAGGTGTCACCCTGCGACCGCCAGCCGCCATAGTCGATGAACAGCGCAAGCCCCCCGCGGGCCAGGATCGGACGCAGTGCGGCAGCGACGGCAGCCTGGGCCGGGGCGCAAAGTTCGACCAGATCACCGGGTTGCGCATTGCGGAAGGCGGGGGCATCGGGCGGCTGCGGCAGGGGCGCAGACAGGCCGAAGGCCAGGTCGCCCCTTACCACACCCACAAGCCTTTCGCGCCAGCCTTCCGGCGACAGCACGAATTGCCGGATCGGCAGCGCATCCAGGAATTCATTGGCAATCAGGAAGGTCGGGCGGTCTGGCAGATCCTCTACCCGATCCAGCCAGCCCGGTGTCAGGCCCGACGCCGCCAGCGTCTTCGCCTGCACCTGGCGCAGCCGCGGCGAAGCTTCGACCAGTACCACCCGGACAGCGGCGTGAAAGCCGGGCACCCCGCGCGTTGCACGCAGCGCATCGGCCATCAGATCCCCCCGCCCCGGCCCGAGTTCCGCCAGCGTGAAGGGCGCAGGAGCGCCCTGGTCCAGCCAGGCCTGGGCCAGCGCCAATCCGAAAAGTTCACCGAACATCTGGCTGATCATGGGGGCCGTGACGAAGTCACCTGCCGCACCGAAGGGTTCGCGGGTGATGTAATAGCCGTGCACCGGGTGTAGCAGGCATTCAGCCATGTAGTCGGCAACGCTGATCGGCCCGGTCTCGCGGATACGTTCGACCAGCAGGCGAGCAAGAGGCGTCATGCGCGCCTGGCGCGGGCCAGGAACCACAGGCCCGCCGCGATCATCGGCAGCGACAGCAACTGGCCCATGGTCAGCCCGTAGTTGCCCACCTGCACCGCCCACCCGATCGGGTTGCCAGGCGAAACGAATTGCGCGTCGGGCTGACGGACGAATTCGACCAGGAAACGGGCCAGGCCGTAACCGGTCAGGAACAGCCCCATGATCGCGCCCGGCCGTTTCAGCCAGCCGCGGCGGAAGGAAAGCCAGGTCAGGACCACGGCAAGAAGAAGCCCCTCCAGCGCCGCCTGATACAGCTGGCTGGGATGCCGGGCGCAAACGCCGATGACGCCTTCGCAGGTCTGCGCGGCCTCTCCAGGGAAGATCACACCCCAGGGCAACGTGGTAGGCCTGCCCCAGAGCTCGGCATTGACGAAGTTCGCCAGCCGGCCAAGGCCCAGCCCCACCGGCACCGCCAATGCCAGCAGATCGCCCATCGACAGCATCGGAATCCGTTCCCGCCGGCAGAACCACAGGCCGGCGATCACCACCCCGGCAAAGCCGCCATGAAAGGCCATCCCGCCTTCCCAGACCTGGGGGATCTTCCAGGGCTCGGCGATGTAGGTGGCGGGGTCGTAGAAGACGACATAGCCGATCCGCCCGCCCAGGATGATCCCCACGACCGCCCAGGTCAGGAAGCGTTCCACCTGCTCCGGCGTCAGCGGCGGGTCACCGGCCCACAGCTGCGGCGTTCGCACCGCGCGCAGGATGATCCACCAGCCGAACAGGATGCCCGCAATATAGGCCAGCGCATACCAGCGCAGCGCGAAGGTGAAACCGAAGACCTCGATCTCGAACAGGGTGGGCGAAAGGTCGGGAAAGGGGATCATCTGTGCATCCGGTGGCTTCAGCCGCTTGTCGCGGGGCGGGGGGGCGGAGTCAACCGGCGGCGATCCGTCGCCATCTGACATGCTTGTGTCCCCGCACCGCTGGGCCATATATGGGCCAAAGCCCTATGGAGACACCCATGCAGAGCCGCAACAAGTTCCTGGACGACATGAGCCAGCTTATGACGAACGCGATGGGCGTGGCTCAGGGGGCGAAGGCCGAGGCAGAGACGGCGATGCGCAGCTTCATCGACCGTTGGCTGGCCGACCGCGATTTCGTGACGCGGGAAGAGTTCGACGCTGCCCGCGCGATGGCCCAGAAGGCGCGCGAGGAAAACGCGGCACTCGAGGCGCGAATCGCTGCACTGGAAGATCGCATCGCCGCACTGGAGGCGGCACCGGCCAAGAAGAAGGGCTGACCCAGGGGCCATACTTCGCAGCACTTCCTGTACCCCTTGGGCCGGGACGCAGTCGCACGAGAGGCAGCCTGTCAGGCCCGGACCAGCCGGAAGGCGGCCGAGGCGCCCCAACCCGCCACCAGTGCCAGGACCAGCGACAGAAGGCCATAGATCAGCGGCTGGTCCTGCGCGAGGTTGTAGATCCAGCGTTCCAGCCCCTCTTTCCTGACTCCGATGACCCGTTCCTGGGTGGCGATTACCCGCCTGTCGCGCAGCAGGAAAAGGCGAACCTTGTATTCCCCTTCGGTCAGGTTCGAAGGCAGGACGACATCGGTGCGGAACAGCGTCTCTTCCGTCAACTCCACCCTGCCCTGCAAAAGCCGGTAACGGCCTTCGTTCGTACGAACGCGCTGAAGGGCCAGCAGAAACTCGCCCGCGCGGTCGGCCTCGGCAGTAATACCCACGGCACGGATCGCACGTTCGATGGTGATGGCGTAGCGCAGGTTGTCGGTGTCGGACAGGATGTGATTCAGCGGTCCGGTGGTCGCCACCGCGTAGAAGCTGGGCGCGCGGTCCACCCGGACGGCGGCGTTGTTGACCCAGATCCCTGCCACCCGGTCCTTGCGCCGCACGGTGACCGGGGTGGACGGTCCTTCGACCGTCACGATGACCTCAAGGGGGCCAACACCCTCCGGGCGCGGTGCGTCGCGCTTGACCGCACCGTAGATCAGGATTTCCGACCCGTCGAAATCGGCGGTGATCGAGACGCGGTTCTGGCTCATCCCGGCGACGATCTGCTCTTGCTGCGCCGCAGCCGGCAGGGCAAGCAGCAGCAGCAGGGCCAGGGCGCGGATCATGGCAGCAAACCCGCAGTGACAGAGTAGAGTTCGGAAGGCTCCAGCAGCAGGTCGGCCGCAATGCGGACGGAAACCGCCAGCACAAGCAGCGACAACAGTATGCGCAGCTGTTCCGCCTTCAGCCGCATGCCGACACGACTGCCGATCTGCGCACCGACCACGCCGCCAAGGATCAGCAGAAGCGCCAGCATCATGTCTACCGTCTGGCTGGTCACTGCATGCATGACCGTGGTGAAGGCGGTGACGAAGATGATCTGGAACAGCGAGGTGCCGATCACGACCTTTGTGGGCATGCCCAGCAGATAGATCATCGCCGGCACCATGATGAATCCGCCGCCGACCCCCATAATCGCGGCAAGAAAACCGACCAGCGCGCCGACCAGCAGGGGGGGAATCACGCTGATATACAGGCCCGAGGCGCGGAACTTCATCTTGAAGGGCAGGCCATGCACCCAGGAATGGACATGGGCGCGGCGCACGGGGGCACCGGGCTTGCGGGCGCGCAGCAGGCTGCGCAGGCTTTCCTGGAACATCATGGCGCCGATCAGCCCCAGGAACACGACGTAGGACAGCTGCACGAAAAGATCGACCTGCCCGGCCCGCGTCATCAGCCGGAAGACCCAGACGCCCAGGGCAGAGCCCGCGATCCCCCCGGCCAGCAGAACCCAGCCCATGGTGAAATCGACACCCTTTCGCTTCAGCTGCGCCATCACGCCCGAGACCGATGAGGCGACGACCTGATTGGCCCCGGTAGCCACAGCCACGGCCGGCGGTACACCTATGAAGAACAGCAGTGGCGTGATCAGAAAGCCACCGCCCACCCCGAACATGCCCGACAGGAACCCCACGATCCCGCCCAGCCCCAGGATCAGGAAGGCGTTGACCGAAACCTCGGCAATCGGAAGGTAGAGCTGCATCGGGGCGGCCCCTTGGGGGCAGAAAGCGACGGAATCATCAAAGGCTTGCGCGCCTTTGCCGGCGAAGTCAAATCAGCTTTGGCCTCATCGGAGGCCGCGCAGGAATTCCCGCAGGATCCGTTCCAGTTTTGCCGCACCAAGCGGGGCCATGGCCTTGGTGTGTTCGTGGCTGATCTGTTCGTCGGACAGACCCGCGGCCATGTTCGTGATGGTGGATATCGCCGCGACCCTCAGACCAAGAAAACGCGCCAGGATCACCTCGGGCACGGTGGACATGCCGACAGCATCGCCACCCAGAAGCTTCAGCATGCGGATCTCGGCCGGTGTCTCGAAGGAAGGGCCGGAATACCAGCAATAGACGCCCTCGGACAGCACCAGGCCCTGCTGCGCCGCTGCGGCCTTCAGGGCCGCCCGCAAGCCAGGGTCATGTGCATCCGTCATCGGCACGAACCGCGCATCGGTCTTTTCACCGATCAGGGGGTTCAGACCGTTGTAGTTTATGTGGTCAGAAAGCAGCATCAGGTCACCCGGGGCGATGTCCGGGCGCAGCGACCCGGCCGCGTTGGTCAGGATCAACTCCCCGCCCCCCAGTGCCCTGAGCACCTGCAACGGCAGCAGCATCGCCCGGGGATTGCCGTTTTCATAATAGTGCTCTCGTGCCCCGAAGACCGCCACCCGAACCCCTTCCAGATCACCGACATGCAGGTTCGGGTTGTGGCCCGAGACGCCGACATGCGGAAAGCCAGGCAGATCGGCATAGGGGATCGCCACGCCCCGCACCTGACGCGCGATGTGGCCCAGCCCGGAGCCCAGGATCAGGCCCAGTCGCACAGGATCGGATCCGGCACGGGCACGGATCAGGCTGGCGAGCGTTTCTGCATCGGTCATCGGTTGTGCCTCCGGCTGACGGCGGACCTGCGGGGGTCACCCCCCCCGCCCCCCACGGGATATTTGGACAGAGAGGAAGGGAACCCGGATCGGAGTGTCAGCGTTCCTTCACATAGGGTTCCCCCCCCGCCCGCGGCGGAATCGCCTTGCCTATGAAGCCGGCCAGCACGATCACGGTCAGCACATAGGGCAGCGCATCCAGGAAGGGGACCGGCACCTTGACCTGAACCACCGCCTGCACCACGTCGGGTCGCAGCGCCAGCGCCTGGAAGAAGCCGAACAGCAGGCAGGCCCAGAGCGCCGCCACCGGGCGCCACTTGGCGAAGATCAGCGCGGCAAGCGCGATGTAGCCGCGGCCTGCGGTCATGTCCTTGCCGAAGCCCGCCTGAAGCGCGGTTGCCATGTAGGCGCCTGCCAGCCCGCAGAGCAAACCGGTGATCGCCACCGCTGCAAAGCGCAGCCCCACAACCGAGACGCCAGCCGTGTCCACCGCCGCCGGGTTTTCACCCACCGCGCGCAGGCGCAGGCCAAAGCGCGTACGGTTCAGCACCCACCAGGACAGGGGCACCATGGCCAATGCCACATAGACCAGCAGCGAATGGCCCGAGATCACCTCGTGATAGAACGGGCCGATGATCGGCACGCCTTGCAGCGCGTCGGCAAAGGGCAGCGTCACCGGGTTGAACCGGGCATCGCCCGTCAGGGGCGGGGTGCGCCCGCCCTGCTTGAACAGCGACTGCGCGATCAGCACGGTCAGCCCCGAGGCAAGGAAGTTCAGCGCCACGCCGGAAATCAACTGGTTGCCCCGGAAGGTGATCGAGGCCAGCCCATGGATGGCGGCAAAGGCCAGCGAGGCTCCGATCCCGGCCAGAAGGCCGAACCAGACCGATCCGGTCAGGAAGGCGACAGCGCCCGAAGCCATGGCGGCGGCAAGCATCTTGCCTTCCAGTCCGATGTCGAAGATGCCCGAGCGTTCCGAGTACAACCCCGCAAGACAGGCCAACAGCAGCGGCGTTGCCAGGCGCAGCGTGGAATCGAGGATCTGCAGAAGCGTGTTGTAATCCATCACGCGGCCCCCAGTTTCTGGCTGCGGAACAGGCCGAAGATCCGCGTCAGCATCATCCGCACCATCATGTCCAGCGCCCCGGTGAACAGGATGACCAGACCCTGCACCACGATGCGCATTTCGATCGGAATGCTTGTCCAGAGGCCAAGCTCCGCCCCGCCCTGATAGAGGAAGCCGAACAGAAGTGCGGCCAGCACCACGCCGACCGGATGGTTCCGCCCCATCAGCGCGACCGCGATGCCGATGAAGCCTGCCCCTTCGGACGAATTCTGCAAAAGCCGCTCGGCCTCGCCCATCACGTTGTTGATGCTCATCATCCCGGCAAGCGCACCGGACATCAGCATGCTGACCATGATGATGTAGACCGGGTTGATACCGGCATAGCGCGCTGCCGGCTCGGATTTGCCGAAGGCTCGGATCTGGTAGCCCAGCCGCGTCTGCCACAGTATCGCCCAGACCACGACGGCCATGGCAAGCGCAAGAAACAGCGTGACGTTCGCAGGCACACCCTTGGTGAAGATCAGGTTCAGGCCCGGGATCTCGTTCAGCGACGGCAGGTTGGCGCCGGCCGGAAAGCGGGCCGAGGCCGGATCCATCTGGCCCGCCGGGCGCAGCACATCGACCAGCAGATAGACCAGCAGCGCGGACGCAATGTAGTTGAACATGATCGTGGTGATCACGATATGACTACCGCGTTTCGCCTGCAGCCAGGCCGGGATCGCCGCCCAGGCCGCGCCGAACAGCGCCGCCCCCAGCGTCGCGGCCACCAAAGCAAGCGTCCAGTGCGGCCACGGCAGCGCCAGGCAGACCAGCGCCACGCCCAGCCCCCCCAGCTGTGCCTGCCCTTCGCCGCCGATGTTGAACAGGCCGGCATGGAAGGCCATGGTCACTGCAAGGCCGGTAAAGATGAAGCTGGTGGTGTAGTAAAGCGTGTAGCCCCAGCCGTAGGCCGACCCCAGCGCGCCATCAACCATGACGTTGAACGCCTGCACCGGGCTTTGTCCGATGGACAGAAGCACCAGCGCCGAGATGAGCGCGGCAAGAAGCAGCGAGACGAAGGGAACAAGAACCACATCGGCCCAGCGCGGCAAACGGTCCATCAGGCGACCCTCCCTATCCGTGCGGGGGCAGTTTCACTTCGCCGGCCCTTCGCCACGTGGGGAAGCGGGCAGCGCCGCCCCCCGGAACTGATGCTCGGGCGCCGGTCCCGGGCGCCTTCCCTCTCCCTGCGCGGGGCGGGGATGGGGGTGGGGGGATGACAGAGGACCACCATCATGCCGCTTCTCCGTGCCCGGCCATGCCGGCCATCATCAGTCCCAGTTCCCGCTCGTCCGTCCTGTCGGGATCGCGGAAACCCATGATCCTGCCGTCGAACATCACCGCGATGCGGTCCGACAGGCTCATGATCTCGTCCAGCTCGACGCTGACCAGAAGCACCGCCTTGCCCGCGTCGCGCAGGGCGACGATCTGATTGTGGATGAATTCGATCGCGCCGATGTCGACGCCGCGTGTCGGCTGACCGACAAGCAGAAGGTCGGGGTTCTGCTCCATCTCGCGGGCCACCACGATCTTCTGCTGGTTCCCGCCCGAGAAATTCTTGGCCGCAAGATCGGGAAGCGGCGGACGCACGTCGTATTTCTGCATCTTGCGGGCGGTGTCCTGGCGCAGGGCCTTGTTGTCCATGAACAGTGCGTTCTTCTGGTATTCGGGTGCGTTGAAGTAGCCGAAAGCCACGTTCTCCCAGGCGGTAAAGTCCAGGATCAGGCCGTAATGGTGCCGGTCCTCGGGCACATGGGCGATGCCTGCCCGGCGACGCGATTGCCCGTCCGAACCACGGCCGGACAGCGGAAGATCCTGTCCCTTGAGCGTGACCTTGCCGGTCGCCCGCATCATGCCCCCAAGCGCCGCGAGCAGTTCGGACTGCCCGTTCCCTGCCACCCCCGCAATGCCAAGGATTTCCCCGGCCCGGATCTCGAAGCTTACGCCTTTCAGTCTTTCGACCTTGTGTTCGTCGCGCACGCGCAGGTCTTCGACCCGCAGCACGACATCGCCCGGCCTTGCGGGTTTCTTCTCGACCTCCAGCAGCACCTTGCGGCCCACCATCAACTCGGCCAGCTGCTCGGGGCTGGTCTCGGCGGTCTTGACCGTTGCGACCATCGTGCCGCGCCGCATCACTGACACGTTGTCGGTCGCCTCCATGATCTCGCGCAGCTTGTGGGTGATCAGGATGATGGTCTTGCCCTGCTCCTTCAGCCCCTTGAGGATGCGGAACAGGTGGTCGGCCTCGGCGGGCGTCAGCACGCCCGTGGGTTCGTCGAGGATCAGGATGTCAGCCTGGCGGTAAAGCGCCTTCAGGATTTCAACGCGCTGCTGGTGGCCGACCGACAGATCCTCGATCAGCGCGTCGGGATCCACGTCCAGTTCGTAGTCGCGGGACAGGCTTTCCAGCACCTGGCGCGCCTTGGCAAGGCTGGTGTTCAGAAGCGGGCCGTCCTCGGCCCCCAGGATCACGTTTTCCAGCACGGTGAAGTTCTGCACCAGCTTGAAATGCTGGAACACCATGCCGATCCCGGCGCGGATCGCGCTTTGGCTGTCGGGAATCGGGGTCAGCTTGCCGCCAATGAAGATCTGCCCCGCATCGGCCTTGTAGAAGCCGTAGAGAATCGACATCAGCGTGGATTTTCCCGCGCCGTTCTCGCCGATGATCCCGTGGATCGTGCCGCGAGGCACCGCAATGTTGATATCCTTGTTCGCCTGCACCGGACCGAAGGCCTTCGAGATGCCTTTCAGTTCGATGGCGTAGGTGCCGTCAGCAGCCATGGCTTCCCCCTGTGGTTCGCCGGATGCAGCCGCGTCTGGGGCGCAGGTTTCGAGGCATCCTTGCGAAAAGTGCCGCGCCAGCGAACCGGCGCGGCACCGTCAGTCTGTGTCCGGCAGATCAGAACGTCGCCGCCGGGCAGGTGTTGTCGGACATGTAGTCGTGTACCACGATCTCGCCCGATTTGATCTTCTCGGCGGCAGCATCAACCTGGGCCTGCATCTCGGGCGTCACGAGGCTGGCGTTGTTCTCGTCCATCGCATAGCCTACGCCGTCGTTGGCCAGGCCCATGACGTGGACGCCGGTGGCCAGGTTTTCGCCTTCCTTGAAGGCTTCATAGACGGCGTTGTCCACACGCTTCAGCATCGAGGTCAGCACCTTGCCCGGGTGCAGGTAGTTCTGGTTGCTGTCCACACCGATCGACAGGATGCCTTCATCCGCCGCGGCCTGCAGCACGCCCACGCCAGTGCCGCCCGCCGCTGCATAAATCACGTCGGCGCCCTGCGCCTTCTGGCCCTTGGCCAGTTCGGCGCCTTTCACCGGATCGTTCCACGCCGCCGGAGTGGTGCCGGTCATGTTGATGATGATCTTGGCATCCGGGTTCACGGCCTTCACGCCTTGCGCATAGCCGCAACCGAACTTGCGGATCAGCGGGATGTCCATGCCGCCAATGAAGCCGACGGTGCCGGTCTTGGAGGCAAGCGCAGCCATCATGCCGACGAGGTAGCTGCCTTCGTGTTCGTTGAATACGACCGATTTCACGTTCGGCTGATCCACGACCATGTCGATGATGGCGAACTTGGTGTCGGGGAAGTCCGGCGCCACAGTGTTCAGCACGTCACCGAAGGCGAAACCGGTCATGACCACCGGGTTCGCGCCCGCTTCGGCCAGACGACGCAGCGCCTGTTCGCGCTGGGCTTCCGACTGCATCTCCAGCTCCTTGAAGGTGCCACCGGTTTCCTGCGCCCAGCGGGTGGCACCGTTGAATGCGGCTTCGTTGAACGACTTGTCGAACTTGCCGCCCAGATCGAAGATGATTGCGGGTTCGGCCAGCGCAGCGCCGGCGGCCAGCGCCACGGCAGAGGCGCCCATCAGGGATTTCATGAAGGTCATCGGATTCTCCCGGTCGGTTGTTGTTGTCCTTCATGCCAGCTTGCGGCCGACGCGCCCACCACGGGCAAGACTCGACACTGGCACTCCGCCAGAAATTGCGGCGCTTCGCTCGGGGCGGTCAAGGGATATTCCGACGGGACGCTGCGGAAATTTGACCGTCCGGTCAGATTGGGCCGGCGCCTGATGCATCCGAAAGCACCCGCCGCAGCACCAGCGCATCAACCGCAACCCCATCCGGCGCGTGGTAATAACTGCGCCGCCGGCCGGCTTCGGTGAATCCGGCGCGGGCATAAAGCGCCCTGGCGGGGTCATTGTCTGCCGCAACTTCCAGAAAGGCGGTTTCGGCGCCGCGCAGCCGCGCCTGATAGAGGAACCTGCTGACCAGTCGCTGCCCGAGCCCCCGGCGGCGGGCTTCGGGTGCGACCGCAAGGGTCAGAAGCTCTGCCTCGCCAGCGACGGCACGGCCCAGCAGGAAACCCGCATCACCTTCGACCAGAAGAAAGGCCAGAGGATCGTTCAGAAAGGCGGCGAACTCGGCTTCGCCCCAGGGGCGCGGTGTGGTGAAGCAGCGCGCGTGCAGCGCGGCCAGCCCATCGGGGGTCATGAGGCGCCCCCCTGCGCGAAGGGGAGGCGGGCGGGGGACACCCGGGCCTGGCAAAGGTGGTTCATGGCAGGATTTCTGGCGGTGGATCGGCTGGCGGGGCGGCATCGGCCCCCCGCAGATAGAAGGGTGCAGGCCGCGGCTGCGGTGTCCGGGCGCGTTCCACCGCGATCCGTGCAATGGCCTCGACCAGCGGCATGGCGGGGGGCAGCGCATCAGGCCCCGCCGCCGACCCCGTCGCCGGGCAGACCGGCACCACCCGGTCGGCCAGGTGCGCCGGGCCGCAACCGCCGGGGACAAAAAGCTGGACATAGACCTGGCCGCGTCTTGCATCCTCTATGACGATCACCGGGCGGGGCAGGCCATGGGCCAGCGCCTCCAGCCGCGTCACTCCGACCGCCGGGATGCCAAGCCCCAGCGCCAGACCCCGCGCTGCGGCCACGGCAATGCGGACACCGGTGAAGTTTCCCGGCCCAGTGCCGACCGCCAGAGCCTTGAGGTCGCCCCAGCCGATGCCGCCCTCGGCAAGAACCTCTTCCAGCATCGGGATCAGTCGCTCGGCCTGGCCCTTTTCCATCGGCTCGTCGCGCAGGACCAGCCGGCCCGGCAACAGAAGCGCGGCCGCGCAATGTGCGGCCGAGGTATCGAAGGCCAGAAGGGGAAGCACCTCTTGCCGGTTTTCACTCTCGCTGCGGGGTGCCGCGCGAAAAGCGACCGCAGGGGAGCGATCAGCCGTCACGGGAAGGTCAGGCCGCGACCGGGCGCACTTCCACGACTTCGGGAATATAGTGCCGCAGCAGATTCTCGATCCCCATCTTCAGCGTCAGGGTCGAGGACGGGCAGCCGGCACAAGCCCCTTGCATGTGCAGATAGACGATCCCCCGGTCGAAGCCGTGGAACGTGATGTCACCCCCGTCCTGAGCCACGGCGGGCCGTACGCGGGTATCCAGAAGCTCCTTGATCTGCCGCACGATTTCGCCATCCTCGCCCGTGTGTTCGGCATGGCCGCCGCCCGAGGCTTCCCCCTCGATCACGGGCTGGCCGGACTGGAAGTGCTCCATGATCGCGCCCAGGATCTGCGGCTTGATGTGCTGCCAGTCCACATCATCGGCCTTGGTCACGGTCACGAAATCGTTGCCGAAGAACACCCCCGTCACCCCGCCCGCCGCGAAGATGCGCCTGGCGAGCGGCGATTTCGCCGCAGCCTCGGCGCTGGGAAAATCAGCCGTGCCAAGCTCCAGCACGGTCTGGCCGGGCAAGAATTTCAGCGTGGCCGGGTTCGGCGTGGATTCGGTCTGGATGAACATCTGCGGTCTCCGACTGTTCCACTCGGATATGCGCTTGCGCCCCCCGCGTGTCAAGGCGGCGCTCTGCCGGCGACCGGGGCAGAAGGTTGAAGCCGGGCGTCCCCGGACCCACATCCCGAGGGCACCATAGAGAGGAATCCATGCTTTACGTCGATATTCCCACCGCGCCGGAACTCAGGAAACTTGTTGCCCACCGGGGCGAGGCGTCCGTTTCGTTCTATCTTCGCACCACGCCGGAAACCCAGCACATCGGCCCGGCCAGGATCGAACTGGGCCATCTGCTGAAGCAGGCCATGGCACAGCTCGAGGCCGTGGGCACAGAAAAGCGCACGCTCTGGCCCATCGAGGAACAGGTCCACGATCTTATGGACGACGACGCGTTCTGGAAGTTCCAGGCCAATTCGCTTGCAGTTTTCGTCACCCCCACCAGTCTGCGGTCGTTCCGCCTGCCGAACCACCTGACCGACATGGTGCAGGTGTCCGACCGCTTCCACATCAAGCCGCTGCTCCGCGCGGTGTCGGTTCAGCAGCACGCCTTTGTGCTGGCGCTGGCGGAAAACGAGGTGCGACTGGTCGAGGTCTTTGCCGACCTGCCCGCGCAGGAGGTGAAGGTTCCCGACATGCCGAAGGACGCGGCCTCGGCTGCGGGCACGGCAAATGTGAACACGCGCAGCTATTCGCAGCGCAAGGGCGGCTCCGAGGGGCAGAACGTTCTGCTGCGCGCCTTCTGCCGCAAGGTGGATGCTGCGCTGCGCCCGGTGCTGTCGGGCCGGTCGGAACCCCTGATCCTGGCCGCAACCGAACCCCTGGCGTCCATGTTCCGCTCGGTTTCCAGCCATGACCACCTTGCCGCCGAGGGTATCAAGACCAGCCCGGTGCGCAAATCCGCCGCCGATCTGGCCGAAGAGGCGCGGCCCATCCTTGACGCGCTGCACGCCAAGGCCATCGGCGAGGTGCATGACCTTTTTTCCGCACGCGAGAACGAGGGCCGCGCCTCGACGCAGATCGCCCGCGCCGCCCGGGCGGCCACTTTCGGCGCGATCGATACGCTTCTGGTGGACATCGACGAGGTCATACCAGGCACGGTGGACGAAACCACCGGCGAGGTGAGCTTCGAGAAGACGGAAAGTGCCAACAGCTATGGCGTGGTCGATGAGATCGCGGGCCGCGTGCTGGCTTCGGGCGGGCGAGTGCTGGCGGTGCGCCGCGACAGCATCCCGCAAAAGGCCTCGCTGGCCGCGATCCTGCGCTACGCCATCTGAGGCGAGGCCCCGGCCCGGAATGGCCCCGGCCGGGGCAATCAACCGGGCTTCAGGCCCGGGTCATGCCCGGTCAGATCCCCAATAGGCATACATCTGCTCCAGCGCCGTCAGTGGGCGCAGGCGGACGACAGGCGCAGTGGCCTGGTCGTGCTGGTAATAGGGCTCCACCGGCAGGGGCGCGGCGGGTCGACGCGGAAAAGGGTGGATTGACATGGTGCGGGCCTTTCATGGCAAGGCTCCTCCCTGCCCGCCAAGGTAGGCCACCTGCGCATCTCCCCCAAGGCCATTTTCTGCAATGCAGCAATGCAAACAGTGCATCGGCAGCGCCTGCCTACAAGATCAGCACGACGCCCGCATAAAGGACGATTGCGCCAATGGTGCAGGCCACCGCCAGCGACCCAAGATCCTTGGCATCCTTGGCGAACTGCGACCAATCGGGCGAGAGATGATCGACCAGCACCTCCAGCGCGGTGTTCAGCGCCTCGACCGCGATCAGCAGCAGGCCCAGCGCCAGCAGGCCCAGCACCTGCGGCAGGCTGGCCCCCATCACGACGAATACCCCCAGGAGAAGAGCGATGAACACGATCTCCTGCCGGAAGGCGCTTTCCTGCGCCAGCCGCCGCAGACCAGACGCCGAATAGCCGGCAGCGGCAAAGAAATGCGCCAGCCCCGACTTGCGCGCAGGCTTTTCCGGCTGGCTCATCCGCTGGCTCCGGTTCGGCAGGGCCCGGCCAGATCAAGCACCGCGTCGCGGGCAGTGGTCGTGACATCCAGCAAGCCCAGAACGGTCGAGAACATGTTGTCGTGGCTCACCGGCTGCTCCGCGCGATCGGCCAGACAGGCGGCATCAAGCGCCAGACTGGCACGGAAGCGTTCCGACATCCAAAGAACCATTGGCACGTGGGTCTGCGTGTCGGGTGCCAGGAAATCCGGCGCGCCGTGCAGGTAAAGCCCGCCCTCGCCCAGACTTTCGCCATGGTCCGAGGCGTAGAACATCGCCGGTACCACGCGGTCCTGCGCGTCCAGCAGGTCGATTACCTGGCCCAGGAAATGGTCCGTGTAGGCGATGGTGTTGTCATAGGCGTTGACGATTTCCTCGGTCGTGCACTCGGTCAGTTCGGGCGTGTGGCAAGCGGGCTGGAAGATTTCGCGCTCTGCCGGATAACGTAGCCAGTAGCTGGGGCCGTGGCTGCCGATCTGGTGCAGGACGATCACGGTATCCTCGGTGATCGTCGCGGCCTTTTCGGCGAGATCCTTAAGGAACACGCCATCAATGCATTCCGGCTGGCAGAATTCGGCCCCGTCAGCCGCTGTCATGGTGCGCGATGGCAGGCGCGCCGCCACGTCCTTGTGGCCAGTGTTGTTGTCCCACCATTCCACCTTGAACCCGGCATGGGCCAGCACATCAAGCAGGTTCTCGTGGCTCAGGCCGCCCTCGTAGGAATAGTCGGCCTTCGTCAGGGGCGAGAACATGCAGGGCAGCGAGGTCGCCGTTGCCGTGCCGCAGCTTGTGGCCTGGGAATAATACAGGATGTCGCGCGCAGCGAGATCGGGGTTTGTCTCCCGCCCGTAGCCGCCCAGCGACCAGTTGGCCGCCCGCGCCGTCTCGCCCGCCACGATGACCATCAGAACGGGCTTCTCCGCTGCCGCCAGGTAGGGGCCCTTGCGGGCATCCGTCCCCGTCGGCTGAACGACGATCTGCGTCGACTTGAACATCATCTTCGCATAGCGCAGGGCGCCCGCCATCGGCGCCAGCGGCTGAACCGAACCCATCAGCTCCTTGTCGGCACGAAGCACGGTGGAATAGGCTTTCATGTCGGTGAACAGCAGGCCGACCACCATGCCGGCCGCGCCCGCCGTGACCATCACCCAACCGCCGATCCCGCGCCAGACCGTCGCCCGCCGCACCCGCACCCACAGGACCAGAAGCGCAGGCAGCCCCCCGTACAGCGCCACATGGCCCAGGAAGGCCGGCGTGATCAGATGCCGCGACTCGGCGAATGTCGTGGTCATCGCGTTCTGGATCATCTCGCGGTCCACGACCACGCCCAGCTTGTCAACGTAATACGAAGTCACCCCCGCAATCAGCAGAAGAGCCACCAGCACCGGCTTCTGCGCGCGACGGACCGCCAGAAGCGATATGACCAACAGGATCAGCGCCCAGACCGCCCCGGCAAAGACCAGCGCCGTCAGCGGTCTGCCATCGAAGATGCGGAAGAGATGGCCCCAGAACGTGCCGTTCGTCAGCGCCAGCAGCCAGAGCGACACCAGAAGGTTCAGCGTGAAGGGGGAAAGGGTCGGGCGGCCGGGCAGGAATGCCCGCGGATCGGTCGTCATCGGTCAGAAATCCGGCAAAAGGGGGACACCAGGCTGGTCCCCGTCGCGGACCACTTATACCCTTCCGAAGGGGTTTGCCGTAAGCACGCGCTTAATCCGCGCCGTCCCCGGCCCTGCCAGGCAGGGAACCGCCGAACCCGTGGACGTCCAGCAGGGGATCGCGTCATGTGATGCTTTCCAGCCTCTCCTTCGACATGTCGCCCGGCACGATGGTGATCGGGATCGGCAGACTGCCCGAATTGCGGCTCATCGCGGTGACCAGCGGCCCCGGGCCCGACTTGTCGGTGCCAGCGCCCAGAACGAGGACACCGATCTCCGGATCTTCCTTCACGAGGTTCAGGATTTCCGCGACCGGGTCGCCCTCGCGGATGACAAGCTCGGGGTTCACTCCCTGCTTGTCGCGCATCCATTTCGCAAAGACCTCGAAATGCGCCTCGATCCGCTCGCGCGCTTCGGCCCGCATCAGGTCGGCCACGCCGACCCAGGTCTGGAACTCGTCCGGTGGAATGACCGACAGGATCGTGACCCCGCCCCCGGTATGCGCGGCCCTGAGCGCGGCAAAGCGCATCGCGTTCAGGCATTCGCGGCTGTCGTCCAGCACGACCAGGAATTTCCGCATGTCTCCCCCCCGTGGCGCCCGGATCATGGCAGGCAGATACGGGCAAAGGCAAGCCCTAGCCCGCGGCCACCAGGGCCGGCACCTTCGGATAAAGCCGCCACAATGTCACGGTCCGCGTCGCGTTCAGCACCATCAGCCCGGCCCATAGCCCATGGTTGCCGAAGGCCGGGATCAGGATGGAAAGGGCCACGGCATAGACCGCGACCGACAAGAGCATCGCCCGCAGCATGTCGCCGGTCAGCATCGCGCCAATGAAGATGCCATCGTAGATCCAGGCGGCCACCCCGATCAGGGGCGCAGCCACCAGCCACGACAGATAGGCGCGCGCCTCGACCCGCACCTCGGGCGAGGTGCTGAGAAGGTCGATGATCCAGGGACCGGTCAGCGCGAAGACCAGCGCCAGGCCTGCCGCACCGCCGATGCCCCATTGCATGCAGATCCGCCCCGCCGCCCGCGTCTGGCGTTCCGACCGGGCGCCGACCGCCTGCCCCACCAGCGCCTCAGCGGCAAAGGCGAAGCCGTCCAGGGCAAAGGCCGTGATCTCCAGGAACTGCATCAGCACCTGATTTGCGGCAAGCGTCACATCGCCGAACCGTGCACCCAGGAACACGAAGCTGGTGAACGAAAGTTGCAGCAGCACCGTGCGCCCCATGATGTCGCGGCTGGCAGTGAACATCCGCCGCAGCGCCGGCCGGTGGCCGATCCGCGCGATCCCCTCGCGGCAACCTGCGCCGAAGGCATCGCGTGCCAGCCACAGCGCGAGAAGCAGCCCGCTCCATTCCGCGATCAGGGTTGCCAGCGCCACACCTGGCACATCCCAGCCGAGACCAAGGACGAACCACAGGTCCAGCCCGATGTTCGCCCCGTTCTGCCACAGTTGCAGGACCAGCACGCCCCGTGTCCGGCCCAGCCCCACCAGCCAGCCGGTCAGCGCATAAAGCGCGATCGTGGCTGGCGCCCCCCAGATGCGGATCGACAGGTATTCGCCTGCCAGCCGCTCGACCTGTGCTGACGCCGGCGCGATGACGAAGGCCCCCGCGAACAGCGCCACCTGTGCCAGGACCAGCGCCAGCCCTGCGACGGCGCCGACGATAAGCGCCCGCAGCAGCACCGCCGAACGCTCGGCCCGGTCCCCTGACCCATCCGCCTGCGCCGCAAGGCCCGAGGTGGACATGCGCAGGAAACCGAACGCCCAGTAGAGTGTCGCCAGGATCACCGCGCCGAGTCCCACAGCCCCAAGGCTGGCCGGGTCGCCCAGCTGCCCGATGACGGCGGTATCCACCGCCCCAAGCAAGGGCACCGTGGCATTCGACAGAACGATCGGCCCGGCGATCCGCAACACGCGCCGGTGGGTGACCTCGGTCACTTTGCCGTCCCGCTGCCCGGCATCAGGAAATGCCCTGTCCCCTGCGCGAAGAGCCGCGCGCGATTGTCCTGCCAGGCCTCGACATGCACGGACGCATAGCGCCGGCCCGACCGGTTCACCCGTGCCCGCGCATAGGCGTCGCGCGGCAGACCCGCGCGCAGGTAATCCACCGTGAAGTCGATGGTCTTGGGCAGGCGCAACGGCCCCTGAGGCAGCGCGCCCTCGGCCTCGACCCCCTCCCAAAGCGTGCTCCAGGCCAGTTCGATCATCGCCGCGATCTCCAGGAAACCTGCGGTAGCCCCCCCGTGCAAGGCGGGCAGCACCGGGTTGCCGATCAGGTCGTCGCGATAGGGCAGGACAGCTGTCAGTTCATCCCCGCGCCGGTCGAACCGGATGCCCATGAACCGGATGTAGGGCACCTCGTCCACCAGCGCGCGCAACAGCCCCTCGCGGCGCTGCTTGACAACAGCGACAGGCTCCGGCCGCTTCATCGTTCGGCCCTTTCCACGGTGAAGGCCCCGGTTGCCATTGCCACGGGGCGGCTTTCGTCGTCATCCGTGGCAACCGCCCGGACGAAGGCCACTGTCCGGGTGACATGATGGCACTCTGCCCGCGCACGGATTGTCTGGCCTGGGGTCGCTGGCCGCATGTAGTCGATCCGCAGGTCCAGCGTCGCCGTGGAAAACCCCGCCTGCGGATGGCACATCACCGCAGTGCCCGACGCGGTATCCATCAGGGCCGATACCGCGCCGCCATGGATCACCCCTGTCTGCGGGTCGCCGACCAGCTCCGGGTTGTAGGGCATCGCCATGACCGCCACCCCCTCGCCGATGCTGACCAGCTCCATTCCCAGCGCGCGCGAATGCGGCAGGGCCTGGATGAACTGGCGAGCGATGGTTTCGGTGTCGGACATGAGTGCAGGCATGAAACCCGCCCTCTGGCCGGAACGCAAGGCCCGCCGAGGTCGTTGCACCCGATCCGGTGTCAGCCTAGGTTTGCGGCAGGAGGATAGCGCATGACCGAGACCAGGCTCAGCTTCAAGGAAATGTGCGCCAGGTTCGATGTGACACCGCGCACCCTGCGCTACTATGAATACATCGAGCTGCTGGCCCCTGAAAGGGAAGGCCGCGCGCGGTTCTACGGCCCGCGCGAGGTGGCGCGCATGAAGCTGATCCTGCGTGGCCGCCGCTTCGGCTTTTCGCTGGAAGAGATCCGCCAGTGGCTGCTGATCTACGGGAAAAAGGGCGAACGGCCGCAGCTCGAGGCCTGGCTGCAACTTGCCGACCGGCAGCTGGTCGAACTGGACCGCCAGCGCGCCGAGCTTGACATGACCATCGCCGACTTGCGCGCGCTGCGGGAAACGGCGGTGCAGGAGCTGGCAAAGCTTCCCTGACCCGCCCCGCCCGCCATAGCAGTGCTAGCGCAGCGCCTCGACGCGGAAGGCTTCAGGCACCGTGTCGCGCCCCTCCAGCACGAGATCCGCCATCACCTCGGCCACTTTCGGCGCCATGCCGAAGCCGATCTTGAAGCCGCCGTTCGCCACGAAATGCCCCGACCGCCCCGGCCAAGGCCCCATGACCGGTGCCCGACTGGTGGCGCGCGGCCGCACCCCTGCCCAACGCGCCACCACCCCGGCCCCTTCCAGCACCGGCAGCGCCGCTACCGCCCGCGCCAGAAGCCCGTCAAGCTGGCCATCCGGCCCGTCCCCGATCCACCGGCTTTCCGAGGTGGAGCCGATGGCCACCGTCCCGTCGGCATGGGGCACGATGTGCAGGCCATCGACGAACATTTGGGGCGACCCGCGCGCCTCGAAGCGCAGCGCCAGCGCCTGCCCCTTTACCCCCGACCCGACCCTGCGCCCCAGCGCCGCCGACAGCGCATCCAGCCCCGCCACCCCGGTCGCATGGACGACCGCGCCCTCGTCCTCTGCCTCGCCAGTCACCACCTCGCCGCCCTTGGCGCGCAGTGCCGCGACCAGCGCCGCCAGACCCATCCGGGGGGAAATCCGGGCCGACAGCGTGTCATGCACCAGCCAGCCCGAGGGCGAGGCAGGTTCCCACGGCGCCCCCGTCGCAGGCACCACCTGCCAATCGGCGCAGCCCTGCCAGAAGACACGCGCCGTGGCTTCCCGCCTCCGCGCAAGCTCTACCGCCGCAGTGTCCTCCAGCGGCTGCAAACGCCCCAGCCGCGCATAGCCCGAAGGCAGGCCCGAGGCCGCCTCGACCCCCGCCCACCAGCGCCCGGCCATCAGAAGGCTTTCCAGCTGAAAAGCCTTCTTCGCGTTCCATGCCTCCGGAACATGGGGCGACAATGCGCCCACCAGCCCGCCAGATGACCCCGCCCCCGGCCCGCCGGGGTCGATCACCCGCACCCGCGCACCGCGCCCCATGCAGGCCCACGCGATCGACAGGCCGAAGATGCCCGCACCCCGCACCGTCACATCCACCCTTGCCATTCCGCCGCCCCGCGACCATGCAACGGTGGAAAGGACTATCGCCGATGCCCGCCGCAGACTACCCCGAACCGGCTACACCCGATCTTGACTGGCGCGACGGGACGATCCCGGTCTCGCGCCGCTTTGATGACCCCTATTATTCCCTGGCCGGCGGGCTGGACGAGACGCGCCATGTGTTTCTGTCGGGCAACGGGCTGCCCGACCGTTTCCGCGACGGCTTCCACATCGCCGAACTGGGGTTCGGCACCGGGCTGAACCTCATGGCCGTTCTGCTGGCACACCGCGGCGCGGAACAGCTGCACTACACCAGCTTCGAGGCTTTCCCCCTGTCCGCCGGCGCAATCGCCCGTGCGCTTGCGGACTTCCCGGAAGTTGCAGCTTTTGCACCGTCCTTTCTTGAGCAGTGGTCGCAGGGCGCCAGGATCCTGCGCTTCCCCAATCTTACCGCCGAGATTGTCACCGGCGACGCACGGGCTACCCTGCCAGTCTGGCCGGGCAAGGCCGACGCCTGGTTCCTCGACGGCTTCTCGCCAGCGAAGAACCCGGAACTATGGTCGCCCGACCTGATGGCCGAGGTCGCACGCCACACTTCCCCAGGGGGCACCTTCGCCACCTATACCGCCGCCGGCCATGTGCGCAGGTCGCTGGAAGCCGCAGGCTTCACCGTTACACGCAGACCGGGCTATGGCCGCAAGCGGCACATGACTGCGGGATGGCTCTGACACCCCTTCACCCTGCACGGGGCGCATGATAGCCACCAACGCATCATGACTGCCGCCATCCTGCCCGCATCGAAGAACCCGGCCAAAGGCATCTGGCTGATGGTCGCCGCCGTCGCCGCCTTTGCTGCCCAGGATGGCTTTGCCAAGCACCTGGCGGCCGAATACTCGACGATGATGATCATCATGATCCGCTACTGGGTCTTTGCCGGATTTGTCATCCTGCTGGCGCTGCGCCGCCCCGAAGGCCCGAGCGCCGCGATCCGGTCAAGCCGGCTCTGGGCGCACCTGGTGCGCTCTGGCCTGCTGGTTGCTGAAATCTGCCTGATCGTCTGGGGCTACACGCTGATCGGGCTGATCAACAGCCACGCGGTCTTTGCCGTATGCCCGCTGCTGATCGTCGCCCTATCGGGCCCGATCCTGGGCGAGCGCATCGTCTGGCAACGCTGGGCCGCCGTCGCCGCAGGGATGACCGGTGTCCTCATCATCCTGCGCCCCGGATCGGGTGTCTTTTCCTGGGCCGCGCTTCTGCCCTTCGCCTCGGCGCTGCTCTTTGCGCTCTATTCCGTCCTGACGCGCCTGACCACCCGGGACGAGCCGACCTTTCCCGCCTTCTTCTGGCCAGGAGTGATCGGCGCGGTGCTTATGACAGCCATCGGACTGCCGCATCTGAAGCCGATGATCCCGCAGGACATGGTGTTCCTTGCGGCCTATTGTGCACTGTCGATCTTTTCGCACTGGCTGCTTCTGAAATGCTACGAGCAGATCGAGGCGGCGCGTGTACAGCCCTATGCCTACCTGCAGATCGTCTTTGTCACGCTGATCGGCCTGACCGTCTATGGCGAGGCGCTGGAACTTCCCGTCGCGATCGGCACCCTGGTCATCGTCGCTGCGGGGCTTTACGCCCTGTCGCTGGAGCGCAGGCCGGCATGACCACCTCGGCCACGATGCAGAATACCCGTCTTGGCATCTGGCTGATGATCGCGACAAGCGTGGTGTTTGCCTCGCAGGACGGGATCTCGCGCCACCTGGCGGACAATTACAGCGTCTTCATGGTGGTGATGATCCGCTTCTGGGTCTTTGCGCTGTTCGTCCTTGCACTGGCTGCGCGGGCGCCGGGGGGCCTGCGCGCCGCCAGCCGCAGCGCCATGCCTTGGGTGCAACTGGTGCGGAACCTGATCCTGGTCGCGGAAATCTGCGTGATGGTTCTGGGCTTCGTGAAACTGGGCCTGATCGAGGCGCATGCAGTCTTTGCATGCTACCCGCTGCTGATCGCCGCGCTGTCCGGCCCGATCCTGGGGGAAAAGGTCGGCTGGCGGCGCTGGACGGCGATCCTGGTGGGCTTCATTGGCATCCTGATCATCCTGCAACCGGGATATGCCGTGGTATCGGCACGGGCGCTGGTGCCCTTCCTTGCCGCAGCGATGTTCGCGGTCTATGGCCTGCTGACCCGATATGTCGCAAGGGTCGACACGGCTCCGGTCAGCTTCTTCTGGACGGGTGTGGTCTGTGCCGTCGCAATCACGCCCTTCGGCCTTGCAAGCTGGTCCCCGATGGCGCCGGCCGACTGGGGCTGGATGGCAACGCTTTGCTGCACGGCAGTCCTTGGCCACTGGCTTCTGATCCGCGCCTATGCGGTGGCCGAGGCCTCGGCGATCCAGCCCTTCGCCTATCTGCAACTGGTCTTCGCCAGCGGCATCGGCATCACTGTCTTCGGCGAGGTGCTGCGGCTGAACGTGGCCATCGGCGCCGGCATCGTGGTCGCGGCGGGTATTTTCACGCTGTGGCGACAAAGGGTGCGGGAAAAGTCCGCTCTTCAAGCCTGATGGCTTTCATCGCTGACGTGCCGTCGGGGCGATGAGCGCGGCGCAGCAAGCGGAGAGCGTCCCGGTTGCCCCCCCGCCGCGCAAGGCGTAAAACCCGGGACGCAAAGCCGAAGGAGACCGCCGATGCCCACCCCGAAACCCGTCGTCCTTTGCATCCTAGACGGTTGGGGCATCGGGCCGAACCCGGACACCAGCGCCCCGGCAAAGGCGAATGTTCCGACCTTCAACCGGCTGTGGCAGACCTGCCCGCATGCCACGCTGACCACCTTCGGCCCGGATGTGGGCCTGCCCACCGGCCAGATGGGCAATTCCGAGGTCGGCCATACCAACATCGGTGCGGGCCGTGTGGTGGCAATGGACCTGGGCGCCATCGACCTGGCCATCGAGGACGGCAGCTTTGCGCAGAACCCGGCACTGCTCGACTTCGCGGCGAAGCTGAAGGCCAGCGGTGGCACCGCGCATCTGATGGGTGTCATCTCGGACGGGGGTGTGCACGGCCATGTCAACCACGTCCTGGCCGCCACCCGCGCGCTTACCGCGCTCGGCGTGCCGGTGGCGCTGCATGCCATCACCGATGGGCGCGATGTTGCCCCGTCATCGGCAGAGGGCTTCATCGCCATGCTCGTCCGCCACCTTCCCTATGGCGCCGGCATCGCCACCGTCGCCGGCCGCTACTGGGCGATGGATCGCGACAACAGGTGGGAACGCGTCAGCCGTGCCTACGACGCACTTATCCATGCAAAGGGCGAAACCGCGCCAGATGCCCTGACCGCCGTCACGACCAGCTACGGAAAGGGCGAGACCGACGAATTCCTGGCCCCCACGGTCATCCATGGCTATCACGGCGCGAAGGATGGCGACGGCTTCTTCTGCCTGAACTTCCGCGCCGACCGCGCGCGAGAGATCCTTTCGGCCATCGGGGATCCGGCCTTCACTGCCTTTGACACAGGCCCGCGGCCGAAATGGTCGGCGCTGCTGGGCATGGTGGAATATTCCGACGCCCATAACGGCTTCATGGCAACGGCCTTTCCGAAGCGGGTACTTGTCAACACGCTGGGGGAATGGGTTTCGAAACATGGCCTGACCCAGTTCCGCCTGGCCGAGACCGAGAAATATCCGCATGTCACCTTCTTCCTGAACGGCGGGCGGGAGGAACCCTACCCCGGCGAAGACCGCGCCATGCCGCCCTCGCCCAAGGTCGCCACCTACGACCTGCAACCCGAGATGAGCGCCGATCAGGTCTCGGATCGGCTGGTCGAGGCGATCGGCAAGGGATACGACCTGATCGTCGTCAACTATGCCAACCCTGACATGGTGGGCCATACCGGCAGCCTGCCGGCGGCGATCAAGGCCTGTGAGGCGGTGGACCGCGGCCTTGCCCGGGCGCTGGCTGCGCTGGAAGCGCGGGGCGGGGCGATGATCGTGACCGCCGACCACGGCAACTGCGAGGTCATGGTCGATCCCGTCACCGGCGGGCCGCACACCGCGCATACCACGAACCCGGTTCCGGTGATCCTGGTCGGCGGCCCGGCCGGGGCAAGCCTGCGCAGCGGCCGCCTTGCCGACCTTGCCCCAACCGTTCTGCAACTCATGGGCCTGCCGCAGCCGCCCGAGATGACCGGCCAGACGCTCATCGCATGATCCGCGCAGCTGCCTTTGTCCTGCTGCTTGCCCTGCCCGCTGCGGCAGAGACGGTGGCCGAACAGGCGGCCAGGGCCTCAGCCGACCTGCAGGCTGCGGTTGCCGCACTTGACGCCGCAACCGAGGCACGCGATCGCGTGTCTGCCCTGTCCCGCACCATCCGCGCCTATGAGGAAGGGCTTGCCGTCCTGCGCGGCGCCCTGCGCAGCGCCGCCCTTCGCGAAGCCCAGTTGACCCGCGCCTTTGACGCCAAGCGCGACAGCATCGGCCGGCTTCTCGCCGTACTTGCGACCATGGAAGCCAACCCCGGCCCGCTGCTTCTGCTGCACCCGGAAGGGGCGGTCGAAACGGCACGGTCGGGCATGATCCTGGCCGACGTCACCCCGGCGCTTCAGGCCGAGGCACTGGCCCTGAAGGCGGAGCTCGTCGAACTGGCCGAATTGCGCGCATTGCAGCTTGCGGCCGGCGAGACGCTGAAGGCCGGCCTAGCCACCGCGCAGAACGCGCGCACCGAACTCTCGCAGGCGATGTCCGACCGCACCGACCTGCCGCGCCGCTTCACCGAGGATCCCGAAGCCCTGCGCGGCCTGCTGGAAAGCGCCGATACGCTGGATGCCTTTGCCGCGGGCCTGTCGCCCGATGCCGATGCCGGGACAAGTTTCGCTGACCAGAAGGGCAACCTGCCGCTTCCGGCCTTGGGCACCCTCCTGCGGCGGCCGGGAGAGGCCGATGCCACCGGCAGCCGCCGCCCCGGCGTGACGCTTGCCACCCAGGCCGGCGCGCTGGTTACGGCGCCCTGGCCCGCGACGATCCGCTACCGCGGACCGCTGCTGGACTACGGAAATGTGATGATCCTCGAGCCTGGAGACGGCTATCTATTGATCCTCGCCGGGCTAGAGATGTTGTACGGCGAGGTGGGTGAAGTCGTCGCCGCAGGCGCGCCCCTGGGCCTGATGGGCGGCACGGGCACCGCGTCGGAGGAATTCATGACCCGTGCGGAAGATGGGTCTGGCGGGCGGGGCACGGAAACGCTTTATATGGAATTGAGACAGGGCGCTGCGCCCGTGGACCCGATGCCCTGGTTCACCGCGCTGGCCCGGCTGGGAGACTGACGCAGGATGAAGAAGTTCGTGATGGCCGCCCTCGGCGGAACGGTTGCCGGGATCGTGGCCACGACGCAGATCGCCGGACCGTTGATCGCGCAAGAGGCCGGGGGCAGTGCCTCGGTTTACGAGCAGCTGGACCTGTTCGGCGACATCTTCGAGCGCATCCGCGCCCAGTATGTCGAAGAGGTCTCGACCGAAAAGCTGGTGACCGCCGCGATCAACGGCATGCTCACGTCGCTTGACCCGCATTCCTCATATCTCTCCGCCAAGGACTTCGAGGACATGCAGGTCCAGACCCGGGGCGAATTCGGCGGGCTCGGGATCGAGGTGACGCAGGAAGAGGGCTTCATCAAGGTGATCGCGCCGATGGACGGCACACCCGCCGACAAGGCCGGTATCCGGGCGGGCGACTTCATCACCCATGTGAACGGCGAATCCGTCCTGGGCCTGATGCTGGACGAGGCCGTGGAAAAGATGCGCGGCCCGGTCGGCAGCGAGATCATCATCACGGTCGTGCGCGAAGGCGTGCCAGAGCCCTTTGATGTGTCGATCATCCGCGACACGATCAAGATGACAGCCGTGCGGGGTCGCGTCGTGGGGCAGACGATCGTCCTGCGCATCACCACCTTCAACGACCAGACGACCAGCGGCGTGAACGACGCGCTGAAGAAGGGCCTTGAGGAACTGGGTGGCATCGAGAACCTGGACGGTGTGGTCATCGACCTGCGCAACAATCCGGGCGGCCTGCTGAACGAAGCGATCTCGGTTTCCGACGCCTTCCTGGAAAAGGGAGAGATCGTCTCGACCCGCGGGCGCAACCCCGGCAGCGGCGAACGCTACAATGCCAAGCCGGGCGACCTGATCGAGGGCAAGCCCATCGTGGTGCTGATTAACGGCGGTTCAGCCTCGGCCTCGGAAATCGTCGCGGGCGCGCTGCAGGATCATCGCCGGGCGATAGTCGTGGGCACCAAGAGCTTTGGCAAGGGCTCGGTGCAGACGCTGATCCCCCTACGCGGCGACGGGGCGATGCGGTTGACCACGGCGCGCTATTACACACCCTCGGGCCGGTCAATCCAGGCGCTTGGCATCTCGCCCGACATCGTGGTGAACCAGCCGCCACCCAAGCCCCCCGCGACCGAGGAAGAGACTGCGGCCTCTGCGGCCGCACGCGACCGGTCCGAGGCGTCGCTGCGCGGCGCGATTTCCAATGACTCCATGACGGACGAGGAAAAGCGGCTGTATGAGGAAGAACTCGCCCGGGCCGAGGAATCGGCCAAGCTTCGCGACGAGGACTACCAGCTGGCCTATGCCGTCGACATCATCAAGGGGTTGACCGTCATCGCCCCGCAAACGCCCTGAAGCGAAGGGCGGGGTCCATCCCCGCCCGTGCCCTGCCATGGTGGATCCCGAAACCCTGCCCTATCGTCCCTGTGTCGGTGTCGTCCTGATCGACGACCGCGGTCTGGTATTTGCCGGACAGCGGATCGACAGCCCATCACCTGCCTGGCAGATGCCGCAGGGCGGCATCGACGATGGCGAGACACCGAAGGAAGCCGCCTACCGCGAACTGCGAGAGGAAACCGGTATCACCCGCGATCTGGTGGAGTTCGTCGGCAAGACCCACGGCTGGGTCACCTACGACCTGCCGCCGGACCTGCTGGGCAAGGTCTGGGGCGGCAAGTATCGCGGGCAGAAGCAGAAGTGGTTCCTGTTCCGCTTCAAGGGCAAGGACAGCGACATCCGCATCGATACCCCTCACCCGGAATTCTCGACATGGCGCTGGATCCTCGCCGACGAGATGCTGGACGCCATCGTGCCCTTCAAGCGCGCGGTCTACGAGGAAGTCATCCGCAGCTTCCGCGCACATCTTGCCTGCCGGTACGCCAGCCGCGGCACTTGACCTGGCGCAAGGCGCGATGGCGGGGACGGCGTCAGGCTGGGTCTTCCCTTCGGAAAGGTCCCGCCCATGCCCTTCGTCCTTGCCGTCCTGGCCGTCTTCCTGACCATCTTCATCGTCCCTGTCCTGGTTTATGGCGCGATCTCGCGCCTGACCGGGCTTCGGCCGCCCGGCGATGACCCCCTGGCCTTCCTTGCCGGGGCTGCGGTCTCGAAGATCGGAACGGCCGTTGCCTTCGTCGGCATCTGGGTTCTGGCGCAAGACAGCCTTGCCGGCGCATTGATCCATTATGTCAGCTTCTGGTGGGTGATGTTCGTCCTTGGCGAGATCGGCTAGGCCATCGGGCCAGATTACAGCTGGCCAGAGGCGCTTGGCGGCATCCTGTCAGAAACCATCTATCTGCCGCTTTCCGGGGTGATCCTGCTGTGGCTGCCTCCGGTCTGACGCGGACGCCGAAGCCCGGAAAGCAGGCGCTCTGACGGAACGCTGTTTCTCAAGACGGGGTGAAAAGCCAACTTTCCGGGAAAACCTCCCGCACTTAAGCTAAAAAGCAGAACGGAAGTCCGATACCGGAGCGGCACGTGGCATTTCCGCCTTTTATCGCGGCTTCGCCCGGCGCTCGCTTGAATCTCGCCCTCTTGTCGGGCTACGGACCCGCCCAAACGGCGGGGGTGTCCTGCCGTGTCGAAAGGTTGCCACGCATGTCCCTGCTGAACCACGCCCCAATCCCGGAGCTGTATGTCTCCTACGAATCCGCCCAGAAACTGAAGCACGAGGCGGCGGCCCTTCCCTCGTGGGATCTGACCCAGCGCCAGGTCTGCGATCTGGAGCTGCTGATGAACGGTGGCTTCTGGCCGCTGAAGGGATTCATGACCCAGGCTGATTACCAAGGCGTCGTCGAAAAGATGCGCCTTGCGGACGGCACGCTGTTTCCCATTCCGATCACGCTGGACGTGTCCGAAGCCTTCGCCGAAAAGGTTGCCCCGGGTCAGGACATCGCGCTGCGGGATGCGGAAGGGGTGATCCTTGCGATCCTGTCGATCACCGACAAATGGGTGCCGGACAAGGCGCATGAGGCCGAGAAGGTCTTTGGCGCCGACGATCTCGCGCATCCGGCGGTGAACTACCTGCATAACACGGCCGGCAAGGTCTATCTCGGCGGGCCGATCATCGGGATCCAGCCGCCTGTCCATTACGACTTCAAGGCCCGCCGCGACACTCCCAACGAGTTGCGCGCGCTGTTCCGCAAGCTGGGCTGGCGCAAGGTCGTGGCCTTCCAGACCCGCAACCCCCTGCACCGTGCGCATCAGGAACTCACCTTCCGCGCAGCCCGCGAGGCCGAGGCAAACCTCCTGATCCACCCGGTCGTCGGCATGACCAAGCCGGGCGACGTGGACCATTTCACCCGCGTCCGCTGCTATGAGGCGGTGCTGGACAAGTATCCCGCCCAGACCACCGCACTGTCGCTCCTCAACCTCGCCATGCGCATGGCAGGACCCCGCGAGGCGGTCTGGCACGGCATCATCCGGCGCAACCACGGCTGCACCCACATGATCGTCGGCCGCGACCACGCGGGCCCGGGCAAGAACAGCCAGGGCAAGGATTTCTACGACCCCTACGCCGCGCAGGAACTGTTCCGCTCCCATCAGGCCGAGATCGGCATCGAGATGGTTGACTTCAAGCACATGGTCTACGTGCAGGAAAAGGCCCAGTACTACCCGGCGAACGAGATCCCCGAAGGCTCGACGGTCCTCGACATTTCCGGCACCGAACTTCGCCGCCGCCTGCGCGAGGGGCTGGAGATCCCCGAATGGTTCAGCTTCCCCGAAGTGGTGGCCGAACTGCGCAGGACCAGCCCGCCGCGGTCGAAACAGGGCTTCACCGTGTTCTTCACCGGCCTCTCGGGCAGTGGCAAGTCCACCATCGCCAATGCGCTGATGGTCAAGCTGATGGAGATGGGCGGGCGTCCCGTCACGCTGCTGGACGGGGACGTGGTGCGCAAGCACCTGTCCTCGGAACTGGGTTTCTCGAAGGAGCACCGCGACATCAACATCCGCCGCATCGGCTATGTCGCCTCCGAGATCACCAAGAACGGCGGCATCGCGATCTGCGCGCCGATCGCGCCCTATGCCGCCACCCGCCGGGCGGTGCGCGAGATGATCGAGGCCTTCGGTGCCTTCGTCGAGGTGCATGTCGCAACCAGCCTCGAGGAATGCGAACGCCGCGACCGCAAGGGGCTGTACAAGCTGGCGCGCGAAGGCAAGATCAAGGAATTCACCGGGATCTCCGACCCCTACGAGGCGCCCGAAACCCCCGAACTGCGCGTGGACACCGAGAACGTCGATGTCGATCATTGCGCCCATCAGGTGCTGCTGAAGCTGGAGCAGATGGGCCTGATCCGGGCTTGACGCGGGTTTTCCCGCGCCTCCCCTCCCCACGAGGGGGAGGGAGGGGATTGGGGTGGGGTCGGCGGCGGGCTATTCGGCCCGCATCATCCGTGCCAGTGTGCCATCCTTCAACACATACTGATGATATAGCGCCAGCCCCGCATGGCCCAGCGCCAGCACCATCAGCAGATTGGCGAACAGCCCGTGGATATCGCCGGTCTCAAGCCCCAGGAACCAGGCGCTGATCCCGCCCAGAGGCACCGCGATCATCAGCACATACAGCGCGACATGCACCCATCCGGCAACCCGGACCTGAAAGCTGCCTGGCGTTCCTGCCGCCTCTGGCGCGCCCCGTCCAAGGCGCACGAGCAGCCGCAGCACGGAAAGCGCCAGGATCGCGAGCCCCAGCGCCACATGCGGCACAAAACCCGGCGCGCCGCCTTCCTCGATGGCCTCGAGGGCCTCTGCCGCACCCTCGCCCGTCAGCCAGGCGACAACAAGCAGCACGGCGACAAGCCAGTGCAAAGCGATCTGGGCGCCGGAATAGCCAGTTGTGGTTTTCATCTCGACCTCGACATGCACCGAAACCTCTCGGACAAAGCCTAGCAGGTCCGACAGCGTTGTCGATTGCCGATGGTTTCCGTCAGTGCACGCTTACCGGCGTATAGTCGTGTTCGCGCGCCAGATGGAACGCTAGCCTGCGGTCGGCAACCAGGGCCAGCTGGCGTCCGTCGGCACCATGCACCGACCACAGCACCTCCAGGCCCGGAATCTGCTCGCGTACCTCGTCGGGCAAATCCTCGACATGGACCTCGCGCACATACACGATCCGATCGGCGCCCTGTGGCAACCCGTTGAATGGCGTGTTCATTTCTTCACCCCTTCCTTCCGGCTGATCTGAATGGTCTGAACCACGGTCTCGGGCACATGGCGGCGCAGATCGACATGCAGAAGCCCATGCTCCATCGTCGCGCCCGCAACCTCCACCCCGTCGGCCAGCACGAAGCTGCGCTGGAAGGCGCGGCTTGCAATGCCCCGGTGCAGGAACACCCGCTCTCCCTGATCCTCGGCCTGACGGCCGCGCACCACCAGCTGGCGGTCCTCGACCGTGATGGACAGGTCCTCCTCGCGGAAGCCCGCGACGGCCAGCGTGATCCGGTAAGCGTTCTCGGCCACCGCTTCGATGTTGAAGGGAGGGTAGCCCTCGGCCCCGGACTTGGCGGTGCGTTCGACCAGCCTTTCCAGCTGTTCGAAGCCCAGCAGGTAGGGGTGGGACCCGAAGCTCAGTTTCGTCATCCGGACTGTCCTTGTTTCAAGCGACACTCACGTACGGCCCCACATTCGGGCACCGCACTGCCCGCAATATGGGGCCGGTCGTGGCCCCCCGCAAGGCCCTGCACTACCCGGAAATCGCCTGAAACGGATGCAGAAACCTTCACCCAGACCATCCGCTTTCCTATATTCTTTCGCAAAGGCAGGAAGCGAGTCGCCCCCATGAACGCCCCGTCGGAGCTCAGCTTTGAAGAGATGCTGCGCATCAAGCTCGAAGTGCTGAAGCGTGAGCATCGCGATCTTGACCAGGCCATCCATGCGCTGGAGGAAACCGGCCGCCCCGACCAGTTGACCCTGCGCCGGCTGAAGAAGCAGAAGCTGGCGCTGAAAGACCAGATCGTGAAGATACAGGATCAGCTGATTCCCGACATCATCGCCTGATGCTTGCCCCTGCACGCATCCCGAGGTAATCGCGCTGATACTCAGGGGAGGCAGGCATGACCGTATCTGTCGGGATCATCATGGGGTCGCAAAGCGACTGGCCCACCATGAAGGCCGCGGCAGAGATTCTGGATGCGCTTGGCATTCCCTACGAAACGAAGATCGTATCTGCCCACCGTACGCCCGACCGGCTGTGGGAGTATGGCGAGACTGCCGTGGCGCGTGGGCTGAAGGTCATCATCGCGGGTGCCGGGGGTGCCGCGCATCTGCCGGGGATGATGGCGTCGAAAACGCGGCTGCCGGTTATCGGGGTGCCGGTCCAGACCAGGGCGCTGTCCGGTGTCGATTCACTTTATTCCATCGTGCAGATGCCCAAGGGCTACCCGGTGGCCACCATGGCCATCGGCGGCGCGGCCAACGCGGGCCTGATGGCTGCCGCGATCCTGGCCGTTTCTGACCCCGCATTGGCCGCAAGGCTGGATGACTGGCGCGATGCACTTTCTGCAAGCATCCCCGAGGAGCCTTCGGATGACTGAACTTCCACAGGGCGCCACCATCGGCATCCTCGGCGGCGGACAACTGGGGCGGATGCTGTCCGTTGCCGCCAGCCGTCTGGGCTATCGCTGCCACATCTACGAACCGGGGGCCGCACCGGCGGGCGATGTTGCGCATCGCGTCACCACCGCCCCCTACGAGGACGAGACCGCCCTGCGCGGCTTTGCCGCCAGCGTGGATGTGATCACCTACGAATTCGAGAATGTCCCGACCTCGGCGCTGGACCTTCTGGAAAGCCTGAGACCGATCCGCCCGAACCGCCGGGCCCTTGCCGTAAGCCAGGACCGGATCGCAGAGAAGTCCTTCCTGAACGACCTGGGCCTGCAGACCGCACCCTGGGCGCAGGTCGATTGCGAAGCCGACCTGCGAGCCGCCGCCGATCGCCTGGGCCTGCCCGCGATTCTCAAGACGACGCGGCTTGGCTATGACGGCAAGGGCCAGGCGCGGCTGGACGCCGAGGCCGACATCCCCGCCGCATGGGCCGCGATGAACGGCGCGGCTTCGGTGCTGGAGGGCTTCGTCCCCTTCGAGCGCGAGGTCAGCGTGATCGCCGCACGCGGTATGGACGGCTCGGTCGCCTGCTATGATCCCGGCGAAAACGTCCATCGCGACGGCATCCTGCGCACCACCACGGTGCCAGCCCGCCTGACACCGGCGCAGCGCGCCGATGCCGTGCTGATCGCGGCGCGCATCCTGAATGCGCTTGACTATGTTGGCGTGATGGGGGTGGAGCTGTTCGTCACCCCCCGCGGTCTTCTGGTGAACGAAATTGCGCCGCGCGTGCACAATTCCGGCCACTGGACCCAGGCCGGCTGCACGGTGGACCAGTTCGAGCAGCACATTCGCGCCGTGGCGGGCCTGCCTCTGGGCGACGGAAACCGCTATGCGGACGTCGTGATGGAGAACCTGATCGGCGACGATGTGCTGCGTCTGCCCGAACTGCTCAAGGCCCGTGACACCGCCGTCCACCTGTACGGCAAGGGCACCCCTCGGCCGGGCCGCAAGATGGGGCATGTCAACCGGGTGATCCGCGGGTAAGGGGCTGCCACCTCGTCGGGCATCGAGCCGGCCTTTGCGGCGCTGCCGCGGAAGACATTTGTATCGTGCCGCCTGCCGATCCGTCGCACGCCTACGGCGGGAGTATCTTGCAAGGAGCAACTTCGGACCGCTCCTGCAGTCGCTCCTTCCGGAATACTCTGGGGGCTTGGGGGTGAACACCCCATCAGCCGAGGAGGAGGGCGCAGGCCTGACGACCAGAGGAACGGCGTGCAGCGCAAGCCGCTCCAAGCAGCACCGGGCCACGATGCTCAGTTGCGCTGGAACCGCCCCTGCCGCAGGAAGTGGATCACCTGCCGGATGACGGTCGGGTTGACCATGATCCAGGTGTGGGTGACAGGCAGAACCAGATGGTCCGTCATCCCGTCCAGCCGGGTGGATGCCACCGTCACCTTGCCGTCGTCCGGCCCGGGCAGAATCTGGCTGAACCACGGGCTGACCGAACGGGTTCCGGCAATGATGCCAAGGGGAAAGTCGGCCGGTGGCAGACGGTTCGGCCAGCTGTCGGGCCCTTTGCCCAGAGACAGCCCCGCCGGGCCGGTGATCATCTGGAACACCTTCCAGTCGCCGAAGAGATCCACCAGTTCCGAACCATGATTGGGCGGTGCCAGCATCACCACCCTTCCCAGGCCGGGAGGGTGCCCCCGCGCCAGCCAGTCGCGGACCACGATTCCCCCCATCGAATGCGTGACGAAATGGGTCACACCCACGAAGGGCTCGGCACAGGCGCGCGCGACCTCAGCCACCAGAGCATCCGGCTCGGCCGTCGTCGAGGGATAGGCGGCATGGGTCACGGCATAGCCCGCTGCGCGCAAGGCCAGCCCCATCGGCACCAGAGATCGCGCCGTCCGCGCAAGGCCATGCACCAGTATCACCCGTTCGCCAGGGGCAGTTCCGGCGGGCCGGTCGGCAGGCAGACAAAGGGGCGGGCGCAGGGTCATGGGCCGAACATGCGCCCTTGTCCTGCGCTTGGAAAGAGCAGCCCTGCCCGACCTTGCATCACGCCCGGGGCTGGACATCGGCCTCTGTCCCGCGCAAGCCTTGGCCCATGTCCCGCCCGATGCCGCGCCTCGCCGTCCGCGCCCTGATCCTGCATGAGGATCGGCTGCTGCTGGTCAACGCATGGAAATCCGCGCGCTCGGATCTGTGGTGCGCACCGGGCGGCGGGGTCGAACCCGGCACTTCCCTGCCCGCGAACCTGATTCGCGAGGTGCACGAGGAAACCGGCCTGACCATTGCCGTGGGCGGGCCTGCGCTGGTCAACGAATTCCACGACCCGCCCTCGGGCTTTCACCAGGTCGAGGTCTTCTTCCGCTGTCGCCTGATCTCGGGCAGGCTGGACGACGACTGGCGCGACCCGGAAGGCATTGTCACACGCCGCCGCTTCTTCGACCGCGCCGATCTCGACCTTGGCCGCATCAGGTTCAAGCCCGACAGCCTGCCGGATGCCGCCTGGGGCACAGACTTCGGCTACGACCCTCTGGAAAGGATCGTCCGATGAGCCGAGCCTTCGTGAACGAGGACGCCGGTCTTGACCGGCCCGACCTGCCTGAACTTCCCGTTCCGCCGGGGCCGAACATCATGACCCCGCGCGGGCTTGCAGCCCTGCGTGACCGCCTTGCGCGCCGGACGACCGAGCTAGTCGCACTGCGGGCGCGGCACGACCGGCTGGACAAGCTGCCTGAGGCTGCCGCAGAACGCGACATCCGTTGGCTTGAGGCGCGCCTCAAGGCTGCTGTGGTGATCGATCCCGCCGCCCACGACCTGACCGAGGTCGCCTTCGGCCTGGCCGTCACGGTCGCCGACGAACACGGCCGTGAAACCACCTACGAAATCGTGGGCGAGGACGAGGCCGACGCCCCGTCGGGGCGGATCGCCCCGACCTCGCCGCTGGCCAGAGCCCTGATCGGTGCGCGAATCGGGGACGTTGTCACCTGGCGCCGCCCGGCCGGAACGATGCAGCTGGAGATACTCAGGATCGCCCATGCCGATTCGCCTGCTTGACCCCTCAGAGGTTGCGCTGGTCGCCGACTTCTACCGCGCCGCGCCCGATTACTGGCTGCTTGCAGAGGGCACCTGCGACCCCGACCGGCAGGCCGCAGAGTTCTTTACCGACGGCCCGCCCGCATGCGACCGGTCACTGACGCATCATCTGGGGCTGTTCCTGCCAGCGGCCGAAACCGGCGATCCCCGCGCCGGGACGGGCGCTTCCCATTCCCCTTGTGCAGATGGGAGAGGGGTAGAGGGCCGGCCCATCTTGCCCGCATCGCCTGATGGAATGCGCCTCTCTGGCGTGGCCGAACTTTCCTACGGCTTTCCCGAAGCCACCGACGCCTATCTCGGCCTCATGCTGCTTGGTCCATGGGCCCGGGGTGCGGGCCATGGCAGGGCAATGCTCGACCAGGCCGAGACGCTTGCCCGCGCGAGGGGGGCGAGGCGGATTGTTCTGGCCGTTCTCGAGGCCAACCCACGCGGCCGCGCCTTCTGGGAACGCGAGGGTTTCCGAGCAACGGGCCTGTCCCGGCGCGACCAGGTCACCGGGCACACGCTTCACCGGCTGGTCAAGGCCCTGTAGGGCAGGCTGGCAAGTGCGACCCCGCCCAGCACCAGCACCGCCGCCAGCCAGAAGCGCAGACCCGGCGGTTCGGCCAACAAGACAGCCCCGCCCAGCGCAGCGATGACCGGCACCGTCAGCTGCGCGACCGCAGCCCGCGCCGCGCCCAGGCCGGGCAGAACCGCATACCACAGCGCGTAGCCCAGCCCCGAGGTCACGGCGCCTGACACCACCGCCAGCGCCAGACCCCTGGCATCCGGTGCGGCAAGGCCTGCCAGACCGAAAGGCAGCACAAAGGGCAAGGCCAGCACGAAGTTCCAGGCCGTCGCGGCAAGCGGATCGCGCGCGCCACGCCCGGCCAGCGAGTACAGGCCCCAGCCCACTCCCGCCACCGCCATCAGCGCCAGTGGGGCAAGGGCGACAGCACCCGGCGCTGCGATCAGCGCCAGTCCGGCCAGCGCCAGCCCTGCCCCCGCCCAGCGCCGGGGCGGCACACCTTCGCGCCCGGCCAACGCGCCGGCGAACATCGTGACCTGCACCATCCCGAACAGGACAAGCGCCCCGGTCCCCGCATCCAGCCCACGATAGGCCAGCGAAAACCCCAGCAGATAGGCCGAAAGGCCCAGCACCCCCGCCAATCGCCCCTGCATCCCCGGCCAGGCAATCCCGCCGCGCTGCCATAACACCAGCGCCGCCAGCATCACCGCGCCCGACATCAGCCGGATTGCCGCAAACTCCACCGCGCCGATATGTCCCGGCCCCACCGCCCAGCGGTTCAGCACCGAATTGGCGGCAAAGGCCAGCATGGTCAGGGCAGTCAGCAGGAACAGACGCATTGACCCACCCTGACGCCTTGCCCGCAAAAGGAAAAGGGGCGACCCGAAGGCCGCCCCCCCCTGAAACCGGACTGACCGGATGGATCAGAAGTCCATCCCGCCCATGCCGCCGCCACCCGGCATCGCCGGGGCCGCCTTCGGCTCGGGACGGTCGGCGATCATCGCCTCGGTGGTGATCAGCAGCGAGGCAACCGAAGCCGCATCTTCCAGAGCGGTGCGGGTCACTTTCGCCGGGTCGATCACGCCGAACTTGAACATGTCGCCGTATTCTTCGGTCTGCGCGTTGAAACCGAAGTTCTTGTCGCTCGACTCGCGGATCTTGCCCGCAACGACCGAGCCGTCCACGCCGGCATTGTCGGCGATCTGGCGCAGCGGGGCCTCCAGCGCACGGCGGATGATGGCGATGCCGGCATCCTGGTCGCTGTTGGCACCCTTCAGCCCTTCCAGCGCCTTGGCCGCCTGGACCAGAGCTACGCCGCCACCGACGATCACGCCTTCCTGAACAGCCGCACGGGTCGCGTTCAGCGCGTCGTCCACGCGATCCTTGCGCTCTTTCACTTCGACTTCGGTCATGCCGCCGACGCGGATGACGGCAACACCGCCCGCCAGCTTGGCCACACGCTCCTGCAGCTTCTCGCGGTCGTAGTCCGAGGTGGTCTCCTCGATCTGCGCGCGGATCTGGGCGACGCGGGCCTCGATCTCTTTCTTGTCGCCGGCGCCGTCGATGATGGTGGTGTCATCCTTCTTGATGACGACCTTCTTGGCGCGGCCCAGCATGTCGAGCCCGACATTCTCCAGCTTCATGCCCAGGTCGTCGCTGATGACCTGACCGCCGGTCAGGATGGCGATGTCCTGCAGCATGGCCTTGCGGCGGTCGCCGAAGCCCGGAGCCTTGACAGCGGCGATCTTCAGGCCACCGCGCAGCTTGTTGACGACCAGGGTCGCCAGAGCCTCGCCTTCCACGTCCTCGGCCACGATGACCAGGGGCTTCTGCGACTGGATGACCGCTTCCAGCAGCGGAACCATCGGCTGCAGCGACGACAGCTTCTTCTCGTGCAGCAGGATGTAGGCGTCTTCCAGTTCCGCAACCATCTTGTCGGCGTTGGTCACGAAGTAGGGCGACAGGTAGCCGCGGTCGAACTGCATGCCTTCGACCACTTCGACTTCGGTCTCCATGCCCTTGTTTTCTTCGACGGTGATCACGCCCTCGTTGCCGACCTTCTGCATCGCGTCGGCGATGAAGCGGCCGATCTGGGCTTCGCCGTTGGCCGAGATGGTGCCGACCTGGGCGACTTCATCCGAGTCCTTCACCGGGCGAGCCATCGCCTTGATCTGCTCGACGACCTTGTGGGTCGCCAGGTCGATGCCACGCTTCAGATCCATCGGGTTCATGCCGGCGGCAACGGCCTTCATGCCTTCCTTGATGATGGCCTGAGCCAGAACGGTGGCGGTGGTGGTGCCGTCGCCGGCCTCGTCATTGGTGCGCGAGGCGACTTCCTTCACCATCTGCGCGCCCATGTTCTCGAACTTGTCGGCCAGTTCGATCTCCTTGGCGACGGTCACGCCGTCCTTGGTGATGCGGGGCGAGCCGAAGGACTTGTCGATCACCACGTTGCGGCCTTTCGGGCCCAGGGTGACCTTCACGGCATCGGCAAGAATGTTGACGCCGCGCAGCATGCGGTCGCGGGCGTCGGTATCGAACTTGACGTCTTTAGCAGCCATTATGACAGCTCCTTGAATGGGATTTCGTAGGGTGCGCTACAGCGCACCGTTCCTTGCGACAGATCAGGAAATGATCCCGAGGATGTCGCTTTCCTTCATGATCAGCAGCTCTTCGCCATTCAGCGTCACTTCGGTGCCCGACCACTTGCCGAACAGCACACGGTCGCCGGCCTTGACCGACGGCGCGATCAGCTCGCCCGAATCCTTGCGGGCGCCTTCGCCCACGGCGATCACTTCGCCCTCGGCGGGCTTTTCCTTGGCGGTGTCGGGGATGATCAGACCGCCCTTGGTCTTTTCGTCGGACTGGACGCGCTTGACCAGGACGCGGTCATGCAGGGGTTTGAAAGCCATCTGGAGGTTCTCCCTTGAGTCACCAGGTTTGATCTCGATTAGCACTCGCCTCGATCGAGTGCTAACGGACGCTGAGGTAGGCGATGCCCCGCCGCCTGTCAACACCCGGCTGCCGGATTTTGATTTGCCTTTTCCCGACCGCCTGCCACGATGCCCGCGACATGCCCTGCCCCGACCGAAGGCCCCGATGACCCGCCTCCTTGCCCTTGCCGCCCTTGCCTTCTGCCTTCTCGCTACCCCGCTGCTGGCCCAGTGCAACGGCCGCAACCTGTTTGAGGAGATGCCGCCCGAAAAGGTGGCCGCGCTGACCGCAGCTGCCGATGCCGTGCCGTTCCCGCGCGGCAATCTCTGGCGCGCGACCCGGGGGCAAGAGGTGATCACCATTGCCGGCACCTATCACTTCGACGACCCCCGGCACGCCCCTACCCTTGCCGCGATCAGACCGGCCATCGAATCCGCAACCACCGTCCTGGTCGAGGCCGGACCGGAAGAGCAAAGGGCGCTGCAGGATCTGATCGCCCGTGAACCGGGACGGATGATGATAACGGATGGCCCATCGCTTCTGGAACAGCTGCCGCCCGATGTATGGTCCGACCTCAGCGCTGCCCTTGCCCTGCGCGGCATCCCCGGCTTCATGGCCGCGAAGCTTCAGCCCTGGTATGTTGCCGTGCTTCTGTCGATGCCGCCCTGCGCCGTGGCACAGATGAAGGATCCCAAGGGCCTAGACGGCATGGTGATCGAAACGGCCGCCGCCGCCGGTGTGCCGGTGCGGGGGCTGGAGCCGTTCGATACGGTCTTCAGCATCTTCGACGCCATGAACCATGACGAGATGGTCGCGATGATCCAGTCCACCCTTGCGGTCGATGACCGGTCCGAAGACTATCACGCCACCCTTGCCGACAGCTATTTCGCCGGGGAAAGCCGGATCATCTGGGAATACATGCGCGATGTCAGCTATGGCCTGCCGGGCTACACGCGCGAGGAGGTGGATGCCGACTTTGCCCGGATGGAAGAGCTTCTGATGAATTCCCGCAACCGTCGATGGATTTCCGTCCTCACTGCGGCAGCGGCGGAAGGCCCGGTCTTTGCCGCCTTCGGCGCGCTTCACCTGTCGGGCGAGGAAGGGGTGCTGAACCTTCTGCAACGCGAAGGCTTCACCGTGGAACAGCTTGCGCCATGATCCTGCCCGGCCGTCTGACCCGGCTGACGGTGCTCGACCTCGGGCTCTTCGAAGTCAGGGGCGGCGAACGCCTGATCGGCATCCCCTCCTATCTGATGGAAACCGACCGGGGCGACCGCATCCTGTTCGATACGGGCTTTCCCCCGGCCTATGCGACCGATCCCGGGATTGCCGACCGCGACGGCCTGCCCGCCTTTGGCCGACTGATCGGTTACGACGTGGAACATACTGCGGAAGGTGCCCTTGCCGCCCTGGGTCTGACGCCGCGCGACATTTCATTGACCATCCTCAGCCACGGCCATATCGACCATGTGGGCGCCCTGCACCTGTTTGCGCATGCGCCCATCGTGATGACAGCCCGCGAACGCGCCGACCCGCGCCCCAGCTATTTCGGCACTGCACGGCCGATGGCCTGGCCCGAGGCTCGCCATATCCTGATCAGGGATGATACGCCCGTCTGCAATGGGCTGACCCTGATTCCCACCCCCGGCCATACGCCTGGCCATCTGTCCGCCATCCTGGCCCTGCCACGCACCGGCACGGTCATACTGGCCGCCGACGCGATCAACCGGGCGTCCGAACCCGCCGAGCACTTCGCCGACGCGCAGGATCCTGATGCCGCCAGAGCCTCCGCCGATCGGCTTCTGGCGCTGCCGGGCCTGTTGATCTACGGTCATGACCCGGCCCAGTGGCAAAGCCTGCGCAAGGCCCCGGCCTTCTACGACTGATGCCGATCAGATGCGCCGCCCCCAATGGAGAGGGGATTGGGGTGGGGGCGCCACCCGCCCACCCCGCAGCAATTCAGCGGTGACCGCCCTTGCCCGGCACCAGGCCGCGCTTCGGCACCAGCTTCGGACCCTTCGGTCCCATCGCTGCCCTCAGGCTGGCGGGATCGAACCTCTTCGCTTTTGGCAACGGCTTCAGCCCCGCCGCGGCGGGTTTTCCGGTGTTCTGTGTCGGCATCACATGCCCCTGACATGAAAGGAGGAGACAGACGGGGATAACCCGCCAACGACCGGCCCTCAGGCCGCGTGCAACTTGTCCATGTTCAGGGCACTCCTTGGCTCAGGGCTGCACTTCCGGGCCGTTCGGCCCATGCTCACGGCCCCTGTCGGGTCGTCAGACGGTCAGTTCCATGACACATGCACTCCTCTGCCGGAAGCTGTACGATGCCACATCCGCCCCCGCGTGACAATCGCGCTCCCTTCCCCTATACCGCGCGCAAAACCGCCACCCTCCCAAAGGCATTCCCATGACCACGCTCGTCTTCGGCCACAAGTCCCCCGACACCGATTCCACCGGATCGCCCATCATCTGGGCCTGGTATCTGAACGAGACCGGCACACCGGCGAAAGCCGTCCTGCTGGGCGAACCCAACACCGAAGCCGCCTTCGTGCTGAGGCACTGGGGCCTGGACAGGCCCGAGATCATCACCGACGTGACGGCGGAGGACCAGGTGGTGATCGTCGATACCAACAACCCGGCCGAACTGCCGCCTTCGATCAACGAGGCGCAGATCCAGGGCATCATCGACCATCACATGCTGGTCGGCGGCCTGAAGACCCGCACGCCGATCGACATCACCATCCGCCCGCTGGCCTGCACCGCCACCATCATGCACGACCTGATGGGCGACGTGCTGGCCAAGGCGCCGACCGGCATCAAGGGTGCGATGCTGTCCTGCATCCTGTCCGACACGCTGGAATTCCGCAGCCCCACCACCACACCCCACGACCGCGCCGTGGCCGAGAAGCTGGCGAACGAACTGCGCGTCTCGATCCCCGAACTGGCTGCCAAGATGTTCGAGGCCAAGTCGGACGTCTCGGCCTTCTCGGATGCGGAACTGCTGCGCATGGATTCCAAGGAATACACGGTCGGCGGCAAGGAACTGCGCGTCTCGGTACTGGAGACCACGGCGCCCAAGGTGATCCTTGACCGCAAGGACAGCCTGATGCGCTCGATGGTGGACGTGGCGAAGGAGGACGGCGCCGATCAGGTGCTGCTGTTCGTGGTGGACATCATCCGAGAAGAGGCGACGCTGCTGGTCCCGAACGACCTGGTGAAACAGATCGCCGAGGCCTCCTTCGGCTGCACCGTCACCGGCGACACCGTCGTTCTGCCGGGGATCATGAGCCGCAAGAAGCAGATCCTGCCGGCGCTCAAGCTGTAGACGCGAACCGCGGGCGTGCCGGCCTCTGCCGGAACATCGAGGAAGGAAAGCAGGTGCCGCGCCATGACTGACATCATCCGGTCGCTGTCGGAAATTGCCGGGCGCTATGACGCCGTCTTCTGCGACCTCTGGGGTTGCCTGCACAACGGCAAGGCTGCCTTCCCGGCAGCCGTGGCGGCCCTGCAGGGCTTTCGGGCCGGGGGCGGCAAGGTCGTTCTTCTGACCAACGCGCCCCGGCCGAAATCCAGCGTCATCCGACAGATCGACCGTCTGGGCGTGCCGCGTGACGCCTGGGATATCGTGGTCACCTCGGGTGACGCTGCGCAGATGGGGATGCTTTCCGGTGCCGTGGGCCGACGCGTCCACCACATCGGCGCCCCGAAGGACGAGGCTTTCTTCACCGATTTCGCCGAGGATCTGGCCGCCTATGCCGCCGCCCAGCCCCCCATCGAACGGGTGCCGCTGCGTGAGGCCGAGGGCATCGTCTGCACCGGCCTGCGCGACGACCTGACCGAGACGCCCGACGACTACCGCGCCGCGCTTTTGCTGGGCAAGACGCTGGATCTGCCCATGCTGTGCGCCAACCCCGACATCGTGGTGGATCTGGGGGATCGCCGGCTCTATTGCGCGGGCGCGCTGGCGCAGGCCTACGAGGAAATGGGCGGAAAGACGCTTTACTTCGGCAAGCCGCATCCGCCGATCTACGACCTGGCACGCCGCCGCCTGGCCGAGGCGGGCGCACTGGCCGACCCCGCGATCCTCTGCATCGGCGACGGGATTTCCACCGACATCCGGGGCGGGATCGGCGAGGGGCTGGACACGCTGTTCATCACCGGCGGACTCGAGGCCGACCGTTTCGGCCCCGACCCGGAAAACCCCGATCCCGCCCGGCTGGGCGACTGGCTCGACGGGCTGGAACTGTCGCCCACCTACGCCATGGGCCGCCTGCGCTGACGACGCAGCAACATTCGTTCACAGACGAAAGTCCGATTGAACAATTCTTGCGCAACCGATTGTGCTGCGTCGCAGCGCGTGCTAGGTTGTCCGCATGACCGGAAGGGATTCGGACCCCATGCTCGACAACATGCCCCGCGGAACGATCTGCATCGAGGACATCGAGATCGGCATGTCCCGCCATCTGATGAAGGTCATCACCGACCGCGACATCGAGCTGTTCGCCGAGGTTTCCACCGACCGGAACCCGGTCCACCTTGACGATGCCTATGCCCAGGACACGATCTTCGAGGGCCGCATCGCGCACGGGATGCTGACCGCCGGACTGATCTCGGCGGTGATCGGGGAACAGCTTCCGGGCCATGGCACGGTCTATCTGGGACAAAGCCTGAAGTTCATGGCACCGGTCCGCCCCGGCGATATGGTGCGCGCTGAGGTCACCGTCACCGGCATCGACCACGCCAAACGCCGGGTGACCCTTGAAACCCTCGCCTCGGTCGGTAAAACCGTAGTCCTGAAGGGCGAGGCGCTGGTTCTGGCGCCCAGCCGCAAGTTCGACTGACGGGCCCCGGCCCGCAAAGGGCAGGATGCAGCAGCATTTCCACTGGCAGGGTCTCGACCCGTCTTCCCGCGGCGCCTCATGCGCCATGGGAAATTTCGACGGCGTGCATCGCGGCCACCAGGCAGTGATCGACCTAGCGCGCGGCCATGGCCCGCTGGGAATCATCACCTTCGAGCCCCACCCCCGCCAGTTCTTCGCCCCCACAGCCCCCGCCTTTCGCCTGATGAACGCCGAGGCGCGCGCCAACCGTCTGGCCCGTCTGGGGGTGGAACACCTGTTCCAGCTTCCCTTCGACGCCACCCTTGCCAGCCTGTCGCCCGAGGCCTTCGTCAACCAGGTTCTGGCCGATGGCCTTGGCATCAGCCATGTCGTGGTGGGCGCCGACTTCTGCTTCGGCAAGGGGCGCACTGGCACGGCGGGCGACCTTGCCGCGCTGTGCGACGCCCGGGGCATCCGCACCACCATCGCCCCCCTTGTCACCGAGAACGGGACCGAGATCTCTTCCACCAAGATCCGCGCCGCCCTCACCGAGGGGCGCCCCCGTGACGCCGCCGCCATGCTTGGCCACTGGCACCGGATCGAGGGCGAGGTGCTGCACGGGCAGAAGCGCGGGCGAGAGCTGGGGTATCCCACCGCGAACATGTCGGTGGACGGGCTGCACCTTCCGAAACTTGGGGTCTATGCCGTGCTGGTCGACATTCTGACCGGCCCGCACAAGGGCAGCCATCACGGCGCCGCCAGCCTTGGCGTGCGGCCGATGTTCGGCGAAAACCGCCCGAATCTGGAAACCTACCTGTTTGACTTCAGGGGCGACCTCTACGGGCAGCATCTTTCGATCGCCCTAGTCGAGTTTCTGCGCCCCGAGCAGAAGTTCGACACCCTTGACGCCTTGATCGCCCAGATGGACGCCGACTGCCACCAGGCCCGCGCGATCCTTTCGGCGCTCTGACCCCCCTTCCCTTTTCCGCAAGGCCACATCAGGGTGCGGGAATGGAAAACCTGCGCCCCCGGTTCTGGGAAACCGTTCCCCTGTCGAAGATGACCCCCGCCGAATGGGAGGCGCTCTGCGACGGCTGCGGCAAGTGCTGCCTGAACAAGCTCGAGTATGAGGATACCGGCGAGGTCGTCTATACCCGCATCGGCTGTCGCCTGCTGGATGGCGAAACCTGCCGCTGCCGCGACTACCCGAACCGCAAGCAGCGCGTCCCGGAATGCGTGGTGCTGACGCCGAAGACCCTGCCGAAGATCGCCTACTGGATGCCCGCGACCTGCGCCTACAAGTTGCTGTTCCAGAAGCGGCGCCTGCCAGACTGGCATCCGCTGCTGACCGGCGATCCCGACAGCACCCACAAGGCGGGGCAATCTGTCAGGGGAATCACCCTGCCCGAGGGCTCGGTGCCGGAAGACGACTGGGAAGACTATCTGATCGAGGAAACACCCTGATGCGCTTTGCTTCAGACAACACCTCGGGCGCCGCCCCCGAGATCATGGCCGCGATCGTCAAGGCGAACGAAGGGTATGAACGCTCCTACGGCGGCGATGCGGCCATGGCCCGCGTGACCGATCTGGTGCGCGATATCTTCGAGGCGCCACAGGCCGTGGTCCATCTGGTCGCCACCGGAACTGCCGCGAACGCCTTGGCGATCGCCACCCACTGTCCGCCCTGGGGCGCGGTGTTCTGTCATACCCATGCCCACATCGCCGAGGACGAATGCAACGCGCCTGAATTCTACTCTGGCGCCAAGCTGGTGCTGGTGCCGGGCGAGCATGGCAGGATGACACCCGCCAGCCTGTCGCAGGCGCTGGCCGCAACCGGAGAAAGCGGCGTGCATGGCGTCCAGCGGGGGATGCTGTCGCTGACCAATGTCACCGAGGCCGGAACGGTGTATACCCCCGCAGAAATTGCCGCGCTGACTGCCCTCGCAAGGGCCAAGGGCATCCCTTGCCACCTCGACGGCGCGCGCCTTGCCAATGCGCTGGTCGCCACCGGCGCGACACCGGCCGAGATGACCTGGAAGGCGGGAATCGACGTTCTGTCGCTGGGCGGAACCAAGAATGGCTGTCTGGGGGTGGAAGGAGTCGTCCTGTTCAACCCCGAAAAGGCCTGGGAATTCGAGCTGCGACGCAAGCGGGGGGGGCATCTCTTTTCCAAGCACCGGTTCCTTTCGGCGCAGATCGAGGCCTACCTGACCGAAGGCCTCTGGCTGCGGCTCGCCGCACAGGCAAATGCGATGGGCCAGCGTCTGGCGCAGGGCCTGCGCGACCGGCAGGCGCATGTGCCACCGGCCGATGCCAACATGCTGTTCCCGGAATGGGCCCCCGGCACCCATGAGCGACTGGAGGCCGCTGGGGCCGTCTATTACCGCTGGACCGCCCCCCAGGGGCGCGAGAAGGCGCGGCTGGTCGCCAGCTGGTGCACCACCGAAGCCGAGGTAGACCGCTTCCTCGCGGCTTTCTGACCGGGGTTTTTCGCAACGCCGGAAGCAGCTCCGGTTTGCAATCGCAGAACCGGGTGATAAGCGAGGCACGTCACGAATCCGCCACCGAGGACGCCCATGCCCGCCGTCACCGAACCCAAGCTCATCGCCGGGAACGCCAACCTGCCCCTGGCAAAAGCCATAGCGCGGCGCATGTCGGTGCACCGGGGAATGAGCGTGAACCTTGTCGATGCCCGGGTCGAACGCTTCAACGATCAGGAAATCTTCGTCGAGGTGTTCGAAAACGTCCGCGGCGAGGACATGTATGTCATCCAGCCGACCTCGAACCCGGCGAACGACAACCTGATGGAACTGCTGATCATGGTGGATGCGCTGCGCCGGTCCTCGGCCAGCCGGATCACCGCGGTGATCCCCTATTTCGGCTACGCCCGCCAGGACCGCCGCGCCAAGGCGCGCACCCCGATCAGCGCGAAGCTGGTGGCGAACCTGATCGAGACGGCCGGCGTGGACCGCGTGCTGACGCTGGACCTGCACGCCGCGCAGATCCAGGGTTTCTTCGACATTCCGGTGGACAACCTTTACGCCTCGCCGGTCTTTGCCCTGGATATCGAGCACCATTTCAAGGGCCAGATGGACGACATCATGATCGTCTCGCCCGATGTTGGCGGCGTGGCGCGGGCGCGGGAACTGGCCAAGCGGATCAACGCACCCCTCTCCATCGTGGACAAGCGGCGCGAGAAGGCGGGCGAAGTTGCAGGCATGACCGTCATCGGCGACGTGCGCGGGCGCAAGTGCATCATCGTCGACGACATCTGTGACACGGCCGGCACGCTGTGCAAGGCCGCCGAGACGTTGATGGAAGCCGGGGCGACCGAGGTGCACAGCTACATCACCCATGGCGTCCTGTCAGGGCCGGCGGTGGAAAGGGTGCAGAATTCGGTGATGAAATCGCTGGTCATCACCGATTCGATCGAAGCCACGGAAAAGGTCAAGGGTGCCACGAACATCCGCATCGTCCCCACCGCGCCGATGTTTGCCCAGGCGATCCTGAACATCTGGGGCGGGATGTCGGTGTCGTCGCTGTTCGAGACGGATACCCTGGTGCCGATCTACGAGGGGCTCTACCAGCGCAGCTAGGCGCCAGGCTTCGGACCGCGCCAGAGATACCCCCTGCGATTGCCCTTCCCTCAGGAAGGGCCCAACTACGGTCCGGTTCCGCCAAACTATCGGCACAATTCGGCTTCAGCAGTGCGACTGTTGCAGCTTTTTTGGACTGGCCGCGCGGCCTGGGGGTGTGCCTTGGAGTCTTCGATCGAAACCATCCGCCTTTCGCGGCGGACCTTCGAACTGCTGCCCGTCGAGCGGATCATGCTGACAACAGCCTTGGTCGCAGAGGCGGCGGGGATTGCCCTGGCAACCGCACTGCAACGCAATGTGAACTGGCCGCCCATGCTGCTGGGTTTTGCCATTGGCCTGGCGCTCATTGCTCTGGGGGCTTTCGTAAGGGGCACTCGGGGGTCGTCTCGTGTGGCGCTGGCCATGGTGGGACTGGGAAGCTTCTTTGCCTTCACCTCGGCCTCTCCCATCGTGATCTTCTCGCTCATGCCGCTGACCAACCCGATGGTCGATGACTGGCTGACCTGGTCCGGGCACCTTGTCGGATACGACTGGCACAGCCTGATCAACCACATGCTGGACTATCCCGTGATCCTGCGGGCACTTGGCTATGTCTATCAGAGTTCGATCTTCCAGCTGATGCTGACAGTCTGCTTTCTCGCGGCCCTGCACCGGGCGCTTTCCGTGCACCGCTTCATGCTTGTCGGGATGTTCAGCCTTGCGGTGACGGTTGCGATCTGGTGGGTCTTTCCCAGCGTCGGCTATGTCGGGGCGCTGGATGTGCCGGCAGAGGTGCTGCGCGAACGCGGTTACCATTACGGGACCGACCGTGGCGGTTTCCTGACGCAGCTGCTGACCGAGGGTCCGGCGCGCATCAGCCCCGAGACGGTCACGGGTGTGGTCGGCTTTCCCTCCTATCACATGGTCATGTGTTGTCTGGTCGTCTGGTTCCTGCGCGCGACGGTGCTGTTCGTTCCGGCACTGATTCTCAACCTGGCGATGATTCCTGCCACCCTGATCCACGGCGGTCATCATCTGCTTGATATTCCGGGTGGGGTGGCGGTGTTTGCGCTCTGCGTCTGGTTCGTCTCCAGATTTCTGGCCCCGGGCGACGAGTTGGAGCCGGTGCGCACCTCTGGTTCCTGAACGGCGTCTTGTGGATCAACGGGCGCGCGCCGGGGTCAGCCGCAACACGGCAGGGCCAATCGCCAGTAATTGCTCCCGCACCCGGACGATGGGGCTGCGGATCGTAGGGGTCACCATCGAAGCGGAGGCCGCCGCGCATCGGATTGTCGGCCGTGATCTTCGCCAAGGGTAACCCGTTCGGTCGCTATCTCGCGCGGAACGTCCGATGGCAGGCGCCGGCAGTTGCGGGTTGGTTTCCATCTTTTTGCGGGGTTTTGGTCAAGTTTAGGCCGCAAAAGGCCTTCAAACCCATGGCGTGTTTCGCAGACGGAGACGGTTGTGGTTTACCTTGCCCATGGCAGTGATCGGTCGCCGATCATGACGTCTCTCTATCACTATCGGTTCGTGCTCCTGCTTGCAGCGATCCAGACGGCGCTTGGCTTTTACGCGCTTTCCGCGGCACCAGGCTTGCCCCTTGGCGGCTTCGGGGCGCAGGTGCTGCAGTTGGCCACGATCCTTCCCTGCGCGGCCTATGCCGTCATCGCCCACCGTCTGTTTCACCTGACCTATGTCGAGCGCACACCGCAGCGGATGGAAGTCCTTCAGGCCGAGATCAGGTCCTTTCTCACCGACGGGCCAACCATCCTGCGCGGCGGCCTGACCCTGGCCCTGCTTCTTGCTGCATTGGCGGGTTTTACCCAGGCCAAGGGGCTGGTGGCGATCTTGGGTGAATTTTCCTGGGACGAGACGTTAGAGCAACTGGATCGCCTGGTTTTCCTTGGTCACGAACCGTGGCGGGTGTTTTACGGCCTGATCGGCTGGGATTGGGTGCTGACGGTTCTGACCGGGGCCTATGCCTTCTGGCTGACGTTGCTGCTGTGCACCCTGACCATTGCCGCCTTTGCCCGCAAGAACCCGGTCGCCCGGATGCAGTTCATGATCGCGCATCTGCTGAGCTGGCTTGTCATTGGAATCGTCATGGCAACCCTGATGTCCTCTGCGGGACCGGTGTATTACGCGGATCTGGGCCTGGGAAATGTGTACCGGCCGCTTCTGGAAACACTTGACGCCCATGCCGAGACCTATCCCTACAGTGTCCGCGACCTGCAGAAAGTTCTCTGGGATCTCTACACGCTTCCCGATGGCGGCTTCTCGGTGATTTCGGCCATGCCGTCGATGCATGTCGCATCCACGATGGTCGTTACGCTTTATGCCTTCACGGCTTCGCGCGCGCTGGGCTGGGTTCTGACCGCCTTCACGCTGGTAATCTTCATCGGATCGTTCATGCTGGCCTGGCACTATTTTCTCGATGGCATCGTGGCCATGGCCGCTGTCGGCGTGATCTGGCAGGTCAGTGGCTGGTTTGCGCGGCGCACGGTTCCCGATCAGGCCTAGGGCACATCCCAGTCTTCCTCATCCCGCAGGGCACCGATTGCCAGCCAGTCTGCCCGGACGCGGGCGATCCGGGTGTCGGACCAGGTGCGGAACACGATCTCGAAGCCCCTGCCTGTCACCTGCTCGGCCGCGATATCGACACGGGAATTCGTCGAACAGGCGATGTCCCACATGGAAAGCCCGATGGTGACCACTGGCACATCCACAAAGACCTGCGCAAAATCCTGTCGCAGCCTCACCTCGCGCGGCCCTGCGCCAACCCACATCGCGCCATCCTGAGAGAAGTCTTCGAACAGAACGCGCGACCCCTGATCGACCGCAATGGTTCCCCTGAATTTCTTCATGTCCCGACCGGATCCTTCTGCCGGCCACATCTTGCCCCAAAACTTCCGACAGGGAACCGGAAAAGGAAAGCCCCGGACGAACCGGGGCTTTCGATGCGCTTATCGGTGTGGCCGAGGATCACAGTCCTGCGGCAATCCGCATGGCTTGCAGGTCGGCCACCAGCTTGTCGGCGGCATCCTTGTCGGAATTCAGCGCCGCCGCCTGGCTGGCTTCGGCAACCAGCGCATCCAGCTGAGGCGCGGTCAATTCGTCCAGCGGCACCGCCTGTTCGGCCAGAACCGTCACGCCCGAGGCGCTGATCTCTGCGAAGCCGCCGGTGACGACATAGGCTTTCGTCCCCTCGGCGTTCACCACCTTCAGCAGACCCGGACGCAGCGAGGTGATCGTGGCGGCATGGCCTTCCATCGCCGTCAGGTCGCCATTGGCCCCCGGAATCTGGACCTCGGTCGCCGGGACCGACGCAAGGCGCCGTTCCGGGCTGACGAGATCGAATTGCAGCGTGCTGGCCATGTCGCCCCCTTACGCCGCAGCCGCGGCAAGCTTGGCGGCCTTGGCCTTCACGTCCTCGATGTCGCCGACCATGTAGAAGGCGGCTTCCGGCAGATGGTCGTATTCGCCGTTCACCACCGCCTTGAAGGATGCGATGGTCTTTTCCAGCGGCACCTGCACGCCGTCCGAACCGGTGAAGACCTTCGCCACGTCGAAGGGCTGCGACAGGAAGCGCTGGATCTTCCGGGCGCGGGCCACGGTCAGCTTGTCCTCTTCCGACAGTTCGTCCATCCCGAGGATGGCGATGATGTCCTGCAGCGACTTGTAGCGCTGGAGGATTCCCTGCACGGCGCGGGCGACATTGTAGTGCTCTTCGCCCACGATCTGCGGGTCAAGCATCCGCGAGGTCGAATCCAGCGGGTCCACCGCCGGATAGATCCCCAGTTCCGAGATCGCGCGCGACAGCACGGTGGTCGCGTCGAGGTGCGCGAACGAGGTCGCGGGCGCCGGGTCGGTCAGGTCGTCGGCCGGAACGTAGATCGCCTGCACCGAGGTGATCGAGCCCTGCTTGGTCGAGGTGATGCGTTCCTGCAGCGCACCCATGTCGGTGGCCAGCGTCGGCTGGTAGCCCACGGCCGAGGGAATGCGGCCCAGAAGGGCGGACACTTCCGAACCCGCCTGGGTGAAGCGGAAGATGTTGTCCACGAAGAACAGCACGTCCGTTCCCGACTGGTCGCGGAACTGCTCGGCCAGCGTCAGGCCGGTCAGCGCCACGCGGGCACGTGCCCCCGGGGGTTCGTTCATCTGGCCGTAGACAAGAGCCACCTTCGATTCCGACAGGTTGTCGATCTTGATGACGCCCGATTCGATCATCTCGTGATAGAGGTCGTTCCCTTCGCGGGTCCGTTCACCCACGCCCGCGAAGACCGAATAGCCCGAGTGAACCTTGGCGATGTTGTTGATCAGTTCCATGATCAGAACCGTCTTGCCCACGCCGGCGCCGCCGAACAGGCCGATCTTGCCGCCCTTGGCATAGGGCGCGAGCAGGTCGATGACCTTGATGCCGGTCACCAGGATCTGGCTTTCCGTGGCCTGTTCGCTGAATTCCGGGGCAGGCTGGTGGATCGCACGGGTTTCCTTGGCCACCACGGGGCCCTTTTCGTCAACCGGTTCGCCGATGACGTTCAGGATGCGACCCAGCGTTGCGTCACCGACAGGAACCGAGATCGGCGCGCCTAGGTCCTTGACCGGCGTGCCGCGCACGAGGCCTTCGGTCGCATCCATGGCGATGGTGCGCACGGTGTTCTCGCCCAGGTGCTGGGCAACTTCCAGAATCAGGCGCTTGCCGTTGTTGTCGGTTTCCAGCGCGTTCAGGATCGCGGGAAGCGCACCGTCGAACTGCACGTCGACGACGGCGCCGATGACCTGGGTCACCTTGCCGCTGCCTGCGGCGGAAGCTTTCGGGGCTTTTGCCATTGTCATTTACTCCGGGTTCGTCAGAGCGCCTCGGCGCCCGAAATGATTTCGATGAGTTCCTTGGTGATCGCGGCCTGACGGCTCCGGTTGTACTGGATCGTCAGCTTGTTGATCATGTCGCCCGCGTTGCGCGTCGCGTTGTCCATTGCGGACATCCGCGCGCCCTGTTCCGAGGCACCGTTTTCCAGCAGCGCGGTGAAGATCTGCGTGGCCACGCCGCGCGGCAGAAGGTCGGCCAGGATCGCCTCTTCCGAGGGTTCGTAGTCGTAAAGCGCCGTCGTGGCGCCACCCTCGAACTTGGCGGGGATGATCTGCTGCTCGGTCGGGATCTGACTGATCACCGACTGGAAGCGGTTGTAGAAGATCGTCACCACATCTGCCTCGCCGGCCTCGAAGGCCGCCATGACCTCGCGCGCGATGGCCTGCGCGTTGGCATAGCCCACGCGCTTCACTTCGCTCAGGTCGATGTGACCGACAAAGGCATTCGCCCAGTCGCGCTTCAGCTGTTCACGGCCCTTCTTGCCGACGGTGAGGATCTTCACCGTCTTTCCCTGCGCCACCAGATCGGCGGCGCGGGACCGGGCCAGCTTGACGATGGACGAGTTGAAGCCGCCGCAAAGCCCGCGCTCGCTGGTCATCACCACCAACAGGTGCACCTGGTCCCGGCCGTTTCCGGCCAGAAGCTTCGGTGCACCCTCTCCAGTGCCGACACCGGCGGCCAGGGCCGACATCACCGCTGTCATCCGTTCTGCAAAAGGACGGGCGGCCTCGGCGGCCTCTTGCGCACGACGCAGTTTCGCCGCGGCGACCATCTGCATCGCCTTGGTGATCTTCCGCGTGTTTTTCACGCTTCCGATCCGGTTCTTGAGATCCTTCAGGCTTGGCATCTGCCTTCTCCCTCAGGGCGCTCAGACAAAGTCTTTGGCGAAGGCGTCGAGTTCCGCGCGGATCGCTTTTTCCAGATCGCCCGCAACCTTGCGGTCGTTCTTGGTGATGTCGTCCAGAAGCGCCTTGCCCTTGGTGCGCAGGTGCTGCAGCAGGCCCGCCTCGAACCGGCCCACGTCCTTGACGGCGATCTTGTCCAGATAGCCGTTGGTGCCGGCATAGATCACGCAGACGATTTCCGCGTTGGTCATCGGCGAATACTGGTTCTGCTTCATCAGTTCCGTCAGGCGCGCGCCGCGGTTAAGAAGCTGCTGGGTGGCGGCGTCGAGGTCGGACCCGAACTGCGCGAAGGCCGCCATTTCGCGGTACTGCGCCAGTTCCAGCTTCACCTTGCCGGCAACCGACTTCATCGCCGAGGTCTGGGCCGAGGAACCCACGCGGCTGACCGACAGACCGGTGTTCACGGCCGGACGAATACCCTGGTAGAACAGTTCGGTTTCCAGGAAGATCTGGCCGTCGGTGATCGAGATCACGTTGGTCGGGATATAGGCCGACACGTCACCGGCCTGGGTTTCGATGATCGGCAGCGCCGTCAGTGAACCCGCGCCGAAATCCTCGTTCAGCTTGGCCGAACGCTCCAGCAGTCGCGAGTGCAGGTAGAACACATCGCCCGGATAGGCCTCGCGCCCCGGCGGACGGCGCAGCAGCAGCGACATCTGGCGATAGGCCACGGCCTGCTTGGACAGGTCATCGTAGATGATCAGGGCATGGCGGCCGTTGTCGCGGAAGTATTCCGCCATGGCGGTCGCCGAATAGGGCGCCAGGAACTGCATCGGCGCGGGGTCCGAGGCGGTGGCGGCCACGACGATCGTGTAGGCCATGGCACCGGTCTCTTCCAGCTTCTTCACCAGCTGGGCGACGGTGGAGCGCTTCTGGCCGACCGCGACATAGACGCAATAGAGCTTCTTCGATTCGTCCGAACCGGCGGCCTCGTTGTAGGACTTCTGGTTCAGGATCGTGTCCAGCGCCACGGCGGTCTTGCCGGTCTGGCGGTCGCCGATGATGAGTTCCCGCTGGCCACGGCCGACGGGGATCATCGCGTCCACGGCCTTCAGACCCGTGGCCATGGGTTCGTGCACCGACTTCCGCGGAATGATGCCCGGGGCCTTGACGTCGGCCACGCGACGCTCGGTCGCCTTGATCGGACCCTTGCCGTCGATCGGGTTGCCCAGCGCGTCCACGACGCGACCCAGCAGCGCATCACCGGCCGGCACGTCCACGATGGACTTGGTGCGCTTGACCGTGTCGCCTTCCTTGATGTCCTGGTCCGACCCGAAGATAACGACGCCGACGTTGTCGACTTCCAGGTTCAGGGCCATGCCCCGGATGCCGCCGGGGAATTCGACCATCTCACCAGCCTGCACGTTGTCGAGGCCATGCACACGGGCAATCCCGTCGCCGACCGACAGCACGCGGCCGACTTCGGCCACTTCCGCGTCCTTGCCGAAGTTCTTGATCTGCTCCTTGAGGATCGCAGAGATCTCAGCAGCCTGGATTCCCATCACCCAACCTCTTTCATTGCATTTTGCAGGGCCGCGAGCTTTGCCTTGACCGAGGTGTCGATCATGGTCGAGCCCAGCTTGACGACAAGACCGCCGATGAGGGATTCATCGACGGTCGTTTTCAGTTTCACGGTCTTGCCGACACGCGCCTTCAGCGTCTCGGCCAGTTTCTTGGACTGCGCGGCGCTCAGCGCACGGGCGGCAGTGACCTCGGCGGTCACTTCGCCCTTTTCGGCAGCGATCAGGTCGGCCAAGTTCGCCAGGAATTGCGGCAGAACGAACAGGCGGCGCTTTTCGGCCATCAGCGCCAGCGTGTTGGCCGTCAGCTGGCCCAACCCCAGCCTCCCGGCGATCGCGGCGATCGCCCTGCCCTGGTCCTCGCGGCTGATGACGGGCGAGGCGATCATCGCCCGCAGGTCGGCACTGGCGTCCAGGGCTTCCGAAAGGGTCGCGATATCCGCTTCCAGCGCCTTCAAGGCGCCGTCTTCCCTTGCCAGGTCGAACAAGGCCGATGCGTAGCGTGAGGCAATGCCCAGAGAGATCGAAGCTGGTTCCGACACGTCAACCCTTCCGTTGTCTGATGCCCAGGGCTCTGGCGAACCGGGCGCTCCATCGGCGCACACCTCGACCCCCCGGCCGTGGCGCATGCCATCCGTCGCGGGCGTCCTTAGCAGAGGCCTTGATACCCCGCAACCGGGTTGGACACGGATTCTTGAGCCTTGCCCTGCGCAGATCGTCGCTGTTTGCGCAATCGTTGCGGACAGGTCGCGGAACGCCCGGAATCGGCGGGGCGCTTCTGGCGTTCACGACCCGTCACATGCCCGTCACACCCGGCCGCCTTCGGTTGACCCTTCCTGCCTGCGCGGCAAGTGTCCCACGGAAACAGACCGGAAAGAAAGGCAGGCAGGCATGACCCTCTCGCGACGCGGACTGATCGGATTTGCACTGGGCGCGGCGACGCTCGCCACGACGGCGCGTGCCAATCCTGCTGGGGCACGCAACAACATCTCCAGCTTTGTCATGCAGGACTGGCGCGACCATTTCGACGGTCTCGGCCCTGCCACCATCGTTGCCGACACCGGCTCGCGCGCCCTGCATTTCTGGAATGCCGACGGGTCGGATTATCGCATCTATCCGACCTCGGTCCCGCTGACCGACGAACTGACCAGGCGCGGGTATACATCCATCGTGCGCAAGAAGGTCGGCCCCAGCTGGACCCCCACGCCGTCACAGATGCAGCGCTACCCCGACTGGAAGCCGATCGGCCCCGGGCCGGACAACCCCCTTGGCACCCACGCCATGTATCTGTCCTGGCCCGCCTACATCATTCACGGCACCCATGACACCCGGAAGATCGGCCGCCGTTCCTCGGATGGCTGCATCGGGCTTTTCAACGAAAACATCGCCGAACTTTTCGCGCTTTGCCCGATCGGCACCCAGGTCAGGGTGGTCTGACGCATGACCGGGCCGGGCAGCCGGCCCTGTTCCCGGTTCAGCGCCGGTTCGGGCGCCCCCTTGCCCACGCCTTCCAGGACGCGCAGGGGTCTTCTCACTGCTGCTCCAAGGCCCCCGCGCGTGGGGGCATAGACCTGCTTGGACGCCTCGACCATCAGCACCCCCCCCACCAGCCAAGGCATCCGGCGCCCGACCCCTTCCCAGAAATCGGCCGTCCGCAGCCAGAACCGTGTGGTCGATGGCGGCGCGAACAGCACCGACTGGCTGCGTTCCGGCGTGAAGCCGTGGCGCCTGAGCTGTGCCTCGAGCTGTGCGCCGGAATAGGGCCGACCATAGCCGAAGGGCGTGGCGTCGTTCCGCGCCCAGAGGCCCGAGCGGTTCGGCACGATGAACAGCGCCCGCCCCCCCGGCGCAAGCACCCGCGCCGCCTCGTCCAGCACGGCCGATGGGTGCTCAGAGGTCTCAAGACCGTGCATCAGCACCAGCCGATCGGCAATGCCCGTGGGCAGGGGCCAGGCGGTCTCCTCGCACAGGACGCTGACATTCTCCATTCCCGCGGGCCAGGGCATCACGCCCTGCGGTCCCGGCATCAGCCCCACCACGCGCGCGGCATCGGCCAGATAGGGACGCAGAAGCGGCACCGCAAAACCGAACCCCACTACCGTCTGACCCGGACCGGGGGGCCAGTGCTTCACCACCTGTTCCCGGATCGCGCGCTGGGCCACCCGGCCAAGCTGGGTGCGGTAGTAGAAATTCCTGAGGTCAAGCACATCAAGGTGCATTGCGGCCGCCGCCCTTTGGGTCGATCCTGCCCATCATACTCGGGAAGGGACCAAAGACCATGCCGCTTGACCTGATCACCATCCCCTGCCTTTCGGACAACTATGCCTGGCTGATCCACGACCCCGCCTCTGGCCGCACAGCCGTGGTGGATGCGCCCGAAGCCGGCCCGATCCTTGCGGCTCTCGAGGCGCATCAGTGGCGACTGACCGACATCCTGATCACCCACCACCACGACGACCACATCCAGGCTGTCGATGCGCTGCGCAACCGGACGGGCGCCCAGGTCCATGGCGCCGCCGCCGATGCCCACCGCCTGCCGCGGCTTGACCAGACGCTGGTCGATGGCAGCCGGTTCTGGCTGGGCTCGGAAGAGGTGCAGGTGATCGCGGTTCCGGGTCACACCATCGGCCACATCGCCTATGTCATGCCGGCCAGCGGCTACGCTTTCACCGCCGACAGCCTGATGGCCGGCGGCTGCGGTCGGCTGTTCGAGGGCACAGCCCGGCAGATGCACGACTCTCTGCGCAGGCTTGCCGCCCTGCCCCCCGACACGCTGATCTGCTCAGGCCACGAATACACCGCCTCCAACCTGCGCTTCGCCCTGACCCTTGAACCGGACAATCCTGCGCTTATCTCACGCAGTGCCGAGGTCGCCGACAAGCGCACCCGGGGCATTCCTACCGTTCCTGTCCCGCTTCAGGTAGAGCTGGACACGAACCCCTTCCTGCGGGCGCATCTGCCCGCGCTCAAGACAGCGGTCGGCCTGCCAGATGCCGACGATGTCACGGTTTTCGCCGAAATCCGGGCCAGAAAAGACAAGTTCTGATTCCAGCCTATCACAATTGGTGTGAAGACGCTGGGGAAACCCCGAAATCTGGAAGATTGCGCTTGAAGTGCGGTGAAGAAAACCGAACTTTAGGCATATGAGGCCACGGTCGGTATCGGGCCCGAAAGCCCCCCGACCCGCAGGACAGGAGCACGAACCGTGCCATCGTTTTCGACCACGCTTGAACAGGCAATCCATAGCGCCCTGGCCTTGGCCAACTCGCGCCGTCACGAACTCGCCACGCTGGAACATCTGCTGCTGGCGCTGATCGACGAACCCGACGCGGCCCGGGTGATGAAGGCCTGCGCGGTCAACCTCGAGGAACTGCGCAAGACGCTCACCGATTTCATCGACGACGACCTGTCGACCCTTGTCACCGATGTCGAAGGGTCCGAGGCCGTGCCCACAGCCGCCTTCCAGCGCGTGATCCAGCGCGCGGCGATCCATGTGCAAAGCTCGGGCCGGACGGAAGTGACCGGGGCAAACGTCCTGGTGGCGATCTTCGCCGAACGTGAATCGAACGCGGCCTATTTCCTGCAGGAACAGGACATGACGCGCTATGACGCGGTGAACTTCATCGCCCATGGCGTGGCCAAGGATCCCACCTATGGCGAGACGCGCCCCGTCCAGGGCGCCGACGATCCGCAGGAAACCCCGAAGGCCGAGGCCGGCGAGGCCAAGGAATCGGCTCTGTCAAAATACTGCGTCGATCTGAACGTGAAGGCGCTAAAGGGCGATGTCGATCCGCTGATCGGACGCGAGGCCGAGGTGGAACGCTGCATCCAGGTGCTGTGCCGCCGGCGCAAGAACAACCCGCTTCTGGTGGGCGACCCCGGCGTAGGCAAGACGGCGATTGCGGAAGGCCTTGCCCGCAAGATCGTGCTGGGCGAGACGCCCGAAGTCCTGTCCAAGGCCACGATCTTCTCGCTCGACATGGGCGCGCTTCTGGCCGGCACGCGCTATCGCGGCGATTTCGAGGAGCGGCTGAAGGCCGTGGTCAAGGAACTGGAAGACCACCCCGACGCGATCCTCTTCATCGACGAGATCCACACCGTGATCGGCGCCGGGGCGACCTCGGGCGGGGCGATGGATGCCTCGAACCTGCTCAAGCCCGCTCTGCAGGGCGGCAAGCTGCGCTGCATGGGATCGACCACCTACAAGGAGTTCCGCCAGCACTTCGAGAAGGACCGGGCGCTGTCCCGCCGGTTCCAGAAGATCGACGTGAACGAGCCGTCGGTTCCCGATGCGATCAAGATCCTGATGGGTCTGAAGCCGCATTTCGAACAGCATCACGACCTGAAATACACCAACGAGGCGATCAAGTCGGCGGTGGAGCTGGCCGCGCGCTACATCCACGATCGCAAGCTGCCGGATTCGGCGATCGACGTGATCGACGAGGCCGGGGCGGCGCAGCATCTGGTGGCCGAATCGAAGCGGCGCAAGACGCTCGGGATCAAGGAGATCGAGGCCGTGGTGGCCAAGATCGCCCGCATCCCGCCCAAGACCGTCTCGAAGGACGATGCCGAGACGCTGCGCGATCTGGAAAAGACCCTCAAGCGCGTGGTCTTCGGTCAGGACAAGGCGGTGGAGGCGCTGTGTTCGGCGATCAAGCTGGCGCGCGCGGGCCTGCGCGAGCCGGAAAAGCCCATCGGCAACTACCTCTTCGCCGGCCCGACCGGCGTCGGCAAGACCGAGGTCGCCAAGCAACTGGCATCGAGCCTCGGGGTGGAACTGATCCGCTTCGACATGTCGGAATACATGGAGAAGCACGCGGTTTCCCGCCTGATCGGCGCGCCTCCGGGCTATGTCGGTTTCGACCAGGGCGGCATGCTGACCGATGCGGTGGACCAGCATCCGCACTGCGTCCTGCTTCTGGACGAGATCGAGAAAGCCCATCCGGATGTGTACAACATCCTTCTGCAGGTGATGGACCACGGCAAGCTGACCGACCACAACGGCCGGACGGTGGATTTCCGCAATGTGATCCTGATCATGACCTCGAACGCCGGGGCCTCCGACATGGCCAAGGCCGCCATCGGTTTCGGCCGTGACCGGCGCACGGGCGAGGATACGGCGGCGATCGAGCGCACCTTCACGCCGGAATTCCGCAACCGTCTGGACGCGGTGATCAACTTCGCCCCCCTCGGCAAGGAGGTCATCATGCAGGTGGTCGAGAAGTTCGTGCTGCAGCTCGAGGCACAGCTGATGGACCGTGGCGTCCATATCGAGCTGACGCCCGAAGCCGCCGCCTGGCTGGGCGACAAGGGCTACGACGACAAGATGGGCGCCCGTCCGCTGGCCAGGGTGATCCAGGAGCACATCAAGAAGCCTCTGGCCGAGGAGCTGCTGTTCGGCAAGCTGGTCAAGGGCGGCTTGGTCCGGGTCAAGGTCAAGGACGACGCCATTGTTCTGGACATCGATGAACCGCAGAAACCGCGCCTCACCGGCCAGAAGCCGCCCCTGCTGACGGCCGAGTGATCGCTCGCCCCCGCAAGGGGGCCTGGCGGCCGCTCATCAAGCCCGTGCGGGCAGCCGTTGCTAACTCGGCAAAGCGCAGCCCGGCGAACAGTCCCGCTAAGGGCGATAAGCGCCCTTTGCCCTATCGTTCGGTCAGCTTCAGCTCGATCCTGCGGTTCTGCGCCCGGGCCTCCGGGGTGTCGCCTTCGGCCACAGGACGGTATTCGCCGAACCCGGTTGCCGCCATCCGCTCGGGCGGAAAGCCCAGTTCGTTCTGCATGTAGCGCACCACCGACAGCGCGCGCGCCTGGCTAAGTGCCCAGTTGTCGCGGAATTCTCCGCCCCCGGACAACGGCACGTTGTCGGTGTGGCCGTCCACCCGGATGATCCAGTCGATCTCGGGCGGGATCTTGTCACGGATCTCGTTCAGGATGCTGACCACGCCCGCGATCTGCGCGCGCCCTTCCGGCGCCAGTTCGGCCGAACCGGGATTGAACAGCACCTCGGACGAGAACACGAAACGGTCGCCCACCACCCGAACACCCTCGCGCCCTTCCAGCAGGGCGGAAAGCTGCCCGAAGAATTCCGACCGGAAGCGGGCAAGGTTCCGGTTCTCCTCTGCCAGACGCGCGGCTTCGGCTGCCTCCAGTTCGGCCCGACGGCGCTGTTCGGACGCGACTTGCGCCAAGGCGGCGTTCAGTTCGGCCCCCAGGCTTTCCAGCTGCACCCGTGCCTCGGCGTCGCGGGCCTTCGCCTCGTCCAGAACCTGTTGCAGGCTGCCCAGCTGCGCCCTTAGGGCCGCAACCTGCTGGTTCAGAAGTTCGACCTCGCGCGCCGCCTTCAGCGACTTTTCCTGTTCCGCAGTCAGGGCTGCCTCGGCCGCCGCCAGGGCCGCGTCCTTTGCCCCGGCCTGCTCTGCCACCTGCCGGGCCGCCGCCAGCAGGGTCAGGGTTTCTTCGGCGCGCTTGCGTTCCGCCTCAAGCGCAAGCGTCATCGCGGTCAGTTCGGTGTCGGCGTTGGCCAACCGGTCGCGCAGCGCCTGCAGGGCGGCTGCATCGGCCAGGCGCGCAGCCTCGGCCTCGGTCAGCTTTTCCGTTGCCTGGGCTAGCGCGGCAGCATCGGCCTCGCCCTTGGCGCGCACTTCGGCCAGCAACGCCTCGAGCGCCTCGCGCCGGGCTGCCGCCAGCCGGGCCGCCTCGGCGCTGGCGTCGATCTCTTCCCGCGCCTTGGCCAGGGCCAGCGACATCGCCTCGGCTTCGCTGACCAGCTTCTTTTGCGCAGCCTCAAGTTCGGCCACGGTTGCGCCCAGGCGGCTGGCCTCGCCCCGCGCGGTGTCGCGTTCCAGAATCAGGGCGGCGACCTGTGCCTCGAACGCGGTGATCCGCCCTGTCGCGGCCTCAAGCTCAGCCTGGCGCCTGGCCAGGTCGGCCGTCAGCGTGGCAACCAGCCCGGCCTGGCGTTCGCCCTCGGCCTGTGCTGCCGCCAGCCCCGCCCGCAGCGTGGAAATCTGCGCCTCGAGGTCCGAAGCCCTGGTCCGCTCCAGACCCAGGGCATTGGCCAGGTCCGCCACCTGGGCCGTCAGGGCATCGAGTTCAGAATTCTGCGTGGTCAGCCGGTCGCGCAGCACGGCCTGCAACATGGTGAAGATGGTCAGGACGAACATCAGCACCATCAGAAGCGTCGTCACCGCATCGACGAAGCCCGGCCAGATGATCGAACTGTCCCGCCGTCGTGCGCCGGCCATGACCTATCCCCGCCCCGCCGTTCGGCCCAGCTGGCGGATCGCTGCCGTCAGCGCCGCAATGTCCGACCGCAGGTCCGCCAGTGTCTCCTGCCTGCCGGCTGCCATCTCTTCAAGGATGCGCAGCAGCTGTACGTCGATCGACCGCAGGCGCATCCGGCTTTCGGCGTCGGCATGCCCACCCTCGCCCGTCGCCAGCACCGCGATCAGCCGGTCCTGCCCGTCGGCGATGCGACGCAGGATGGCGGCCTGGCTGCCTTCGTCGCCGCGCTGGTCGCCCAGAACTGTAAGAGCCTGCGTCAGGTCGGCGATCCGGGCCTCGAATGCGGCGCGTCCCGCCTCGGCCTGTTCGTGCATCAGCTGCAACTGCTCCATCTGCACGGCCATGTGGTCGATCATCGCGGCCAGCGCACCCTGATCGCCACCGTCGCTCTCGCCGGTGAAGCCGATCCGGGTGATCGAGGACAGCCATTCCTCAAGCTCGCGGGTAAAGCGCGCCTGGCCGTGCCCGGCGAACAGCTCAAGAAGGCCCAGCACCAGCGACCCCGCAAGTCCAAGCAGCGACGAGGAAAACGCCGTTCCCATCCCGCCCAGCTGACTTTCAAGGCCGCTCATCAGCTTTTCAAACACCTCCATCCCGCTTTCGCCCTCTTGCGGGGCAAGCGAGCGGATGGTCTCGACCACCGCCGGAACTGTGGTGGCCAGCCCCCAGAAGGTGCCCAGCAGGCCCAGGAAGACCAGCAGGTTGATCAGATAGCGCGTTATGTCGCGGGCCTCGTCGATCCGCTGGGCGACCGAATCCTGGATCGACCGCGACGAAGAGGCCGAGATCGACATTCGCGCCGTCCGTGCGCGTAGCAGCGCGGCCAGCGGTGCCAGAAGGCGCGGCGGCGCGTTGTCTTCGGTTCCAGGGGTGCCGCGAACGAAATTCTCGATCCAGTAGACCGATTGCGCCAGGATCCAGACCTGCCAGAAACAGGTCAGCACACCGATCAGGAAAACGAAGGCGATCAGCCCGTTCAGCAGCGGATTGGCACGGACGATGTCGATGATCTGGCCATGGATCGCCCAGGCCCCGGTTCCGACCAGCGCACAGACCAGAAGCATCTGGGTAATGGCGCGGATCGGCTGACTGAAGGTCGTCGCAACCTCTGCGCCCCGTGTCTCGGTCTGGGACATGCCTGCCCTTCTGTTTCCTGCCCTTTGCGCAAGACTAGCAGGCCCACGCGCGCTGCCAAGCAAAAGGTCAGCACAGGCTGCGCACGCGCCGCGCAAGCCATTCCAGATCGGGATCGCTGATACCAAGTTCGGCCAGATGCGCAGCCGTCGCCCAAAGGTAGTCGCGGTTTGGCCCTCGCCCGCCATGCGCCCGGGCGATGATCCGGGCCTGTTCATCCAGATCCAGCCTGCCGCAATACTGAACGTGATCGGGGTCGATGACATAGGTCAGCGCCTCGACCGGACCGGCCTCTGTCTCGACCCGCAGCACGGTCTCCAGATAGGCGGACGAGACCAGTTCGCGCTCGCGTAGGCCGGCCAGCGCCTCGGCCTCGGCCCCGGGGACGACTCGGAAGGCAATGCCCTGGCAGCTTGCGCCGTCCGCACGATCCAGCGCCAGCACCAGACCGGGGTTCACCGCAGTGCCCCGGTGATGGATCGAGCGCATGCAGAAGCTGCGATGCCAGCCGGCCACCCGCCCGATGCGCTGTTCGGCAACGGGGAAGCCGGGATCCCAGATCAGCGACCCGTATCCGAAAACCCAAAGTGATCCATGCATGGCTGGCCGTGAACCCCTTGCCCCTGTAAACACCGGGGCAAGGGCAATGAAAAGGGCCGCTGCATGCGCAAGCTTCTCATTCTGATCCTTCTGGTCACAGGCCTGTGGTGGGGCTACTGGTTCGTGGGATCCTCGGCGGTGCGTCAGGGCGTGGAACAGGCCTTTGCCGAGGCTGCCGCTCGCGGTGCCACCGCGGAGCGCACGGGGCTGACGGTTGCGGGCTTCCCGAACCGCTTCGACCTGACGGTCGAGGGCATACGCTATGCCGATCCTGTCTCGGGAATCGGATGGCAGGCACCTTTCGCCCAGCTCTTCGCGATGACCTGGAAGCCCTGGCACATCATCGCCGTGCTGCCGCCCGAGCAGGTGGTGACCCTTCCGGACGAAGCGGTCACCGTCACGGCCGAGGGGTTGCGCGCAAGCCTCCGTGCCCGTCCGGCGACCGATCTGCCGCTGGCCCTGGCCGTGGCCGAGACCGGCCCCTTCCAGGCCCGATCCAGCGCAGGCTGGACGCTTGGGGCAGAGCGTGCCGTCATGTCGCTGGCCGCAGCCGAGGGCGGACAGAACGCCTATGATCTGTCGCTGGATGTCGCCGGGCTTGCACCCGACCCGGCGCTGCTTGCGCGGCTGGTGCCCGATGACAGCCTGCCCCCGACGGTCGGGGTGATCCGCCTGCGTGCCAGCCTGACGCTTACGGTGCCCCTCGACCGGCACGCGGGCCAGACCCGCCCCCGTGTCGCTGCACTGGCGCTGACTGACACGCTGATCACATGGGGCGAGCTGTCGGCGGCGGCTGCCGGTCGCATCGCGCCCGATGACAATGGCCTGGCGGCCGGCCGGATCGACGTCACCATCACCAACTGGCGGCGGATCCTTCCGGTCCTGGTTGCCTCGGGCGCGGTCCGGCCGGAACTGCTGCAGACGGTCGAAACGATGCTGGCAAGCCTCGCCCAGCAGACGGGTGACCCCGAGGTGCTGAAACTGCCGCTCGTCCTGGAAAACGGCTGGATGACGCTGGGCCCTGTGCCGCTCGGCCCTGCGCCGGTGCTCTTGCCGCCTGCGGGCTGAGGCTCGCGGACAATTCCGCCACGACCGGCCCCACGACCCGACGACAGGCCGACGGCGCAGGAGAGGGCGGCTCCGAAGCTCCTGCCTTGCTCTATCGGCAGTAGGCCCCGCCGGCACGGGCGGACGTGTCGAAGTGGAAGTGATCCTCGTGATAGCCGTCCGACCCCGGGCCAAGCGTCGTCTTGAAATAGCCGCAACCCGCCCTGTAGATCCGGCGCAGAAGCTGGTCATAATCCTGCGCCACCGTCAGCACCCGACCGTTGGCCAGCACGAAGGCCGAAATATCGACGGCCCGGCCCTTGCCATGCTCGCTGACTTTCGCGCCCTTCACATTGTTCCGCCCCCGGCAGACGTAATGAGCGGCGATGCGCAGCTCGGCCAGCTGGCCATTGAAGGCGGGCTGGGCGACCTCGTCCACCCAGGAATTCAGGGCCCTTGCGATGCTGCAATCCACCGTTGCCGCCTGGCTGAGCCGCACCCCCGCAACCGAGGTGACGCGCACCGGCTCCTCAACGCCGCAGCCCGAAACCTTTGACCCGATGGGGGCAATCGGCTCTCCCTTGATCGCCGCGACACCGCAGACCGCGCCCTGCATCGAGGCTGCCTCGCGCTTTTTCTTCCGCTTCTCGCGTGGCGTAAGCGGTGGGGCCGCTGCGGCCGGTTCAACTTCGGCCTCGGGCGGCCTCGACGACAGCTTCAGCCCGATTTCGGCCGGGGCAACCCGCAGCGCCGCGATCTGTTCCACCAGTGCACGCGGCCGGGCCAGCGGGCGCAGGGATCGTGCCATCGCGCCGGGTGGAAAAGCTGTCGCCTGCACGGATGCATCCGCTGCTGCCATCTGCAGCTCGGGCCTGGCCCTGGGTTTCACATCTGGCGCGCCGGCCGGCACGGTGTCGGGCATGGGCGCCGGTGCGGGATCAGCTACAGGGGGGGCAGCGCCCAATCCAGCCAGCACGGGGTTCGGCAGCGGACGCGGTGATCTGTCCACCGCTTCGGCCCCGGCCTTCACGGCCAGGCAGCACAGGGCGGCGGCCAGCAGCCCCCGCACCGGCTAGCCTTCCTTCGCGGGCGCCGAGCGCCCGAAGTCCGGCGCGGCCGTGTCCTGGCCGGCCTCGATGATCCCGCGGCGAATGGCCCGGGTGCGGGTGAAATAGGCGTGCAGATGCTCGCCATCCCCCATGCGGATGGCGCGCTGCAAGGTGAACAGCTCTTCGGCAAACCGGCCGAGGATGTCCAGCACCGCGTCCTTGTTGGTCAGGAAGACATCGCGCCACATCGTCGGATCGCTGGCCGCAATACGGGTGAAGTCGCGGAAGCCCGAGGCCGAATACTTGATGACCTCCTGCTGCGAAACACGCCGCATGTGGTCGGCCACACCGACCATCGTGTAGGCGATCAGGTGCGGCGTGTGGCTGACCACGGCCAGCACCAGATCGTGCCGGGCTACGTCCATCTCGTCGACATTGGCCCCCATCGCCTCGAGCAGCTTCCGCAGCCGCGCGATCTCGACAGGGTCGGTTTCGGGCAAGGGCGTCAGCAGCCACCAGCGGTTCTGGAACAGCGTCGCAAAACCCGACCTCGGCCCCGAATATTCGGTGCCCGCCAGCGGATGGCCGGGAATGAAGTGCACACCCGGCGGAATGTGCGGCGCCACGGCATCCACCACCGCCTGTTTGACCGACCCCACATCCGTCACCACCGCACCCGGCTTCAGATGCGGCCCGATCTCGGCAGCGATCTCGCCCATCGCGCCCACCGGCACCGCCAGAACCACGAGGTCGGCACCCTTCACGGCCTCGGCCGCCGTTTCGCAGACCCGGTCGCAGAACAGATCCCTCGCCACCGCGCGCGTCTCGGCCGAACGGGCATGGCCCACGATCTCGCCAGCCAGCCCGTGCGCCCGCATCGCATGCGCCATGGACGAGGCGATCAGTCCCAGGCCGATCAGGGCGACACGCTGATAGATCATTTCACCCCCTTGAACTGCCCGATCGCATGGGCAACCTGGCGGCACGACGCCTCGTCGCCGACGGTGATCCGCAGGCAATGCGGCAACTTGTAGCCGGCCACACGCCGCACGATCAGGCCCTGCTTCTGCAGGAAGGCATCGCAGGCCTCGGCTTCTTCCGGGCTGGCAAAGCGGGCCAGGATGAAATTGGCCATCGAGGTGTCCGAGGGCACGCCGATCTCGGCCAGGGCATTGGCCAGCCAGCCGCGCATCCGGCTGTTCTCCGCCCGGCACCTGGCCACATGGTCCTGGTCGCGCACCGCCGCCTCGGCGGTCTCGAGCTGGGTGGTGGACAGGTTGAACGGACCCCTGATCCGGTTCAGCACGTCGATCACATGCCGCGGACCATAACCCCAGCCGATCCGCAGCCCACCAAGGCCGTAGATCTTCGAAAAGGTCCGGGTCATCACCACATTGTCTCGCGCATCGACCAGCGCGGCCCCGCCGTCGTAACCCTCGACATATTCCGCATAGGCCCCGTCCAGCACCAGAAGCGCTTGGGGCGGCAGGTTCTCGGCCAGCCGGGCGATTTCAGCGGCCGAAATCATCGTGCCGGTCGGGTTGTTCGGGTTGGCCAGGAACACCAGCTTCGTACGCCGGTTGCAGGCATCGAGGATCGCATCGACATCCGCCGTGCGCTCGCGCTCCGGCACCTCAACCGGGGTCGCACCCACAGCCAGGGCCGAGATGCGATACATCAGGAACCCGTGTTCGGTGAACACGACCTCGTCCCGCTGGCCGGCATAGGCCTGGCAGAGAAAGGTGATAATCTCGTCCGACCCCACGCCGCATATGATGCGGCCTGCGTCCAGACCATGCACCTCGGCGATGGCGGCGCGCAGGTCGGCGTGGTCGGTCACCGGATAGCGATGCAGGCTGTGGACGGTGCGCGCGAAGGCGTCCTTTGCCTTGTCCGAGGGACCGAACGGGTTTTCGTTCGACGACAGCTTCACCACATTGGCCACACCCGCCACATGCGCCTTGCCGCCTTCGTAAAGGGCAATGTCAAGAATGCCTGGCTGCGGCTTGATCTGGTCGTTCATCGTGGCCCCCGCGGAATTGCGCCCCGTTTACCTGCCCCGTGCGCGCAAGGCCAGAGCCTTCCGCCCGGTGCGGTGTGTCCGCAGCCGTGCAAAGGGCTCAACGGTTGAAGACGCGGCTGGGGTGCAATTCTCCCGCCCGGAAGTGGCCAACGGCCACCGCCTGCCCGTCCAGGCTGGCCCAGCCCTCGGTGCCCCATTCGGCATGGCCGATCACCCGGCCGGGATTGCCATTGCGCAGGCGCGCTGCGCCCTCGGGCGTGGCGGGCCATTCCGGCAGATCGGCCAGCCCCAGTTCCAGCGGCAGAAGCCGCGCGTCCAGTGCCTCGGTGCCAGCCTCGGCATCGACCGTTTCCAGCGTCACGCCCTGATCGGCGCGAAAGGGGCCGGACCATTCGCGCCGCAGCCATGCGACGTGGCCCAGGCAGCCTAGGGCCTGACCCAGGTCGCGGGCGATTGCGCGGACATATCCACCCTTGCCGCAGACCATCTCAAGATCGACGTGATCGGCATCCGGGCGCCCCAGCACCTTGAGCCTTTCCACCCACAGCGGGCGGGCAGCAAGTTCCATCGCTTCGCCCTCGCGCGCCAGATCATAGGCGCGTTCGCCATCAACCTTAACGGCGGAAAACTGCGGCGGAACCTGCTGGATATGGCCGCGGAAAGCGGCCAGCGCGGCCTCGATCTCGGCATCTGTCGGGCGCCGGTCGCTGGTGGCGATCACTGTGCCCGAGGCATCGTCGGTATCGGTCGCCGCTCCGAGGGTGACGCGGAAGCGATAGCACTTCAGCGCATCCGTGACGTAGGGCACGGTCTTGGTCGCCTCGCCCAGCGCCACAGCCAGAACGCCGGTCGCATCGGGGTCAAGCGTCCCGGCATGGCCCGCCTTCTGGGCCGACAGCGCCCACTTCACCTTGTTGACCACGGCGGTGGAGGTCACCCCCGCAGGCTTGTCCACGATCAGCCAGCCGCTGACGGCGCGGCCCTTCCTGGTGCGACCCATGATTCACCCCTTCGGAACGACGGTGCCGACGATCGGCCCCATGGGAAAGCCGCCGTCATGCCGGCCCAGTTCGGGCGCGTAAAGCCGCGAGATGTTGCCATCGAAGTACAGCGCATCGTCCAGGCGCATCGCATCCCGGAAGAACCGCGCGAAGTCGTGGAAGTTGACCCGCCCGTTCGAGATGGCAAAGACCGCACGGCTGCCATCGCGGCTGACGCCAACCCCGTTGCGGATATACCGGCTGTCGCTGTCGGCCAGGAAGCGCGGGTGCAGCTTGCCCCCGATCACAAGCATCGGCCCGGACTGGGTGGCATAGCGGCACGCGGGACGGTCGGCCTTGAAGGCGCGGCTTTCGATGATGCGGAAGCTGCCGTCCCAGCAGAAGACCCCGTTCGGCAACATGCCGAAGTTCCCCGGCCCATCGCGGGTGACCAGGGGGGCCTGCTCGCTGCCGTCCTCGATATACAGCCCGACCGGAGACAGGTCGCGGTGATACATCCCGGCATTCATGGCGAAGCCCAGGCTCTTGCCCTCGGCCTCGAGGGCCTGGTTGACCGCACGGAAGCTGCCGTAGGCACCATCGGGCCCAGAACGAAAGAGGCGCAGGTCCTCGCCCGCGGCGACCTCGCAGACGGTGTAGCCCATGCCTTCGAACACGGTATCGCGGCACGTTGCGGCACCCGCGGCCAGCGGCGCCAGGATCAGGGCAAGGGCAAGCCGCAGCATCACTCTTCGTCCAGCGCGTCGAGGTCGCGTTTCACAGCGGGGTCGGAAAACAACCGGCGCGTCTCGTCCAGCCGGTCGAAGGTCTCGTCGGGGCGGAAACGCAGGTCAGGGGCATATTTCAGCGTCAGTTCGCTTGCGACGCGGTGGCGCAGTTCGGCCTTGTTCCGCGCCAGCGCGGCTATGGCCTCGGCCACCGGGACCGAGCCCATCAGCGGCATGACATAGACGGTGGCGATCTTGAGATCGGGCGAGCAGGCGACCTCGCCCACGGTGATCGACATGGCGTTCAGGTCGGGGTCGTGGATCTCGCCCCGGTTCAGCACGTCGGACAGCGTGCGGCGGATCAGTTCGCCCACGCGCAACTGCCGCTGCGAGGGGCCTTGGCCATGGGTGGGGCGTGATTTCGACATGCCGCCCGTTTAGGCCCTTTCGCCGCGCCCCGCAACGCCGGGCTTCTCACGCCTGCGCGAAGCGGCTAGGGAAAAGACCCAGGCATGGAGGCTAGGGAAAAGACCCAGGCATGGAGGCTTGTGATGAACGATCTACCGGGACTGGTTGTGACAGGCGCATCGGGCCGGATGGGTCAGACGCTGATCCGGCTGGCAGGGGCGTCCGACAGGCTGCGCCTGGTGGGCTGCGTGGAACGTCCGGGACACCCCTGGATCGGCCGTGACGTGGGCGAGGCGATGGGCAGCGCAGCGCTTGGCGTGAAGGTCACCGACGACCCGCTGGAAGCCTTCGCCCGGGCGCAGGCCGTGGTCGATTTCACCGCCCCCGCCGCGACGGTGGAATTCGCCGCGCTTGCCGCTCAGGCCCGGGCCGTGCATGTGATCGGCACCACCGGGCTGGAACCCGACCATCTGGCCAGGATCGAGGCCGCCAGCCGCCATGCAGTGATCGTGCGTGCGGGGAACATGTCGCTTGGCGTCAACCTTCTGGTGCGGCTGACGCAGAAGGTGGCTGCGGCGCTGGATGCCGACTGGGACGTGGAAATCGTCGAAGCCCATCACCGGATGAAGGTCGATGCGCCTTCGGGAACCGCGCTGATGCTGGGCGCGGCAGCGGCGGCGGGACGGGGCGTCACCCTTCAGGATGCAATGGTCGCGGGGCGCGACGGCATCACCGGCGCGCGAGAGCGGGGCACCATCGGTTTCAGCGCGATCCGCGGCGGCGACATCGTGGGCGAACATGATGTGATCTTCGCTGGCGAGGGCGAACGTGTTGTCCTGCGCCACATCGCCACCGATCGCGCGATCTTTGCCCGGGGGGCGCTTCGGGCCGCACTGTGGGGCCAGGGTCAGAAGCCGGGGCAATACGACATGATGGACGTTCTCGGCATCTGATCGATTCATCCGGCGCGGCTTCTTGCGCGTATCATCGTCGACGGAACCCGGGGGGTCTGCGATGCTGCGTGTGATTGCGTCTGTCCTGCTTCTTGCCGCGCCCCTGCCCGCGGCGGCCAATGGTTTCGAGCCCGTCCGCGAAAAGGGCGATTTCCTGTCGCTGGTCAAGGACCGCGTGCTCAGGATCGGCCTTTACAACCTGTCGCTGCGCGTGCTGCCCGACGGCCGGATCGAAGGCAGCGCCCTGGGCTGGGGCATCACGGGCACCTGGCACTGGAAGGACGGCTACTTCTGCCGCGAGATGGACTGGAGCGGCATGAAGATTTCCTACAACTGCCAGCTGGTCGAGGCGCGCGGCGCCGAACAGCTGCGCTTTACCGTCGATCAGGGGGCTGGCGATTCGGCAACCTTCCGGCTGCGCTGACCGGTATCCCGCTGCGGCGCCGCCGAGGCTGTCAGCGCCCAGGATGCGGCTTCACGCGCGGCTCGGTTGACCGGATCTGGCTGCCTGCGCCATGGTCGGTGAACAGTTCGATCAGGCAGGCATGGGGAATGCGGCCGTCAAGGATCGTCACCGCCCGCGTGCCCTGTTCCAGCGCCATAAGCGCGGTCTCGGTCTTCGGGATCATGCCGCCCGAGATCACGCCCTCCTTCGTCATCTGGCGAATCTCCTCGGGCGTGATCTGGGTCATCACCTCGCCCTGGGCATTCTTCACCCCCGGCACATCAGTCAGAAGCAATAGCCGGTCGGCCTTCAGCGCCCCGGCAATCGCACCCGCGGCCGTGTCACCGTTGACGTTGAAGGTCTCGTTGTCCTTCATCCCCGTGCCGACCGGGGCGATCACCGGAATGATCCCGGCATTGTAAAGGTCGCGCAGCACCTGCACGTTCATCTCGACCGGGCGGCCGACATAGCCCAGTTCGGGGTCGTCGGCCTCGCAGACCATCAGGTCGTCGTCCTTGCCGGAAATTCCCACGGCGCGGCCGCCGGCATCCATTATCGCCTGCACGATCCGCTTGTTCACAAGGCCCGACAGGATCATCTCGACCACTTCGACCGTGGCCTTGTCCGTTACCCGCTTGCCGCGGACGAATTCGGACTTGATCCCCAGCTTGGTCAGCATCTCGTTGATCATCGGCCCGCCGCCGTGGACGACCACGGGGTGCACGCCGACCTGCTTCATCAGCACGATGTCGCGGGCGAATTCGGCCATCGCCGCATCATCGCCCATAGCGTTGCCGCCGAACTTCACCACCACCACCGCGCCGGAAAAGCGTTGCAGGTATGGCAAGGCTTCGGAAAGCATCCGGGCGGTGTTCTTCGCGTCTTGCATGGTCAGGGTCTGCTGTTTCATGGGCGGCCTCCGCGTCGTGGACCGGATAAGTCTTTTCGCCCCCCCTGCCAAGCCTTGCCTTCCGCGCAGCCCTGCGTAGCTTGACGGCAAAGGAGAACCGCGATGACCGAACAGAAGACGCTCGTCCTTACCGGGGCCAGCCGCGGGATTGGCCATGCCACGGTCAAGCGTTTCGGCGCCGAGGGCTGGCGCGTTCTGACCTGCTCGCGCCAGCCCTTCGACCCGCGCTGCCCCTGGCCGGGGGGTGAAGAGAACCATATCGAGATCGACCTTGCCGATCCGAACCGGACCATTGCCGCTATCGAGACGATAAAGGCCAAGGTCGGCGGCAAGGTCCATGCTCTGGTCAACAATGCCGGCATCAGCCCGAAGGGCCCGGGCGGAGCGCGGCTTGACACGTTGACAACCGATCTGCGCACCTGGGGCCATGTCTTCCACGTCAACTTCTTTGCCCCGGTCATCCTGGCGCGCGGCCTGAAGGATGAACTGACCGCCGCTCAGGGCAGCATCGTCAACGTCACCTCGATCGCCGGAAGCCGGGTTCATCCCTTCGCCGGGGCGGCCTATGCGACCTCGAAGGCCGCGCTTGCGGCCCTGACGCGGGAAATGGCGCATGACTTCGGCCCGCTCGGCGTTCGGGTGAACGCCATTGCCCCGGGCGAGGTGGAGACCTCGATCCTGTCGCCCGGCACCGAGAAGATCGTCGAGACACTGCCCCTGCGCCGACTGGGCCAGCCGCGGGAAGTGGCCGACGTGATCTGGTTCCTGTGTTCCGACCAGTCCAGCTACATCTCGGGGGCCGAGATCGCGGTGAACGGGGCACAGCACGTCTGACCGACCGATTCGCGCTGGGCGGTTGAAGGCGTTCCGCCTGTGCCTGCGCAAGGACGCAAGAAAGGCGTCGGAAAGGTTCCGGAATGAAGGGTGCCGGCCAGCGGTTCCGGCCCCTTCTGGCTCGCGACCCGCCATCCCGCCGGCCCGGCCCCGATGTTGCATCAGCCTGTTCCCCTCCAAGCCCCCGCGCCCGATCCGCCCCCTGGGTCTTTGCCTCTGCCCGCCGCTCTGGCATAAGGGCGCATCCCGAAAGGTCCCGCCCATGCTTGACGACAGCGACGACGACATCCACCCGCTCTTCCACGGCGCACCGAAGGGGCTGGAGTTCCGAAAGCTGCGCAAACGTCTGGTCCAGCAGGTCCGCGAGGCGATCGAAACCTACGGGATGGCAAGGGCCGGCGACCGCTGGCTGGTCTGCCTTTCGGGCGGCAAGGACAGTTACACCCTGCTTGCGGTCCTGCACGAACTGAAATGGCGCGGTCTGCTGCCGGTCGATCTTCTGGCCTGCAACCTCGACCAGGGCCAGCCCGGTTTCCCGGCCACCGTGCTGCCCGAGTTCCTGACGCGGATGGGCGTTGCGCACCGGATCGAATACCAGGACACCTATTCGGTGGTGACCTCCAAGATCAGGCCGGGCGGCACGATGTGCAGCCTGTGCTCAAGGCTGAGGCGCGGAAATCTGTACCGGATTGCGCGGGAAGAGGGCTGCTCCACCGTGGTTCTCGGCCACCACCGCGACGACATCCTGGAAACCTTCTTCATGAACCTCTTCCATGGCGGAAGGCTTGCCGCCATGCCGCCGAGGCTGCTGAACGAGGACGGCGATCTTTATGTCGCCCGGCCGCTTGCCTTCGTGGCGGAAGCGGATTGCGCCAGTTTTGCCCGCGCCATGAACTATCCGATCATTCCCTGCGACCTGTGCGGCAGCCAGGAAGGCCTGCAGCGCGCCCAGATTAAGAAGTTGCTGGACGAATGGGAATCGCGCACCCCCGGCCGACGTCAGATCATGTTCCGCGCCCTGATGAACGTGCGCCCGTCTCACCTGGCAGACCCGACGCTGTTCGATTTTGCCGGCCTCGCTGCCGCTGTGGCAGATGGGGAAAATCCTACACAACTTTCGGTTGGACGTTAAGGAACTGAACAGGAACATTATTCTAGCCTGACCCTGCAACGAAAGGGGCTCTGGCCCTGGCAGACGGGGGGAAGGCATGGCGCGAGGGCGGTCTCTTGTGCCGCAGGGTGTGCGGTGGGCCAGCCTTGCCGTTTCGGTGGCAGCGATCTGCGCGTATCTGGGCTGGGTTCCGGGTGCGATCTTGGCCCTTGGTCTGCTTTTGCCTTTCACCATTGCGGCAACGTGGCACCTGCTGCAGGCCGGTCACGCCGGGGCCATGTCGGATCGGGTGATAGACCGGCTGGAAACGGCGATCCGCTCTGGCGGAAGGACCGGCTGCTTTGTCCTTCAGTTCGAGGATCTGGCCCCCCTGTGCGATCGCATCGGCCGGACCCGTCAGTCGGCCATTCTGGCTGCCTGCATCGCGCGGCTGCGCGGCAGCCTGCGGTCGGGTGACCTGCTGTTTCCGCTGGAAGATGGCAGCCTTGCCGTGGTCCTTGGTCCATCGCATCGTCTGGACGAAGACAGCATGATCCGCATTGCCGGCCGGTTGCAGATGGTTGTGCAGCAGCCGCTGCTTCTGGGAACCGAACCCGTGCAGCTGAGCTGCTGCATCGGCTTCTGTCACTCGGGCCAGTCGGCCTCCGCCAGCGGCAGGGCCGTCCTCGACGCGGCCCAGATCGCGGCGGATGAGGCGCTTCACAAGGGGCCGGGCGCGATCCGCGCCTTCACCGCCGACCTTGCCCGCGCCCGCGACGAGCGCGAAGCCTTGCGTGCGGAATTCGTGCAGGCCATCGAAAGCGGACAGATCCTTCCCCATTTTCAGCCACAGACAAGCACCGACAGCGGCGCCGTATCGGGCATGGAGGCACTGGCCCGTTGGAACCACCCGAAACGCGGCTGCCTCGCCCCCGGTGCCTTCCTGCCGGCGATCGAGGGCACCGAGCTGGTCGAACTTCTGGGCAGGACGATGTTGAACCGGGCCCTGGCGGCCCTTGCAGCATGGGATCGGGCGGGACTGGGCGTCCCCTCGGTCTCGGTCAACCTCTCGGAACGCGAGCTGCGCGATCCCCTTCTGCCACAGCGCCTTGCATGGACGCTGGACCGCCATGGCCTTGCCCCCGGTCGGATCACCATCGAGGTACTCGAGTCGGTGGCTGCCAGGGCCGACGACATTATCACCCGCAATATCGCCTGCATCGCGCGCATGGGCTGCGGCGTGGACATGGACGACTTCGGCACGGGAAGTGCCTCGATCACCTCGATCCGGCATTTCGCCCTGCGCCGCCTGAAGATAGATCGCAGCTTCATCCGCGGGGTTGACCAGGACCGCGACCAGCAGGGCCTGGTCACCGCGATCCTGTCACTGGCCCAACGGCTGGGGCTGGACACGGTGGCAGAAGGCGTGGAAACCCGGGGTGAACATGCGATGCTGGCGCAACTTGGCTGCGGCCATGTCCAGGGCTTTGCGATCGCACGCCCGATGCCGGCCGAGGATTTGGAAGTCTGGCTGTCGGCGCATCGGGACAGGCTAGCCAACGCCCTGCCGGTCGGCCTGCGCACGCGATAGCATCACCTGGATCGGCCACGCCGCACGCTGCCACGCAGGCTGTCACAATCCACGATGCCCAAGGAATTGATCAAGTCCGCTGCCCGCGCCGGGGTGAAAGCGCTTGACCTTTCCCCGGCCCTGTCGTTGAAGCACCGCTGACCGAGAACGACCGTCAGGGTGACTTGCCGATGGAAGAGCAGAACAACAAGAACCTGATCCTGGCGATGGTGCTTTCCGCCGCCGTGATGCTGGTGTGGTTCGTCCTCTTCCCACCACCCGAGCCACCCGTCAGCCCTCAGCCGGCCAGCGATGCCGTAACGACCGCAGAGCCTGCGGTCAACGCCCCCTCTGCCACCGCCGACGCCGGCGCCGACACTGGGGCCGGGGCCTCGGAACCCGTTCCAGAGGCACTTCGCGTGCCGCTTGACACGCCGAAGCTTGCCGGATCGGTTTCGCTGCGCGGCGGGCGGATCGACGACCTGAAGCTGAAGAACTACCGCGAGACGCTGGAGCCCGGGGCAGAAACCGTGCGTCTTCTGGCGCCCCAGGGCGAAAACCTGGCCTATTATTCCTTTTTCGGATGGGTCCACGGGACCGGTCTGGAAGCGGCCGACGTTCCCGGCGCGAACACAGACTGGCAGCTGGAAAGCGGAACCGTCCTTTCGCCCGGCCAGCCGGTGAAGCTGCGCTGGGAGAACACCAAGGGTCTGATCTTCCACAGGGAAATCTCGGTGGACGAAGATTACATGTTCACCGTCAGCGATCGGGTGGAAAACACGTCCGGTGCCACTGTCGTGCTGCAGCCCTATGGTCTGATCGTGCGTCAGGGGCTGCCCAAGCTGCAGAACATCTTCGTCGTCCACGAAGGGGCCGTGGCGCGCGCCGATGGAGAGCTGAGCGAGACCGACTACAAGGACATCACCGCGCTTGCCGTCGATCCGCGCGAAGGTCTTCCGGCCGAGGTGACCGAGGCCACGACCGATGGCTGGGTGGGATTCACCGACCACTACTGGATGACGACCCTGATCCCCGAGCAGGGCAAACCGCACAAGCAGGTTCTGAAATACGACCCGAACCGCGACGAATATCTGGCCGATGTCCGGCCCGCCGCGGTCAGCCTTGCCGCCGGGGCCGAAGCCAGCTCGACGATTCAGCTGTTTGCCGGCGCCAAGGAATGGGCGACGATCCGCGACTATCAGAATGTCGCGGGCATCCCGGGCTTTCTCGACTCGATCGACTGGGGCTGGTTCTACTTCCTGACCAAGCCGATCTTCGCCGTGCTGCATTGGCTGAATGCGGCCATCGGCAACATGGGCCTTGCCATCATCGCGCTGACCTTCGTGCTGAAGGTCATCGTGCTGCCTCTGGCCTACAAGTCCTATGTCTCGATGGCGCGGATGAAGGAACTACAGCCTGAAATGGAGGCGATCAAGGAACGGGCGGGCGAAGATCGCCAGAAGCTGCAACGCGAGATGATGCAGCTTTACAAGGACAAGAAGGTGAATCCGGCGGCGGGCTGCCTTCCGATCCTGATCCAGATTCCGATCTTCTTTGCGCTGTACAAGGTGATCTTCGTCACGATCGAACTGCGCCACGCGCCGTTCTTCGGGTGGTTGAAGGATCTCTCGGCGCCAGACCCGTCATCGCTGTTCAACCTGTTTGGCATCCTGCCATGGGATGCGCCGCCGACCGGAAGCCTGCTGCACCTGATCTTCATCGGCGTGCTTCCGATCCTTCTGGGCATCACCATGTGGCTGCAGCAGACGCTGAACCCTGCCCCGACCGACCCGGTGCAGCAGCGGATCTTCGCCTGGATGCCCTGGGTGTTCATGTTCATGCTGGGGGGCTTCGCCTCTGGTCTGGTGATCTACTGGATCACCAACAACACGATCACCTTCATCCAGCAGTACATGATCATGTGGAGCCACGGCAAACGGCCCGACATCTTCGGCAACATCCGTGCGAACAAGGCCGCGCGGGTCGCCGCCAAGTCAGCAGCGTCCCCTGCGGCACCGGGGCCGAAGAAGGGCAAGAAGTGACCGGTCGGGCCGGCACCGACACGGGCCTGGTTGCCCATCTGGTCCGCCACCCGATCAAGTCCGGCGGGTATGAGCATGTGGACCGCGCCGTGCTGAGCCCCGGCGCGGCCTTTCCGTTCGACAGGGTCTGGGCCGTGGCCCATGCCGCAGCCCGCCTGACCGATCCGCCCGGATGGGCCGAAAAGCTGCAATTCCTGCGCGGCTGGGGCTCGTCCGAACTGATGGCCATTGCCTGCACCTCTGACCCGCAGGCGTGGCGCGTGACACTGTCGCATCCCCGGCGGCCAACCGAAAGCTTCCAGCCCGACAATCCGTCCGACGCCGCGCGTCTGATCGAGTGGCTGCGCCCGCTGTGGCCCGCGAACCGGCCCGAACCGGCCCGGGTGATCGCGGTGCCGGGCCAGGCGATGACGGATCAGGACCAGCCGCTGGTGTCGATCAACAGCTTGTCGTCGCTGGCCGATCTGTCGGCCCGCATGGGGTACGATCTGTCGATCCACCGCTGGCGAGGCAACATCTGGGTGCAAGGCTGGAAGCCCTGGGCCGAACTGGACCTGATCGGCCGGGAAATCAGCATCGGCACCGCGCGCCTGCGGGTCGAGGAACCGATCGGCCGCTGCCGCGCCACCGGCGCAAACCCCGACACCGGCCAGCAGGATGCCGATACGATGGCTGCGCTGGAACGGCATTACGGCCACACCGATTTCGGCGTGTTTGCCCGTGTGATCGAGGGCGGCAGCATCGCGCTTGGCGACGAGGTGCATGCATGAGCATGATCTTCACCCTGGCCCCCGAACCCGAGGACGAGGCACGCGAAACGGGCCGACTGCTGTTTGCGGGCCCGGTCGATTTCGTGAAGGGCGTCACTTCCATGGCGGCTCTGCCCCCCGCCGACCGGATCGAGGTGTGCTTCGCCGGCCGGTCGAATGTCGGAAAATCAAGTCTGATCAATGCACTGACAGGTCGCAAGACGCTTGCGCGTGCTTCGAACACGCCGGGGCGGACGCAAGAGATCAACTATTTCGCGCTCGGAGAGGCGCGCTATCTGGTCGACCTGCCGGGCTATGGCTATGCCGAGGCGCCCGTTGCCATTGTTGCCAGGTGGCAGGCGCTGCTGAAACAGTATCTCGCGGGCCGCCCTACCCTGCGCCGGGCCTTCGTTCTGATCGATGCCCGCCACGGGGTGAAGGCGGTCGATCAGGAAATCCTGACGCTGCTCGACCGCTCGGCGGTGACCTTTCAGATCGTGCTGACCAAGGTGGACAAGATCAACCGCACCGAACGGGCAGCGGTGATCGAACAGGTCAAGGGGGCGCTTGCGAAGCATCCCGCCGCCTATCCGCAGATCGTCGTCACCAGTTCCGAAAAGGGCGAGGGGATCGAGACCCTTCGCGCCATCATAGCCACGCTGGAATAGCCCGGGGTCTGCGGCATCGGGCCCTCAAAAGGCCTCAGGGCTTGCAGGTTCTGCGTCATCCATTAGGGTCCGACGGTGCTGTGTCGCTGCGGAAGGAACCGGATTGCGCATCGTCGGGGTCATTCTTGCGGGCGGAGAGGGACGCCGGATGGGGGGCGTGGACAAGGCCTTGCTAACCCTGGCCGGCCGCCCGCTGATTGCCCATGTCCTGGACCGGCTTTCCCCGCAGGTCGAACGGGTCCTGATCTCGGCCAACGGCGACCCTGCCCGCTTTGCCGCCTTCGGCTGCGAGGTTGTGCCCGATGCCGCGCCAAGGGGGCCGCTGTCGGGCATCCTTGCTGCACTGAACCGGGCGCGCGAGCTGGGGGCCACGCATCTGGTGTCGACCCCCGTCGATACGCCCTTTCTGCCGGGTGATCTTGTGCCGCAGCTTCTGTTGGCAGCGGAAGGCGCACCCGAAGGACTGGCGCTGGCAAAGACGGCGGATGGCGACCATCCGGCAACCGCCCTTTGGCCGGTCGGGATCGCACCGGCGCTGGCCGACCATCTTGCCGGGGGCGGGGCGAAGGTGACCCGCTTCACCGACGCCCACCACGCCGCCCGGGCCAGCTTCAACGACCCGCGTGCCTTCCTGAACCTGAACACCCGCGAAGACCTTGCTGCCGCCGAGGCGCTGCTGCGGGGTGCAGCATGAAGGTCTACGGTGTCATCGGCTGGAAGAATTCAGGCAAGACCAGCCTGATGGAACGCCTGGTGGCCGAGATTACCGGTCGGGGCTTCAGCGTTTCGACAGTCAAGCACGTCCACCATGCCGTCGATCTGGACCAGCCCGGCAAGGACACCTTTCGCCACCGCCAGGCCGGTGCGCGCGAGGTGGTGCTGGCCTCGGCAGACCGGTTCGCCCTGATGGTGGAACACCGGGGGCCGGAGCCGGAACTGCCCGCCATCCTGGCCCGCCTTGCACCGGTCGATCTTGTTCTGGTCGAGGGCTACAAGCGTGACGCCCACCCGAAGGTCGAAGTCTGGCGCGCGGAAACCGGGCAACCGCTGATTCAGCCGGACGACCCGCTGGTACGTGCCGTGGCGACCGATGCGGCGCTTGTGCTGCCGGTCCCGGTGCTGGACCTGAACGATACCCGCGCGGTGGCCGACTTCATCCTGCGCGAGGCAGGCCTTGCGGTATGACCGGGTGATCGTGGTCGACTGGTCGGGCAAGGCGACACCCAGCCCCGCCCGCCCCGGAAAGGATGCGATCTGGGCTGGCCTCTGCGAACCGGACCGCAGAGAGGAGAGCTATTTCCGCACCCGTGCGGAGGCCGCGAACTGGCTGTCCGCCCGTCTGGCCGAGGGTGGGCGGCAGCTGATCGGATTCGATTTTCCGATGGGCTTTCCCGCAGGCTTTGCACGAAGGCTGACGGGTCGGGACGACGCGCGGGCGCTGCATGGCTGGCTGGAACGGCAGATCGTGGACGAGCCGGACAACCGCAACAACCGCTTCGAGGTCGCGGGGGCGATCAATGCCCGTCTGGGCGGCCGGGGTCCGTTCTGGGGCCGCCCGATGGCCCGCGCTGTCCCGCATCTGTCTGCGTTCAAGGACAGCGACCATGCCGCCCTGGGCCTTGCCGAGAAGCGCCGGGCGGAATGCGAGAACCCTCCCGCCAAACCGGTCTGGCAATTGATGGGGGCCGGTTCCGTGGGCTCGCAGGCGCTTCTGGGAATACCAGTCGTCCACCGGCTTGCCGCGCAGACCGGGGCCGCCATCTGGCCATTCGAGGCCCCTGCTGATCTGACACTGGCCGAAGTCTACCCATCACTTCTTGCGGCCGCGGTCCGGCGTGACGGCGACCCGATTCCCGACCGCGCGCAGGTCCGACTGCTGGCCCGCGCCCTGCTCAACCTGTCGCAGGCCGACCGTCTGGCACCCCTGCTTCGGGTGCCGCCGATTGCCATCGAGGAAGGCTGGATCCTGGGCGCCGGCCACACCCGCCTTCTGGAGGAGGCGCTGGGATGGACGTGACGATCTACTCGGGTCTGCATGCGCATCTTCGCCCGCAGGCAGCGCGGTTGTACTGGGAGGCCTTCGGCGGCAAGCTGGGCCGCGTCCTGGGCCCCGACACCCGTGCCGTTGCCTTTTTCGAAAGGGTGATCCGCGCCGATCACTGCCTTGCTGCGGTGGATCAGCGTGGCAATCTGGTCGGTCTGGCCGGGTTCAAGACCCCGTCGGGCAGTTTCGCGGGCGGTGTCTGGGGCGACCTGATCGCGATATACGGCCCCTGGGGCGGGCGCTGGCGCGGCTGCATGCTGCGCTGTCTGAACCGCGATGTGGACAACGACCGCTTCCTGGTCGATGGCATCTGCGTGGCCCGGGAACATCGCGGCAAGGGGATCGGCACGATGCTGCTGGCCGCGCTTTATGACGAGGCCGCACAGCGCGGCTATCGCTCGATCAGGCTGGATGTGATCGACGCCAACTGGCGCGCGCGGGCGCTATATGAGCGGCAGGGTTTCATGGCGACGCGGACCGATAACCTTGGCCTGCTGAGACATGTCTTCGGATTTGCCGCATCGACCACGATGGTCCGGCCGCTGACGGAACGCAGGGATTGACACCCCTTGCCCCGGCGGGCGGGCCCTGTCAGAATATGATCAAATTCCGGCGGCGGAGGGCCAGCTCATGATCATCAAGCGCGAGTTCTACATCAACGGCGAATGGGTCGCCCCCAAGGTCGCGCGGGATTGTCCGGTCATCGACCCCTCGACCGAAGAGGTCTGCGCGGTGATCTCGCTCGGCGATCAGGCCGACACCGATGCCGCAGTGGCTGCCGCCAAGGCCGCCTTCCCCGGCTGGGCGGCCACTCCACTGGCCGAAAGGCGCCGCGTCGTCGAACGGATCCTGGAGCAGTATTATCTGCGCAAGGAAGAAATGGCGCAGGCGATCAGTCTGGAAATGGGCGCGCCCATCGACATGAGCCGCGACGACCAGGCGGAATGCCTGCCCTGGCACCTGAAGAATTTCCTGACCGCCTTCGACCAGATCGAATGGATCCGCCCCCTGGGCCCGCATGCCCCCGACACGATGATTGCGCTGGAGCCGATCGGTGTGGTCGGCCTGATCACGCCCTGGAACTGGCCGATGAACCAGGTGACGCTGAAGGTGATCCCGGCATTGTTGGCAGGCTGCCCCTGCGTGCTGAAGCCTTCGGAAGAGGCGCCCCTGTCGTCGATGCTGTTTGCCGAATTCTGCCATGACGCGGGCGTGCCGCCGGGCGTGTTCAATCTGGTGAACGGCGATGGCGCCGGGGTGGGCACCCAGCTGTCAAGCCACCCGGATGTGGAGATGATCAGCTTTACCGGTAGCACGCGGGCGGGCCGCGCCATCAGCAAGGCTGCGGCCGAGACGCTGAAGCGGGTCACGCTGGAACTGGGCGGCAAGGGCGCGAACCTGATCTTTGCCGATGCCGATGCCCGTGCGGTGGAACGCGGTGTGCGGCATATGATGAACAATTCGGGGCAAAGCTGCAACGCGCCCAGCCGGATGCTGGTGGAACGCAGCTACTACGACCGGGCGGTTGAAATTGCGGCCGAGGTGGCCAAAGGCATCAAGGTCGGGCCGGCCAGCGAGCCGGGCGATCACATCGGGCCGGTGGTGAACAAGCGCCAGTGGGACCAGATCCAGGCCTATATCCAGAAGGGCATCGACGAGGGCGCGCGCCTGGTGGCCGGGGGGCTGGGCCTGCCCGAGGGGATGAACAAGGGCTATTTCGTCCGACCCACGGTCTTTGCCGATGTGAAACCCGGCATGACCATCGAGCGGGAAGAGATCTTCGGCCCGGTCCTCTGCATCATGCCCTTCGACAGCGAGGAAGAGGCGGTGCGCATCGCCAACGACACGCCCTATGGGCTGACCAACTATGTCCAGTCGGCGGACGGTGCGCGGCGCAACCGGCTGGCGCGACAATTGCGGGCCGGGATGGTGGAGATGAACGGCAAGTCGCGCGGCGCGGGCGCGCCCTTCGGCGGCGTCAAGGCCAGCGGTCGGGCGCGCGAGGGCGGGGTCTGGGGGATCGAGGAGTTCCTGGAGGTCAAGGCGATCTCGGGTTGGGATATCAGCCTTGGCACAGCTGCGGAGTGACCCCGCCCCGGATCAAGCCCGGGACGAGAATCCCCTGCGTCACCCGAAGAAAACTTGACACAGGTGTCGAGATTGGCTGACATGGCGGCGAACGGAGGCCGCCATGACCCAGCATCCCCGACTGATGTCCCCCCTGAAATTGCGCGGCCATACCCTGCGCAACCGGATCGTGTTCGGCGCGCACACCGCGAACATGTCGGACCAGGGGATGCCGGGGCCGCGCTTCGGCAAGTATCTCCTGGAGCGCGCCCTGGGCGGGGCGGCGATGGTGGTGGCCGAACCCGTGCCGGTGCACCGGACGGGCGTGCTGACCCGGGGCAACTTCCTGCATTCCGATGACCGGGTGATCCCCGCCTTCCGCAAGATCACCGACGAGGTGAAGGACGCGGGGGCGGTCATCCTCCAGCAGCTCTACCACATTGGCGCGCATGGCGATTCGGACCTGAGCTTCGCGCCGCACTGGTCCCCCTCTGGCGGGCCGTCGTATCACGATTCCGATGGCAGCCACGCCATGACCGGGGCTGAGGTCGAGGAGCTGCTGGAGGCGCATGTCGCGGCGGCAGTCCGGGCCAAGGCCGCGGGCTTTCAGGGGGTGGAGGTCTGGGCGGCCTATCACTCGCTTCTGGACCAGTTCTGGACACCCTGGTCGAACCGGCGGACGGATCAGTGGGGCGGCTCGCTGGAAAACCGCACCCGCTTTTCCCGCACGCTGATCGAACGCATCCGGCGGGCCTGCGGCGAGGATTTCGTGATCGGTCTGGCCGTCAGCTATTCGGAAGCCTACCGCGTGACGCTGGGGGCCGAGGCGCTGTGCGAGATCCTCGACATGCACGACCGCTCTGGCCATGTGGATTATGTGACCGTGGGCGCCGGGTCTTACCTGGAGTTCGAGTCGATCATCCCGCCCTTCACCCATGGCGAGAAGCTGACGACGCCCCTAACGGCGCAGTTGAAAGGGGTGCTGAAGCACGCGGTCGTGACCTCGGAAGCCGGGGTCAGGACGCCCGAAAACGGCGAGGCGATCATCGCCTCCGGCCTCGCCGATCTGGTGTCGATCGTGCGGGGCCAGATCGCCGATCCGCATCTGGCGCGGAAGGTGGCCGAGGGGCGGGCGGAGGACATCCGCGGCTGCATCAGCTGCAACCAGATGTGCTGGGGGCGGCGCAGCCGGGACTACTGGATCTCCTGCCTGATCAACCCTAGCGCGGGGCGCGAGTTCGAATGGGGCGGGGACCGGTTTGTCGTCGCGCCGGAACCGAAGGATATGCTGGTGGTGGGCGCCGGGCCTGCGGGCTTGGAAGCTGCGCGGGTCGCGGCGGAACGGGGACATCGGGTGGAGATCGTCGAGGCCGCGCCCGTGGTCGGCGGGCAGTTCCGGCTGGCGGGGATGCAGCCCCGCCGGGCACAGATCCTGGAGCTGATGGACTGGTATGAGAGGCAGTTCGACAGGCTGGGCGTGCGGCTGCGGCTGAACACCTTTCTTGACGCCGAGGAGGTGGCGGCGCATCCGGCCGGGGTGGTGGTGGTGGCCACAGGCTCCCTGCCCGATGAAAGCGGTTTTCAGCGCTGGGTGCCGGAAGAGCCTGCCCTGCCGGGGATCGAGGCGGGCGGCGTCTGGTCGCCCGAGGCGGTCCTGCGGCGCGAGGCGCGGCTGGGCGATGCGGTTGTGATCTATGACGAGGGCGGCAACTGGCGCGGGGTCGGCACGGCCTGGGCGCTGGCCGAGGCGGGCAAGCGCGTCACCATCGTCACGCCCGAGCCCTTTGTCGGCAAGGAACTGGCACGGACGGCGGCGGACGGGGTAGTGCGGCGGCGGCTGGGGGCGCTGGGGGTGCGGATGCTGGCCGAGCACCGGCTGGTCCGCTGGCACGGCAACGGGGTGACGGTGCGGTCCTTCCTGACGGGGGAGGAGGTGGTGATCCCGGCTTCGGGTCTGGTGATGGCGACGACGAACCGGGCGTTCGATCCCTTGCCCGAGACGCTGCCGGGCAAGGTGCTGCACCGGATCGGGGACTGCGCGGCGCCAAGGCTTGCGGCCTATGCCTTTCACGAGGGGCGGAAGCTGGGCCTGTCGCTTTAGGCGGGTCATCAAGCCTGACCGCCTTTTTCACAAGCCTTGCGCCGCCTCAGAACGGAACCGGCGCTGTGAAGCTGACCCATTCGCCTGTCGTCGGATGGTGAAGCGCCAGGGTTTCGGCGTGCAACATCAGGCGCGCATGATCGGCCCGGGTCTCGGGCGCATAGATCTGGTCGCCAAGGATCGGATGGCCGAGTGCCAGCATGTGGACACGCAGCTGGTGGCTGCGGCCGGTATGAGGGGTCAGACGGACACGGGTTTCGTCATCCGTCCGCCCGATGACCTGCCAATCGGTGATTGCAGGCCGTCCGTGATGGGGGTCGATCTTCTGGCGCGGGCGGTAATCCCAGTCGCTTCCGATCGGCAGATCGACTGTGCCGCTGTCAGGTTCCAGACGCCCCTTCAGGCGGGCGACATAGGTCTTGCGCGCGCGGCGCTGCTCGAATTCCTGGCCAAGGAAGCCCTGGGCCTGTTTCGTGCGGGCAAAGATGATGACGCCGCTTGTGTCGCAATCCAGCCGGTGAACCGTCAGCGCATCCCATCGGGCGGCCTGGAGCCTGGCTATCAGGCAATCCTGCCGATCGGCAAGCTTGCCCGGAACCGTCAACAGGCCCGCGGGCTTGTCAAGGACAAGGATAGCTGAATCCTCGTACAGGATCGTCAGCGGCACATCCGGCGGCTCATAGGCGAAATCCGGGATCAGCGATGGCCTATGCAATGCGGTGGCCCTCGGCAATCAGGCGGTCGCGCAGATGGCGGATATGGACCGGGCCGACCTCGCAGCAGCCGCCGACAAGGGTGGCGCCCTGCCCTACCCAGCCCAGCGCGAAATCGGCATAGCGTTCCGGCGTCAGGTCGTGGCGCGCGCAATAGGCAGGGGCTTCGGTGCCATGGCTGTGCGGGATGATCTCGGAGAAGCCGTTGGCATAGGCACCGAAGGGCAGGCCCAGGGGTTTCAGCGCCGCAAGCGCGGCGGCCATTGCCTCGGGCATCGAACAATTGGCCAGCACGGCATCGGCCGGTGTATCGGCCAGAACCTCGGCCAGGGCGGCCACGGGTTCGCCCGAACGCAGGCGCGTGCCGTCACGGTCCTGCACCGAAACCGACAGCCAGACCGGGCGATCGGTGGCACGGGCGCCCCGCAGCGCGCCTCGGGCCAGTTCAAGCGAGGAAATGGTCTCGATCAGGATCAGATCGACATGTGGTGCCAGGATTCTGGCCTTTTCGGCATAAAGCGCTGCGCTGGTTTCGACCGGCGGGGTCAGGTCGGGGCGGTAGCTTTCGCCCAGGGGGCCCATCGAGCCGGCAATCAGCCCGCGCCCGGCGGCGGCGCGGGCCTCGTGCGCCTCGGCCAGCGCGCGCAGGTGCAGCGCGTGGTAGAGATGGTCGAGCCCTTGGGGGATCAGCCGGTCGTGCAGGATGTTGTAGGTGTTCGTGGTCGCCAGGCTGGCTCCGGCGGCGAAGTAGTCCTCATGAATCTTACGGACAAGGCCGGGGTGGTCCAGCATCACCCGCGTCGCCCAGAGCGGCCCGGGATCGGCACCTGCGCGCGCGATGAGCTCTTGCCCCATGCCGCCGTCAAGAAGGGTGATTTCGGTCATCGTTGCGGTCCTTCGATCGGCGCCCGGGGGGCCACACCCCCGGACCCTCATGGGAAATTTGGGCAGAGAGGAAGGAAAATTCCACGCCGGGCGTTCAGGCAGCGTCCCGGAAGACCTCGGCCAGCAGGGGCACAAGCCAGTCTTCGTCTTCCTGGGTGAAGGCGGCCGGGGTGTTGGAATCAAGATCCAGCACCCCCAGCAGCTCACCCTTTCCGTTCCATACCGGCAGAACAAGTTCCGACCTGGTGGTGGAGGAACAGGCGATGTGATCAGGGAAGGCATCGACATCGGGCACGTTCTGGACCAGGCCGCTGCGGGCGGCAGCACCGCAGACACCCCGGCTGAACGGAATGACCAGGCAGCCGTGACCGCCCTGATAGGGGCCTATCTTCAACAGGCCGGGCGCGACAACGCGATAGAAGCCGGTCCAGTCGCAAAAGGGGTGGGCGTGGTGGATTTCGCAGACCAGCGTGGCCATCAGCGCGACGGTATCGGTTTCGCCATGCGTCAGCGCGCGGATGGCGGCGGTGATCGCGGGACGGTCGATGTCAGTAGCCAAGGGCGCAGCCATCCTTTCTGGGGTCCGATGCGCCGATGAGGATGCCACCGTCGATGGCGATGGCCTGGGCGCCCCCAAGGGGAGTTTCGGGAATGATGACATGGTGACCCATTTCGGCAAGGTCGGCGCGAACCCTGTCGGAATATCCCCTCTCGACCTCCATCCCGTCGGGGCCGGAGAAAGAGCGGGGCGCGTCGATGGCCGATTGCGGATCAAGGCCGAAGTCGATCAGGTTCGACACGAAGCGGGCATGACCACAGGGCTGGTAGGCGCCCCCCATCACACCGAAGGGCATTATGACACGCCCGTGCTGCCGGATCATGCCAGGGATGATCGTATGCATCGGGCGCTTGCCCGGTCCGGCCTCGTTCGGATGACCTTCGGCCAGGGTGAATCCCGCGCCGCGGTTCTGGAAGTTGATGCCGAATTTCGTCGAGGCGAGGCCAGATCCGAATCCCCAGAAGATCGAATAGATCAGCGAAACGGCCATGCGGTCGCGATCGACAACGGTGATGTAGATCGTGTCGCGGTGCATGGCTTCGGTCAGTGGGGCGGCTTGAGGCATCGCGCGCCCGGGGTCGATCAGGGTTGCAAGGCTGGCCGCCGTTTCGGGCGACAGCATATGGTCGAGCCGCCTGGTGTGGTCGGGGTCGGCAATGAAGCGGTTGCGGGCGTCATAGGCAAGTTTGGTCGCCTCTGCCTCGATATGGGCACGCTTGGCCCCGAACGGGTCCATCGACCCGATGTCGAAGTGGCTGAGGATGTTCAGAAGCAGGATCGCCGTCGCGCCCTGGCCGTTCGGCGGATGTTCGACCAGCTCGATCCCGCGATAGGGCCCGGCAACCGGAATGGTGTAATCGCAGGCTGTGGCGGCAAGGTCGTCAAGCGTGTGGCTGCCGCCCAGCGCGCGAAGCGAGGCTATCATGTCCTCGGCCACTTCACCTTCGTAAAAGCCGGCGCGACCTTGCCGCGCGATGCGGCGCAGAACCTCGGCCTGGCCGGGGGCACGGAAGATCTGGCCCACCTGCGGCGCCTTGCCGCCCAGGGTGTAGAAGTCGCGCGCAGCCCCTTTCAGGCAGGCGATGTCCTCGGCCCAGTCGAAGGCGACGCGGGGGGCGACGGGGATGCCTTCCTCGGCATAGCGGATGGCGGGGGCCAGGGTCTCGGCCAGGGATTTCAGGCCGTAGTCGGCATTCAGGCGGCAGAAGGCGTCGATCGCGCCAGGCAAGGTCACGGCCTCGATGCCATGGGTCGGAATCGCGGTCAATCCGCGCGCCCGCAGTTCGGCCGCGTTCAGCCCCTGGGGCGCCCGGCCCGATCCGTTCAGGCCGATGATTTCTTCCGAACCGGGCGGCTTGAGCAGCACGAAGCAATCGCCGCCGATCCCGGTCATCTGCGGCTCGGCAATGCCGAGGACCAGTGCCCCGGCAATGGCGGCATCCACGGCGTTGCCACCGGACTTCAGCATCTCGACCGCGACCTGGGCCGCGATCGGATGCGAGGTGGCCGCCATGCCGTTCGACGCATATACGGCCGAGCGGCCGGGACGGTGAAGATCGCGCATGATGCCCCCGAGTTTGCACCCATAGCTAGACCGGACGCTTGGCGAAGCCAAGGGGCGGAACGGAACACCTGTCTCCCGCCGGGGTGACAGGCGCAGGGGCCGGATGCCGGGGCGCGGCCTTGACGTGCAGGGGGCACTGTGGCCCGCTGCATCCCGGCGCAACCACACCAGGCATGCGGAGTGTTCGAGGCCGTTCGCTACGGATATGACGCCTGCGGCACAGGCGGACCAAGCGGGATCGTGAAGCCCAGTCGGTTGGTGCCCCGTTGCCGACGATAAGTGATGTCGCAGGCCAGACTGCGGATCAGATACCACCCGAAACCGCCCTCGGGCAGGTCGCACCCGGAAAGGTCGAATTCGGGCAGGCGCCCCGCGGGTGCGGTGCCGTTCGGCATGGGCGCGCCGTTGTCTATGACCTCACAGACGAGGCCGCCGGAAAACCGCATCAGGAAGATGGCAACATGCCCCGTCGCGGGTGCATAGGCGTGCTCGACCACATTGTTCAGCACCTCGGCCAGCACCAGTTCGACCGTTTGCCGGTGCCCGGGCGCAATCTCGCTGACCAGAGGCGCGGCAAGGATGGACCGAAGGGCCGCCCTGACCGAGGTCGGCTCTGCCCGGATTACAAGGCCATGCGGACCTTCCCGTGCACAGGGTTCAGGCGCTGGCGGCATCTTCGATGGCAGCGTCGAGGGTGGGGTGGATGGTGAAGACCGTGTCCATCCGCGTAAGGCGGAAGACCTTTTCCACCGTCGGGGTCAGGCCGCAAAGGTCCAGCATTCGTTCGGGACCGAGCAGCTTCTTCACCGCAACGATGGCGCCAAGCCCGCTGGAATCAAGGAACTTCACCTGCGTCAGATCCAGCACGACCCGGCCCTCGCCGCCCGCGGTGATATCGCGCATTCTTTCCTTGAACTGGATTGCGGTCGCTGCGTCGATCCGCGCATCCAGCACGGTGACGGTCGTGACCGTGGACTGCGTCCGAGTTTGCAATTGCATCGCGGCCCCCTGGCTGACGTTTCCGCCAGCCTAGGGGCAAAGGGTTAGCGGAAGGTAAGCGTCAGTTCAGATGGAAGACCAGCGGATAGCGGCCATCCTGGAAATCGCCGAACAGTTCGGCGAGATCCGGGTGATCCACCGGTTCCCCTGTCTCATCCGGTACCAGGTTCTGCTCGGACACATAGGCCACATAGTAGCTTTGGTCGTTTTCGGCCAGCAGATGGTAGAAAGGCTGGTTCTTCGCAGGCCTGCTGTCTTCGGGAATGTTCTCATACCACTCGTCGGTGTTCGAGAACATCGCATCGACGTCAAAGACGACACCGCGGAAGGGATGCTTCCGATGACGAAGCACCTGACCCAGATGATATTTGGCGTGGGTTGTCTGCATAGCCACGGCCCCCATGGGCCTTTCTACTCCCGAACTGCTTTCATTGTCCACCTGTCCGGATCTGGGCAAGGGAAACAGTCTGTGAACATGCGCCCGACAGTCACGTTTCCTCGCGGCGATCTGAATGGGTGCCGGAGTGTTCCCCATTTCATCGCCCGGATCTTTGGGGTAGTGTGGCCCCAACAAAAAGAAGGCACGAGGGGCAGATGAGCAGGTTTCTCCGTGCGTCGATCCTGTTGATGATGCTTGCCGCCTGCGGCGGCGGCGGGGGTAACTATTCCGCCCCACGGCAACTGGATGACGCTTGCGCCATCATCCGGGAACGCCCGCACTACCTGCGGGCGATGGAGCGGACCGAGCGCCGTTGGGGCATTCCCGTGCATGTGCAGATGGCGACGATTCATCAGGAATCGAAGTTCATCGGAAATGCGCGCACGCCGCACCGCTTTGCCCTGGGGGTGATTCCGATGGGCCGGCAAAGCACCGCCTACGGCTACAGCCAGGCCCTGAACGGCACATGGGAGGAATACCTGGCCACCGCCGGGCATCGGCGGGCCAAGCGTGACGACATCGCCGATGCGACCGATTTCATGGGCTGGTACATGGACGAATCCTCGCGCCGGCTTGGCATTTCCAAGTCCGATGCCGAAAGCCAGTATCTTGCCTATCACGAGGGGCGGACAGGTTTTGCCAACCAGTCCTATCTGAACAAGCCCTGGCTGATGGAAGTGGCAAAGCGCGTCGCGGCGCGATCCGAGATGTATCGCCAACAGCTCGCCTACTGTCGCTGAGCGCAAACCATGCGACGGCAGCGCGAAGGACTTCCGCGCAGCAGCGTCAGTTCCGGCGAGCCGTCATCTCGGCCGAGATGTCAAACAGCCCGGCGCCAAGCTGCACGCCCTTCTTCATCTCGCCAAGGATCACCGTCGTCTGCTGGCCCAGGTCATCGGTGATGATCCACTGGCGCAACTCGACCGGATTCGCGGTGAAGACCAGTTCGATCGTCCCGTATTCCGGGTGCTCTGGATCCTGTGCTCGCACACGGGTCGATGTGCCGTCCTCGGTATGCCCGACCACCATCTTCGCCCGGCCAAGGTCGATGTTCCCAGCAAGGATCAGGTTCAAGGGCGTACGCTTCAGCGGATACTGTTCGGGCGGCTGGTTGGACTTTGCATCGAAGATCGCCACCTGCTGGCCCCCCGCGATGACCAGACTGCGATCGGGCGGGGCATATTCGAACCGCGCCCGTCCGGGACGGCGGATATAGATCTTGCCCAGCGAGATCGAGCCGTCGGCGTTCACCTGGGTAAAGTCGGCCTCGACCGTTGTCAGTCCGTTCAGATACTGCGACAGGGTGGCAAGCGGAATCTTCTCGGCCGCCGCGGGAAGGGGCAGCAGCAGGGCAAGCGGGGCCAGGATGGCGGTGCGGCGGTTCATGCGGGGGAATATATGTGACACGCGGGTGACTTGCACCCCCGGGCATTCCGCAGTCGCAAGGACGTGCCGACCGCGTGAAAGTGCGTGAGGTCACAGGTTTTGCTGCCAGGTTTCCATTCTGTGGAAGATTATTCCACGCTTGGTCACTGAGATCGAAGCTTCTTGCGCAAGTTGCGGCTTGATGGCGGATAATCCCCAAGAAATTCCAGGGCTGCGCGCGTATCTTGCCCGGCAATGCAACATTTGCGGTCGGGGTGGCTGAGATGAAGATCGTTGTGCTTGGCGCGGGCGTGATCGGGGTGACCTCGGCCTGGTATCTGGCGCGCGCGGGGCATGAGGTGACGGTGATCGACCGTCAGCCTGCCCCAGCGCTGGAAACGTCTTTCGCCAATGCCGGCGAAATCAGCCCCGGCTATGCCTCGCCCTGGGCCGCACCGGGCATCCCGCTGAAGGCGCTGAAGTGGATATTCCAGGAACATGCGCCGCTGATCATCCAGCCGCGGCCTGACTGGGCCAAGCTGTCCTGGATGGCACGGATGCTGATGAACTGCACGGCTTCGGCCTATGCCGTGAACAAGTCGCGCATGTTGCGGCTGGCGGAATATTCGCGCGACTGTCTGATCGAACTGCGGGCCGAGACCGGGATTTCCTACGACGAACGAACGCAGGGTACGCTGCAACTGTTCCGCACCGAAAAGCAGGTGGCCGCGGCGGAAAAGGACATCGCGGTGCTGAAGGCTGACGGCGTGGCCTTCGAGGTGCTGGACGCCGATGCCTGCGTCGCTGCGGAACCCGGCCTGGCCGGGGCGCGCGGCAGGATTGCGGGCGGGCTGCGCTTGCCGGGGGATGAGACAGGTGACTGCTTCAAGTTCACCCAAAACCTGTCGCAGCTGGCCCAAGCTCAGGACGTGACCTTCCATTATGGCGTCACCATCGACCGGCTTCAGGTCGAAGGCGACCGGGTGATTGCGGCGCACACCTCCGAAGGGCCCGTGACCGCAGATGCCTTCGTGGTGGCGCTGGGTTCCTACTCGCCCATGCTGGTGCGGGAGTTCGGAATCAGGCTGCCGGTCTATCCGGTGAAAGGCTATTCGATCACTGTCCCGATCGTGGATGAGGGCCTCGCGCCGCTGTCAACCGTAATGGACGAAACGCACAAGATCGCCATCACGCGGCTGGGCGACCGCATCCGTGTGGGCGGCATGGCAGAGATCGCCGGCTTCGACCTGAGCCTGAAGGCCAAGCGTCAGGCTACGCTGACGCATTCGGTCGAGGATCTGTTCGGCGGCGCAGGCGACCAGTCGCGCGCGACGTTCTGGTGCGGCCTGCGTCCGATGACCCCGGACGGAACTCCGATCGTCGGTCGGTCGCCGATTGCCAACCTGTATCTGAACACCGGCCACGGCACGCTTGGCTGGACAATGGCTGCAGGTTCAGGCCGGGTGCTGGCCGACATCGTCAGTGGCCGCCGGGCCGAGATCGAGGCCGCCGACTTGGGCTATTCCCGTTATCTGCGCGAAGCCGGCAAGGGACGGCGCGCAGGCGCCAGGCTGCCGGTGCCGGCCTGACGGGCCGCGTTCAACCTGGTCTGACAGGGCGCACCGGGCGGACCGAACCGCCTGTCACCGGCGCCTTGCGCAGCAGGACGATGCTGCGGTCGCCTGCCGTATCTCTGGGGGCAAGGGCGCTCAGCCAGTCCCGCGCAGACTGGACGCGCGCCGACGGCCTGACCGACATTGCCCTGTCGATACTTTCAAGGAACCCGGCCGGGTAGCCGGCAAAGCGTCCCGCCAGGGGCGTGACGGGATCCGGGCGGCGTTCGACCGCGGCGGATAGGCGGCTCTGGCAATCGGCTGGCGCAGCGCCGGTAATGGCGTGGTAGAGTGTGGCCCCAAGCGCGTAAAGATCGCTCCACGGTCCGGCGGTGGCGCCGCCGGAATAAAGTTCGTAAGGGGAATAGCCATCCTTCACCATGCTGAGTCCGGTCTGCAGCGAGGCATCTTGCGCGGTGGCACTGCGGACGGCGCCGAAGTCGATGAGCACCGGCTCTCCGCTCAGGCTGAGGCAGATGTTGTCAGGAGAGACATCGCAGTGCAGCATCCCGCGTTGGTGAATATGATCCAGCGCCGACAGCAGCTTGCGCGCAAGATCGACCAGCTGCCCGGCGGCAAGATGCATCTTGCCCTCATCGACGACCTGAAGCAGGTCGTAGCCCCGGACATAGTCCAGTGCCATGTAGGCAGTGTCGTTGTCTTCGAACACCTGGTGGACGCGGACGATGTTCGGGTGCGACATGGCGGCAAGGGTGTGCGCCTCACGCAGGAAGCCGCGCATCACCTTCCCAAGGTGAACCCGCCCGCTTTCCGACCGGGGACGGACCCGGGTCTGACTGCGCCGGCAGAAGGCGCCGACGAAGCATTCCTTCAGCACCACGTCGCGGTTCAGGCTGTCCTTGGCAAGGTAGGTAATGCCGAAGCCGCCACTGTTGAGAAACTTCGTGATCCGGTACTGGCCGTGAAAGATCGTCGTGCCCACGGGCAGTTCATCGGTAATTTCGAGATCGTCCGAAAGTCTGTCGAGAGCCATGGCGCAGTGACCCTTCACGCTGTCCCCATCCGCAGGGCGCAAACACGCCCTGCATGAAGTCAGGCTAGGCCCACAACTCCAGATTGCAACAGAAAAGCTTTGAAAATTCGAAGGGTTGTTCGCGTTTCGCAAACAAAGCCCATGGTAAGCCCATGATTATATCCACTGCCTGACTTTCAACCGAAGCGGGCCCCCATCTCCCCAGGGCAGAACTGCCCGCATTCTGCCCGATCGAGCCGCTGACGCCGAATCACCGTATGGCCGAATTGGAACGCCGGTCAGCGTTCCTCGACCAGGATCTCGCGCTTGCCGACGTGGTTTGCGCGGGTGACGATGCCCTGTTCCTCCATCTGTTCCACCAGGCGGGCGGCCTTGTTGTAGCCGATGCCCAGCTTGCGCTGGATGTAGGAGGTAGAGCATTTGCGATCGCGCGCGACGATCGCCACAGCCTGGTCGTAAAGCGCGTCGTCCGAAGAACCTTCGCCCGCCCCCAGGCCCAGCACAAGGTCGATCTCGCTGGCGACTTCGTCCTCCGGCCCCTCGACAACGCCCGACATGTAGACCGGCGGGCCGAAGCTCTTGAGGTGGTTGACGATCTCTTCCACTTCCTCGTCCGAAACGAACGGCCCGTGGATCCGGGTGATCTTCGCGCCGTTGCCCATGTAGAGCATGTCGCCCGCGCCCAGCAGCTGCTCGGCCCCCTGCTCGCCCAGGATCGTCCGGCTGTCGATCTTCGAGGTGACCTGGAAGCTGATCCGCGTCGGGAAGTTCGCCTTGATCGTGCCGGTGATGACATCGACCGAAGGCCGCTGCGTCGCCATGATGAGGTGGATGCCCGACGCCCGCGCCATCTGGGCAAGGCGCTGGATGCAGGCCTCGATCTCCTTGCCCGCCACCATCATCAGGTCGGCCATCTCGTCCACGATGACGACGATGTAGGGGAAGGGCTGCGGCGCGAACTCTTCCGTCTCGAACACCGGATCGCCGGTTTCCTCGTCGAAGCCGGTCTGGATGGTGCGCTTGAACATCTCGCCCTTGGACAGCGCCTCGCGGACGCGGCCGTTGTAGCCCTCGATGTTCCGCACGCCCATCTTGGACATCTTGCGGTAACGTTCCTCCATCTCGCCCACGACCCATTTCAGCGCCACCACGGCCTTCTTCGGGTCGGTCACGACGGGGGACAGAAGATGCGGGATGCCGTCGTACACGGAGAGTTCCAGCATCTTCGGGTCGATCATGATCAGCCGGCATTCCTCGGGCGTCAGCTTGTAGAGCAGGCTGAGAATCATCGTGTTGATCGCGACCGACTTGCCCGAACCCGTCGTCCCCGCAATCAGCAGGTGCGGCATCTTGGCGAGGTTCGCCACGACAGGTTCCCCGCCGATGTCCTTGCCCAGCGCCAAGGGCAGCCGCATCTGGCTGTCGCCGAAGTCGCGGCTGGACAGGATCTCGCGCAGCACCACCTTTTCGCGATGCGCGTTGGGCAGTTCGATGCCGATGACCGACCGGCCCGGCACTGTCGAGACGCGGGCCGACAAGGCCGACATCGACCGCGCGATGTCGTCAGCCAGGCCGATCACGCGCGAGGCCTTCAGGCCGGGCGCCGGTTCCAGCTCGTACATGGTCACCACCGGGCCGGGGCGGACGGCAACGATCTCGCCCTTCACGCCATAGTCATCCAGCACCGATTCCAGCATCCGCGCGTTCTCTTCCAGCGCCTCGTCGGAAAGCTGGCTGCGCTGCACCGTTGAGGGGCTTGCCAAGAGGCTGAGCGGCGGCAGTTCGTAGGCTGGCGCGGCATCATCGAATCGCAGGGCGGGCTGCGTCTCGGCCAGTGCCTGACGCGACGGGGTGGGCTTGCGCACGGCATGTTGCACCACGCCGCGACGGTCGTTTGCCGGACCAAGGGCGCGGGGTGCGGGATCGAAATCCTCCAGCGGCGCGTCGTCGAGGTCGTCCTCCAGCGGTTCGCCCCACGCCGCCTCGGAGGCGGACATGTTGTCGGTCGCGTCGTCCTCATCGCTGCCTTCCGCCTGCCAGGCCGGCTGGGTGGCAGCATGTGGGGCAGTCAGCGGCGGCGTGGCGACACGGGTGGCCACAGGTGGGGTTCGGGTGTCGGCAATCAGCGGCGCCGGACCCTTGGGCCGCATGACCGGAGGTTCCACGCGCGCGCTCTGCGGCAGCGGCGGCGGGGCCACAGGGAAATCGGGCGAATGCTTCAGCCGGCTGCGGATCACGTCAGAAATCCGCGCCTTGATCCGGTCTTCGGTCGGCATCGCGGCATCCCAGGACGGGGCCTCGGCTTCGACCAGCTCCGGCTCGGGCTGGTGTCTGCGGCGCAGACGTTCCAGCAGGCCCAGCCTCGGGGCGGTCATCGAAGGCGCCGCGGATGCAGGCTCGGGGGGGGCGGCCGGCCGGGCCTCCGACCGCAACGGGGGCGTCATGACGCGCGAGCGGCCCGAGGGCAACGAGGCCGGCTGGGCCGGTGCGCGCGCCGGGCTGGCGCGCAGCGGTTCGGGCGCCATGGCACCGGCCACAGGCGGCACGGCGCGGCGAATCCCTGCATCGCGTCCCAACGATGAGGGCGCGGCGGCGGCCCGGCTGCGCGCACGGTCCTGCAAGGCCAGCGCCCCGCTGACCGCGCCGCGCGCACCCGACCCCAGTGCCTGGGCGGCGGCATTGTACCCGAGGATCGACCCCAGCAGCAGGAACCGCCAGATCGCCTGCACCTCGGCCAGGTCGAAGCCGGTGACATAAAGCATGAAGACGATGAGACCGGCAAAGGTCAGCAGCGACAGGAACTTCAGCCCGAAGCCGGCGCTGCCCGGAACCACACCGATCAGCGACCCCAGTACCGTGTCGCCGAACAGCCCGCCAAGACCGAAGGTATGCGCCCAGTCGGACCCCGGCACCAGGGTCGCGCAGTGAACGGCGGCGAAGGCCACCGCGATCACGGCAAAGACCACCCGGCCCAGCGCGCGTTCGCCGCCGCGGTGGATCATGAAGCGCACCCCCCAGGCCATGAAGATCAGCGGGATCGACCAGGCACCCTTGCCGATCAGGATGATCAGGGTCGAGGCGACGGCCGCCCCGAAGCGGCCCAGCATGTTGCGGGCAGGTTCGTCGGTGGCCACCATCCAGCCCGGATCCTCGGGCGAGTAGCTGCCCAACATGAGCGCGAAGGCCACCCCGATCAGGATCAGGACCAGCCCCAGAAGCTCGCGCCCCCGGCGTTCCAGCATTGCCTGCGTCGTCTGGTCCAGAAGCGGATCGCGCTGCCGTGCCTGAAAGGATGCCATGCCGTCCCTCACCTACCGATAAAGACAGTCGCGGAGCAGGGTCAGCCCGCGCTGCGTTTCTTCCGGCGTGGCGACCAACGCCACGCGGATGTATCCCTTGCCGGGGTTCTCGCCCCCGACCTCGCGCGACAGGTAAGCGCCGGGCAGCACCCGCACCCCTGTTTCGCGCCACAGTTTCAGGGCCGCCGCCTCGCCGTCCTCGACCGGCAGCCAGAGGAAGAAGCCGCCGCCGGGGGGCTGATAGCCCTGCACACCTGAAAGGATGCGGTCGGCATCAGAGAATTTCCGGTGGTAAAGCGCGCGTGAGGCTTTGACGTGATCCTCGTCCGCCCAGGCGGCTTCGGCCACCCGTTGCAGAGGCAGGGGCAGGGGCGCCCCCGCGAAGGATCGCAGCTGGCGGATACGTGCCATGCACTGAGGCCCACCCGCAACAAAGCCCGACCTCAGCCCCGGCAGGTTCGACCGCTTCGACAGCGAATGGAACACCAGCACGCGCTCCGGGTCGGCCCCCTGCCCAGCGGCCACCTGCAACAGCCCCGGCGGTGGCGCGTCGCGCCAGATTTCCGAATAGCATTCGTCGGCCAGGACGCGGAAATCGTGCTTTTCGGCAAGGGCCAGCAGATCGGCCAGATAGTCGGCCGATGCCACCGCGCCCTGCGGATTGGCGGGCGAGCAGATATAGGCCAGCGCCACCCGGTCCAGCACGTCCTTCGGCAGGCTGGCGTAATCGGGCAGGAAGCCGGTCGCTGCGGTGGCTGGCACATAGACCGGCTCTGCCCCGACCGTCAGCGCGGCCACGGCATAGACCTGGTAGAACGGGTTCGGCATCAGGACGACCGGCTTCCTGCCGTTCTTCGTCTCCGGGCACAGCGCGATGCAGGCGTTGAACAGGCCTTCGCGGGTGCCGTTCAGTGCCATCAGCCGGTCCTCGGCCACGGTCACGTCATAGCGCCGTGCGATCCAACCCGAAATCGTGGCAAGAAGCTCGGGCGTGCCCTCGTTCGGCGGATAGACGCCGAAGCCCGACAGGTTGGCGGCAAGGATCGGCCCGACGAAATCGGGCATGGCATGGCGCGGCTCGCCGATGGTCATGGCAATGGGTTCGCCGCCGGGGGCGTACGCATCCAGAAGCTTCCGCAGACGCGGAAACGCATAGTCCGGCAGGTTCGAAAACCGCTCAGGAAATGCCATTGCTGCCTCAAGGTCGGGGTCTGGTCGCCCCATTTTTGCAGACGATAGCCAGTCGCGGGCGCAAGGTCCAGAAAAACCCTGCAAGCTGAGCAGGTTGGGGCGGCCGATTGTGGCTTTTGCGCTTGGGACGCCCGGCGGCGCGGCCGTGGATCAATGTGCCCGAGCCTAGCGCAGTGCCTGTTCGGCCGCAGCGCCCAGCCGCAACAGCCGCGCTTCGCCGCCCGCCGCGCCCATCAGGCTGATCCCGCAGGAGGGCTGCGAGGTTGGCAGCGTCAGTGCGCAAAGGCCCATGAGGTTGGCGATCCGGGTGTTGCGCAGGGCCAGAAGATTTTCTGTGACGTAATAGGCATCGTCGGACATCAGACGTCCGGCATCTGGCGGCAGGATCGGCGACGTGGGCAGCAGCACCGCATCGAAGGCCGCCGCCCGTGCCGCCCACAGCCCGCGTAACTGGTGCAGGCGGCGCCAGGCGGCAACATAGTCCATGGCCGGGAACTGCGCGCCCGATCGGAAACGTTCCAGAATGCGCGGGAACATCTTTTCCGGAGCCCTTTCGATCGTTTCCCTCCAGATGCCATAGGCTTCCGCAGTAAACAGTATGCCGGCCAGACCCATCGCCTCGGCCACCTCCGGCGCGCTGATCCGGGTGATTTCGGCCCCGGCACGGGCAAGGCGACGGGTGGCATCGTCAAAGCCCTGTGCGGGCCGGTCACGCAGATCGTCAAGAGCCACGGTCTCCAGCACGGCCAGGCGCGCGCCCGACAGGCTGGTGCCCGACAGGTCGGCCGGTTTCGTGCCCGACAGGACGGCCAGAAGCTGCGCACAGTCCTCGACCGAATGGGCCAGGGGACCGATCGTGTCGAAGGTTTCGCACAGGGGCACCACGCCGGTCAGCGGCAGGCTGCCGGCGGTGGTCTTCAATCCCACAAGGTCGTTCCACGCCGCCGGGATGCGCACCGAACCGCCGGTGTCCGATCCGATAGCCGCAGGCGCAAGACCGAAGGCAACCGAAGCCGCCGCACCAGAGGACGACCCACCCGGCACCGCTCGATCGTCATTCAGGCAGGGGGGCGTCGCGGTGACCGGGTTCAAGCCAAGGCCCGAGAAAGCCAGTTCCGACATGTGCGTCTTGCCCAGGCAGACCAGCCCGTTCAGGGTTGCCGTCTCCAGCACCGCCGCATCGCGGTCTGGTGTGCGCCCCTTCAGCAGCGCCGATCCTGCCTCGGTCGCCACGCCGGCGGTGTCGAACAGATCCTTCCAGCTGACCGGCACACCGTCCAGAAGGCCCCGGCGCAGCCCCGCCTTGGCACGGGTGGCGGCGGCCATGGCCTCGGCCCGGGCGCGGGCAGGCGTGGTGCGGACATAGATCCGGGGGGCAAGCGGGTGACTTTCGATGGCGTCGATGAAGGCTTCGGTCAGTTCGACGGGATGAATACGGCCCCCGTCGATCTCGCGCCCCAGTTCAGATGCGGTCAGGTTCGCCCAGGTTCCGGTCATGTCGCCCCCATGGTTTCGGCAAGGGTAGCGGCTTGCCGACGCATGGACAATCCGCGCCCGCAGGATAAGAAGGTCACATGAGCTGGGATGCCGATGTGGTGATTGCGGGTGGCGGGCTGAATGGCCCGGCGCTGGCGCTGGCGCTGGCCCAGGGCGGGTTCCGGGTGATCGTCGTCGATGCTCGCCGCGCCTCGGCCCGGGCCGAGGCCGGCTTCGACGGGCGCGCCTATGCGCTGGCCATCGCCTCTGTCCGTCTGCTGACCGCGATCGGGGTCTGGGGCACGGTCAGCGACAAGGCGCAGCCGATCCTGGAGATACGGGCCAGCGACGGCCGCGCGGGCGAGGGGGCATCGCCCCTGTTCCTGCACTTCGACCATGCCGAGATCGAGGAAGGCCCGATGGGCCACATGCTGGAGGACCGCTTCCTTTACGCCGCCTTCCTCGCCGCGATTCAGGCCGCACCAGGCATCACCCTTCTGTCCGGCGAGACGGTCGAGGCGCAGAAGGTGGGCCCCGCCGGGGTGACCGTGACGCTGGCCTCGGGCAAGGTAGTGACGGCGGGTCTGCTCGTCGGCTGCGACGGGCGCGGCTCGGGCGTTGCAGCGCGGGCGGGAATCCGGCGCGTGGGCTGGGGCTACGGCCAGACCGCGCTGGTCACCGCGATCCGGCACGAACGCGACCACATGGGGGTGGCGCAGCAGTTCTTCATGCCGTCGGGGCCGCTTGCCATCCTGCCGCTCAAGGGCGGGCATCATTCCAGCATCGTCTGGAGCGAGACCGACGCCGCCGCCGCCGCGATCCAGGCGCTGCCGGATGACCGGTATCTTGACGCGCTGCGGCCCCGGTTCGGGGATTTCCTCGGCCGGATCGAGCTGGCGGGTTCACGATTCACCTATCCCTTGTCGCTGTCCCTGGCCGAGCGTTTCGTGGCGGACCGCCTCGCGCTGGTGGGTGATGCCGCGCATGGGGTGCATCCCATCGCCGGGCAGGGGCTGAACCTGGGCCTGCGCGACGTGGCCGCGCTGGCCGAAGTGCTGATCCTGGCACGGCGCCGCGGCGAAGAGCCGGGCAGTCCGGCCGCGCTGGAGGAATACCAGCGCTGGCGCCGGTTCGATGCGACCGCCCTTGCGTTGGGCATGGATGCGGTGAACCGGGTATTTTCGAACGACAACCCGATCCTGCGGCTGGGCCGCGACCTCGGCATGGGTCTTGTCGGCGCCCTTCCCGGCCTGCGCCGCGGCTTCATCCGCCAGGCGGCGGGTCTGACCGGGGAACTGCCGAAACTGCTGGCCGGAAAGCGGATCTGAAGCCGGCAAGGACAGCAGGGCACTGCCCGAGCGTGTTGTCACCTGCCGGGCTATCAGCTAGGAAAACCCTGCAATCCTGCCACGTTCCCGCAAGAATGGACATCATCGGCCATGATCCTGAACCGTCGCCCAGTGGCTTCCTTGTGGATCGGGCAAAGGCTGCATTACCTCAACCAGCTGTGCCTGAAGTCACACCTGCTGCACGGGCATCCGGTCACCCTGTTCTGCACCCATGACGTCACAAATGCCCCCGAGGGCGTGGTCATCCGGCCGGCGTCCGAGATCATGGACCTGGACATGGATCTGGTCGAAGCGACCTCTGCCTCGTTCCTGTCTAACGTGTTCCGCTACAAGATGATCCGGAAGACGGGCGCGCTGTGGATCGACTGTGACGCCTTCTGCCACCAGCCCTTTCCCGACGAATGGGACTATGTCTTTGCTGGCCACGGGATGCGCGGGGCGTTGAACTGTGGGGTCGTCGGCCTGCCGCCGGACTGTGAGCTGATGGACCTGCTGCTCGACTACTACGACAACCTGCCGGACTATCCGCCGTGGTGGAGCAAGAAGCAGCGCAAGCAGATGGACCGCAACACCGAAAAGGGCGGCCTGTCGCATGCGGCCGCCATCTACAAGACCGAACGCACCGCCTTCGGCCCGCAGGCCTTCACCTATTTTGCCCAGAAGTCGGGGGACTACGACAAGGCGATGACACCGGATGTCCTGTATCCGGTGCCGTTCCAGCTGAACGATGTGTTCTTCGACCCCTACGGCAGGGTCGAGGGACATTTCACCGATGCCACTGTATCGGTTCATCTCTACACCAACGGGACCAAGCCCTGGTGGCGCAACAACCCGCCGCTCAGGAATTCCTATGTTGCGCGCATGTGCGAACAGGTGGGGATCGACCCCGAACAGGCGCTGGGGGGCGAATGAGGGGCGCCCTGAATGCCGCACCGGCAACCGGGGTCGACGCCGGGATCGCGCCCTTCCGGCCGCGCAATCAGATGCCTGCGCGCGTGAACCTCGGCTGGATCTGACGCAGATGCCGTCCCCGGCACCGGAAGCCCTGGCATTTGGCAAACTGAAGCGGACAAGCCCGCACGGCACGATCATGGCCGTGTCGATGATGAAGGACGAGGCGCCCTACCTGCTGGAATGGTTCGCCCATCACCTTGCAGTCGGCTTCACCGACATCCTTGTCTACACCAACGACTGCACGGACGGCACAGTCGAGATGCTTCAACGGCTTCAGGCGCTGGGTCTGGGGCATCACCGCCCGAACGTGATCCGCGAAGGGGTCAAGCCGCAGCCTTCGGCGCTGTCCCATGCCCAGGCCGAACCGCTGGTGGCGGCGGCCGACTGGGTGATGGTTTTCGATGCCGACGAGTTCCTGGCAATCAACCACCCCTCGGGCCATCTGGACGGCATGCTGGATGATGTGGTGGCCAAGGGCGCGAACGGCATCGTCGTCACTTGGCGGATCTTCGGGTCGAACGGGGTGATCGACTGGTCGCGCGCCCCGGTGACCGAACAGTTCACCCGCGCCGCACCCCCCCTGTGGCGCATGGGCTGGGGGGTCAAGACGCTGTTCCGCTTCGACCCGGAATACTGGAAGCTGGGCATCCACCGCCCCACGATACGCAACAAGCATCTCCAGGGGGACTTTCCCGATACTGTCCACTGGCTGAACGGATCGGGCGAGCGGATGGAGGACTATTTCAAGTTCCGCGGCTGGCGTTCGATCCGGCGCACGGTCGGCTTTAACTGGGCCCAGATGAACCACTACGCCGTCAAGTCGATCGACAGTTATGTCATCCGCAGGCTGCGCGGCAACGTGAACAACAAGGCCGACAAGTACAACGCCGACTACTGGTCGCTACAGGACCGCAACGAGGTGCCGGACACCCGCATCCTGCGCCATGCCGAGGCGCGCGCCGCGATCATGGCACAGCTTCTGACCGACCCGATCCTGCGCGAACTGCACGAGGCGGCGCTGGACAGGGTCGAGCGGCGGCTTGCCGAGCTGCGCGAGACCGAGGCCTACCAAAGCATGCGCGCCCGCCTCATCGAAGCCGGCAAGGTGCCGATCACCAAGGTCGAGGCCAAGCCCCCCAAGGCCCGCGACCCCGCAAGGATAGCCGAGCTGATGAGCCGGGTCGAACGACGCACCGTCGAGGCCGCAGCCATGAAACCGCGCAACGATCCGGCACCGGTTTCGGGCTGGAACGCCAGGGCCGTCGATCCCTACCGCCTCGGCGGGGTTGCGCTGTCGCAGGATCCCGGCATTGCCTGGGTACGCAATCAGGACATCGAACTGCCCGCCGATCCGCTACTTTTCTCGGCCGAGGGGGTGATGGCCGTTCTGGCCGGCAAGCTCGACCGCCGCCACGCCCGCAACATCACCCTTTACACGGCAGACGCGCGCCGGATGCTTGATCTGGGGTCGGGCGTCGGCCTTTGTGCGATCAAGGCGCTGCAGGCGACACAGGGCCTTGTGGCCATGATGCAGGACGAAACGGCAGGAATGATGGCCGCGGCGGCGGCGATCCACCGCCGCAACGGGCTGACTGACAGTGCCGTGCTGAAGCTGGTCGGTGGCAGGCTGCGTCTGCCGGGGGATCGCCAGACCGAGGCCGGCGGGCTTGCAGCCTGTCTGCGCGACTTCCGGCCCGATCTGCTGCGGGTCGGCAGACGTGCCGGCCTGAGCCCGGAAATCCTTGCCGCAGCACCGCTGGACAGTGTGCGAAGGATCGTCTTTCCGGTGGACAGCGATGCCGAACTTGCCGCATGTCGGCAGGCCTTCGGCCCGGCACTGGCCGCTGTCGGCTTTAACGAGGACACCGAGGCCGCGCGGAACGGCTCGGCCCTGTTTCTGCGGGCAGGGTGAACTCAGTCAATACCGCTGTTTGCCAGGCGTTTCAGGCCACGATGTACGAAAAGATAGTCGTCCTGCCTGAGCAGGGCCGCCCCCGCTGCCCGGATACGGGCGGGGTGCCCCTCTGCCGTCACCTGTTCGAAGAAGGCGCGCGCCCACTTGCGGACGGTGCGGCGGTTGCGCATGGCCTGCCAGAACTCGGGCCCCGGCTGGCCCCGTTCGGCCACCCCGGCGATCAGGTGCCCCAGCGCGCCGCATTTCAGCACCACGCGAACGGCCTCGTGCGTGGTGTGATCGATGCGCAGCATCTGCACATTGGGACCAGCCAGCCGCGCGGCATGCAGGCGATCCTCGTTCACCCGTCCGTCAAAAAGCACCACGACCCGGTCCAGCCGGCGGACCGTCTCGGCGGCATCCAGGAAATGGGGCGTCGTCCAGTCGCTGCGTTTCACTGCCCAGCCGAAGCGGCCCTCGAACGGGGCAATCTTCCGCGACATCGTTGACTGCGGCGAAAGCGCGATCACCGAAACCCCGGGAACCAGCGTGGCCATGTTGATCGCGGCGAAAGCCCCCATCGACGCGCCGATGAAGACCACCCTGTCAAAGCGGGCAAAGAACCCGTCTGCTTCAAGCTGCCGGACCAGTGGCACGGCGTCGGGGTTGCGATACCAGTCCTTGGCGAAGGACTGCACCCCGAGAAGGGCAAATCCCAAGTCCTGAACCAGGTTCTTCAGCCAGGGACTCCGGGGGTAGGGGTGGTCGATCGTGGCGAGATTGTCGAAGGTGACGATCAGGGCCCGGTCACCGGGTTCGAACCACAGCGCCGCCCGATCCCGGAGGACACGGAAGCGGTGTGACGCATCTGCGGCCGCGTCGGGGGCAAGCAGCGGCGGCAGGTCATCCGGACCATCGCTGACGGCTGACATTCGGCGTGACCCCGGCCCGTTGACTTTGCCCCTGGCCCCGCTCCGTTCCGCTGGAACGTGGACTATCAATCGGTTATAGCGATACAGACCCTGTTTGCAATATGGCGCCCTCAGCGACGACAACGGCGCAAGCGAGAGTGGATCCATGACCGACGAGCGCGAGACCCCCCCCGAGGAAATGGCCGTCCGGGCGGGCCATGGCGTTCTGGTCCGCGCTCGCAATGGCGACGTGATCGCCTATGACAACACAGGCCTGGTGCTCCGGCTGGCGGACAGGGTGATCGACGACATCGCCCTGCGCCTGCGCGACCGCCTGCCGGTCGGGACCGGCAAACCCGAGGCCGGGGAGGCTGCCGGCCATACGGCGGGCGCGATCGACCTTGAACGCCTGGAGGCGATGCTGGACGGGCATGATGTCTGGAACCTTCGTGCCGACGGCGAATGGCTGCGCTTCACTGGCCGGCTGGCTGGGCGACAGGGACAGCGCGATTTCTGCCGAAACCGTGCGGGCGGCGCCATCCTGGCCGACGCGCCCGGTGCGCTGATCGCAATCCTGGGCATCGGCGGGCCGCGTGCGGCGCTCGCCAGTCCGCAAACGGCAGGCTACCCGTTTCACATCGTCGCACCCGCCGACGACATCGGCGCGGTCGGCCACGCCGGGATCGAGCGGGCCTCGACCACCGATCTTCTGGCCCCCTTGCGCGAGATGACGCACGAGGCGCTGATGGCCGAGGCCTGGCTTGACTGGCAGATGGAGAAACACGCGGGCCTGCCCCTGTTCGTCACCCGGGTCGAGACCGACAATTCGACATCTGCCGCAGGTCTGGCGCAGGGCACGGCCTTGGAAAACCTACTGATCGCCGCTTCGGACACAAGAAATTTGGGTGGATATGTTCGATGAGCAGCCAGCCGAGTCAATGTATCGCTGTCGGCGAAGCTTCAGAGATCACGCGCGCACCGATCCTTGTCGTTACCCGATTTTCCTTTCTGGGCACATCCGGCTGGAAAAGCGACGCCTCGCGAGACGCCGTACTGCTGTTCGAAACTGCCCGGCTAAGATCGCGTCTCGATCTGTTTGGCGGTATCACCCTGCCTTCGCTGCGCGGACAGACCGATCCTGATTTCCATCATCTCGTGCTGACCAGCAGTGAGTTGCCGGAATGGGCAATGGAGGAACTGAAATGCCTGTGCAATACCGCTTATGACCATTCGCATCGCCGCTTTACCATCCTAGCGCGCCCATCGGCGCCCGCCCGACGGCCGCTGCGCAAGTTCATGGAAAGACATTTCAAGACCGACCATATCGTGCAGGTTGTGCTGGACGACGACGATGGCTTGGCGATCGATTTCGTCGCGCGGCTGCGCAGAGATCTGGAGGGTCTCGGCCCCGATGACTTGGCCGGAGTTTCTGCGCGGCCGTTCTTCATTTCATATGCTCTCGGTTATGCACTGGTGTTGCGTTCCAGTACCGGGCAAGGCTACGGAACAGGCACCGAACCAGTCATTTTTCGCCAGCGCTACCCCTTCATAAACGCCGGTCTAACCATGGTTGGCACTCCCTCTGGCAAGAACATCCTTGCGATTAGCCATCGCAAAGCACCAAAGCGGTTCGGCCATAGGCTCTTGGGCGGCGCTCGCATGTTCTTGCGCACGGTGCATGACTTCAATGATTCTCGCGTTGAACCGGTAGAGAGATGGCAACCGGTGGTCGAAAAACAATGTGAGGCCGATCTAACCCGAAGGTTTCCTTATTTGGAAGGACTATGAGCGAAATGAAAGCAATTGGGCTTTACTGGTGGCGGCCGGGCAGCGGCGGGCACAATCTGGGAGACGAGATCGCAGGCCCCATCCTTGCCCATCTTTCGGGGCGGTCAATATATTGGGCCAGCGCCGAAAACTCCGATGGGATAGGCATCGGTAGCGTTTTCCATCCTCGCAAGGCGCGCCAAAGGCGGCGACATCGTCCGCTTTTTGTCTGGGGAAGCGGAACGCTTGCTACGTAGCCTTTCCATATCGAGGAACTGGCGGTGATCCTTGGAGCCTTGCGCGGTCCACGGACGGCTTCGATGATTGCGGGAGGCCCCGATGTCCCCTTAGGCGAGCCGGGACTTTTTGCGTCGGAGCGTTGGCTTGGAGCCAAGGAAAAGCGTTTCCGCTTTGGCCTGTTGCCGCATCGTTCGGAACTGAAGCATTCTGCGGTCAGGCCGCTTCTTGAGGTGCTGGAAGGCAGCATACTGATTGATGTCACCGACCCGGACGTCGCCGGGACGCTGAAGCGGCTTTCATCATGCGAGCCGATCATTTCTTCCAGCCTGCACGGTCTGGTCCTTGCCGAAGCCTACGGTATTCCCAGCCTTTTCTGGAACCCCCAGGACGAGGCTCACGAATGGAAATACCGCGACTACTTCGAGGGAGTACGACGCGAGGACTATTCCGCGTTTGCAGGTGAAGAAATTTTTGGGGCTGCATGCGCCGGAGGCTGCGACACCATGCCCTTTTCGCTGCTGGATGCGCAATTCCCTCGCTCGCGTCCTAACCGATCTGCGCGCCGCCGCCCGACAGGTTCCAGAGGGAAGCCACTAGACCACCTGTCTCAACCAACCCGTATCCGCCACCAAGGAATGCCCATGTCGCAGGATTTGCTTCTCGGCCCCACCCAGCCCCGCGCTGCGCTGATCTGCTGCATGCGCAATGAGGGAATGTTCGTAGTGGAGTGGGTCGCCCACCACCGCGCCGCCGGGTTCGACCCGATTACCGTATATACCAACAACTGCACGGACGGCTCCGACCGCTTGCTTGCCAGGCTTCAAGACTTGGGGGTCCTACGGCATGTCGATCACCAGCCGCCGCAGGGAACTTCGCCCCAGCTCAACGCAACTCGGCTGGCACTGGCGGATCCGCTAATCCGCAGCGCCGAATGGCTATTGCACATCGACGCCGACGAGTTTCTGGACGTCTCAATTGGCGATGGCACCGTCGACGAGCTGTTGGACAGTGTAGGAGAGAACGCCGACGTGATCGCACTGCTCTGGAAACTTTTTGGTGACAATGGTTTACGGGAATGGAACGGCGGTTCGGTGATGCAGCAGTTCACCCGATCACAGGGTCAGCCGATGCGGCGTACGGTGAACCACAAGTCAATCTTCCGGCCGAAACTCTTTGGTCGGTGCACCGACCACATGCCCAAGGATCCGCTGGTCGCTGAGTTCCGGGTCGTGAACAGCGCCGGCCAGATGATGCCCAACGCCTCGGTGCGCAAGCCTAGCAAGAGCCGATACAAGGCCAAGTTTCACCAGCTGACGTTCGCCAATGCCTGCCTGAACCATTATGCGGTGAAGTCGCCAGACCTGTTCCTGATGAAGAACGACCGCGGCGACGGCCATGGAGCGCAGCACTCGCGCTATCGCCTGAACTCAAGACTACACCGGCGCTACAACCGGAACGAGATTGAGGATCGAGCTATCTTGCGCCATTGGCCGCGGGTTGTGTCCTTGATGGAAGAGATGCGCTCCGACCCTCTGGTTCGCAAGTTTGAGGCGCAGGCTCTTGAAACTTACCTAGCACGTCGCGCGCAGGTTCTCACGCCTGAGCAGATCGCCCGCTGGACAGCAACAGGGGAGGACTCGGCGGGATAATCCGCGCCGATCAAACAAGCGGAGGCGCCACAGGTCGCGCGGTTGTTCTCGGCTTCGTGGCCGGCGCAACAATAGCCTGATTTACGGCGGCCACGGCAACGACCGGATCATCGATGGCGATGGAAGCTCGGTGATCCATACCGGGCCCGGTCGGAACTTCGTCTCGCTGTCTTCGGGGGACGACGGCTCTGTTGCACAAATCGCGTGAGGGATTCATCTC